>NZ_CP013419.1:0-300000 GCF_001524445.2 Burkholderia savannae
GCTTCCGCTGGCAGTCGCCATTGCTCGCCAAGCTGCCGCCAAACATGGCGCTCGAATCGCTGAAGGTCGAACTGCGACTTAATGACGGCGCGGGCGCGACCACCGACAAGGAAACGGGCGACTCGCCGTATGGCGTCCACTTCACCGCGAAGGGAAAATACTATGTTTTCGATTAAGCACGCACTCATCGCGGCGGGCGTTGGTATTGCCGCGTCCGCTCATGCCGGCCCCGTCGGCGCCAGCCTGTCGATCGACGATATTGACCAGCTGGCGCGCGCGAACATCGCCCGTCAACTGAGCGGGGGCGCGGTCGGTAACGGCATGCTGCCGCCTGGCGCCATGACGCAACTGCAACCGGGGATTGCCGCCAGCAGCGTTACTGCCGACGTTGCTCCGCAGCCGCTCGAGAAGCCGGTGCGCCAGCCACGCGCGCATGGAGACCCGGTCACTTTTCTCGGCGCATTCAACGATGAAACTGGCGCACACGTCCTGTATTCGTACCGGGATGCAATCTACCCGGCGCGAGTCGGCGCGACGCTGCTCAACGGCTGGAGCGTCAAAGGCGTCGACGGCTATGCGGTGACGGTGGTCGAAGGAAAGCGAGTTTGGAAGGAGCCGATTCGCGGTTCCGCACCGATCCAGTCGCCAGCGACGAACGCAATCCGCTCCCTCGTGGATCTGGCTTCGCCTCTCCCAGCGGGCGCACCGCTACGGGGCGTTCCGCTTGGGGGGGGCCAATGAGTCTCTTCGCGGATATGGAATCACGGGAACCGGCGAAGCGCGGTCTACTTGGCCGACTCAAGGCGTTCAAGGCCGGGTTCACCGATAGCTCGTCAGGCGCGGTGCCGATTGTCGGGCGGGAGCCGGTAGACGGCGGTGAACCGACAGTTGCAGTCGACGGTCCGCGCGAGCCCCGTTTCAAAACGGCGAGCAAGCCGGTGAATCCCCGCCAGACGAATCAGGGCCATCCGATGACGATGGGCATGATGCTACGCCGCGCGCAGGAGGAAATAGAGGACGTCGCGGAATTCGACGAGGCAATCGGTTCGCATCGTGTCGCAGACAAGGACGTCTCGCCGTCCTGCGGATCTCCCAAGATGGAAGCGAGCGGTCTGCGTATTCCCGCTGAGTCCGATACGGCCACCTCGACCGTCGATGTGCGGGCGGATACAGTGCCTTCATCGGAACCCGAAGCGAGCATGTGGGCCGAGCGAGCGGCTGACCCGGAGCATGGGTCAACGCGCGTGACAGAACCGACCGAACCGCCTGCTGCGGACGCCGTGCAGGAAAGTGAATCCGCTTTGCACCGGCCTGCCGATTACGACGAGTCGCCGACGGTGCGACGCATCGGCATGGATGTGACCGAGGCACCGGACGTGTCGATCGAGACGGGACGACCGCGCCTGGTGCATGCCGACTCGCTGACTTTCAAGCGCGTGTTGTGCCAACGCGAGGAAAGCGCGGCGCTTGCCGTGACCGAATTGGCTCGCCGCGAATTCATCGCCGTCGAACTGCAGGCCGGTATCTCGATCGTGGTATCGACGCAGCGTTTCCACGAAAGCCAGTTGTACGCGACCTATCTGAAGGACCTCGCGCGCGCGGACATTTCCGTGCATGAAGAGATGGTCGCGGACGAGGACGTCATCGCGGCGCTTTACAGCAAGGAGAAGCAGCGCGCCTCGACAACCGTACCAGAGTCATCTCGCGCGATCGGGGCCTTCCGTGACGTGATCGAAGCAGCGAAAGCGTACGGGGCTGGCGACGTGCATTGGGAATATCGGGAGTTTGCCGACGATGTCGAGCTGCGTTTGCGCGTCGACGGCGACCTGTACTCGTATCGAAAAATGCCCAAGGCGCTGGTGCGCCGTGCGTTGTCGGCCGCCTATCAGGATCTCGTTCAACGCAACACGAACTCAGGCGAAACGTTCCAGCCGACGGCGCCGCAGTCCGCGATGATCCCGCTCGTAGCGCATATGGATCTCCTCAATATCCGCTGGCAGAGCACACCCCTTGTTGGCGGGTTCGATGTCGCGCTCCGTTTGCTCGACGGCAACTTCAAGCATGTGAAGGTACTGCTTCCGCACGAGATGGGGCTCGAGGCGAGCCAGCTGGAGATCCTCGATAGTCTCGGAAAAGTGACGGGCGGCGCCACTTTCCTGACCGGGGAGACTGGATCGGCGAAGACGACGTTGCTGCGAGCGATGTCGTACCTCGTGCCGAATCGCGATCGCATCAAGCAGTTCGCGGTCAACGAGCCATCCGAGGTACCCGCGCCTTGGCTTTCCGATATTTCGATTCAGCGCCGCCCGGGTGAGACCGAAGAGGACGCGAATCGCAAGATCGTCGAAGTGATTCGCACGCTGATGCGGATGGACCCCGACGACCTGACGATCGGCGAAGTCCGCGATTCGGTGTTGGCAGGTCTGGTCGCCGAACTCGCGCTGACCGGGCATCCGGTACGCACCACGCTGCACGGCAATAGCATCCTCGGTGCTGTGATGCGACTGGTCGGTGGCCGACTGAAACTGCCGATGGATGAGGTGGCCTCGGGCAGTTTTCTGAACGCGGTCGGCAACCAGAAGCTGATCCCGATTCTTTGCCCCCACTGCAAGCGGCCGGCCCGCGAAGTGCTGTCGCCAGGACAGATTGCGACGCTGGAGCGCAAGTTCGGTCTGGACACGTCCACCATGGCTTGCCGGGACGAGGACGGTTGCGAGCATTGCCGTCGCCCGGGCCTGTTCACCCGTTCGGGAAAGGTGGCGGCCGGCATCAAGGGGCAGACGCTGGCGATGGAGCTTTACCGCCCGACCCCCGAGTTCCTCGAGCGCGTTTCAGCGCGTGACTGGCGCGGTGCGGAGCATTTATGGCGAACCAGTCGCAAGAGCGACTTCGCCGATGCCGACATGACCGGCAAGACTGTCTATGAGCACGCGTTGTACAAGGCCTCGCGCGGACTCATCGATCCGCGGTTTATCGATGAGTCCATGTGCGCGTTCGATGCATACCGCGTGGCGCCGGATTCGGATGGGGTGATTCCGTCGTGATCAAGTCGCTCGTCTACTCGGTGTTCATGATGCTCCCGGCGAATGAGCGACTGCGCGTGGCAACGTTGCGGTTCCGTGCGATGCGCGAAATGTTCTATCGCGAAACGCGTCTCGACGTTGCCAAGAAGGGCTTGCGCAACAGCGAAACGTTGCTCGAGCGACTAACGACACTCGAGACTCGTCATCGTTCGCGCAAGAACCTTACATGGCCGGTGTTCCAGAAGATCGCGCAGCGCATGCGCGCCGGCGACGATTTCGCGACCGCGATCAAGTCGTTTATCCCGAACGACGAATTCGTGCTGCTTGAACTGGCAGGCCAATCGCCGCGCGACGATGCAGCGATCCGCGGTCTCGAACTCGCGGAGATGGCGGCGAACGCGAAGGGCGTGCTGTCTGCGACGACATCGATGCAGATGGCGTATCCCGTCTTCCTGATCGTCTATCTCTATGCGTTCTGCGTGCTGTTCGGCTCGGAGATTTTGCCGGCGACACTGGACGTGCAGCCGCTCGAAAGATGGTCGGCCTTTGGCCAGTTCATCTACGCCTTCGACACGTTTTGTGCCGACTACTGGTGGCTGACGAGTTCCGTCGTCGGAGGGATGGTGGCCGGCTATTTCCAAACACTGAAGCGGTGGACGGGCGAGTTCCGGAACCGAGTCGATGCGATGCCGCTGATGTGGCGCAATCGCCGCGACCTTCGTGCGGCGCTGCTAATCGTATCGCTGGCCGGTCTGTTCGATTCCGGTCTGACACTGCGCGCCACTCTGGACAAGCTCGCGAAGTCGGCCGACCCATGGATGCGTTGGCACCTCCGGAAGATGAGCGCGCGGCTGACGGCCAATCCTGACAAGCCGATGCATGCGCTCGACACCGGCATCTTCTCGGAAACCACCATCGACATCATGACCGATGCTGCAGGGCGTGATCAGTTCGTCGAGTCCATCAAGGATCTTGGTCAGCACTCGCTCACGCGGGTGGTCGAGGCGGTGCGCCGCAACGCGAAGGTCACTCACTACGTGTTGCTGGCCGGTGCAGTCCTGATGTTCCTTGTGTTCGGCCTGGGTTCTTACTTCGCAACGGGGGCCGTCGCATTCGATGGCGCGTCTACCTCTCTCAACCAAAAATTCTAGGAGCCACTGACTTGAACAAGATCAACAAGCCTGAACTGCAGAAGCATCCGTACATCGGCAAGGGACGTCACAAACAAAAGGGGGAGCTGTCGCTGGTTGAAGCCGCGGGCGTAATGGCGGCTGCCGCGTTGATCGCGCTGGTCGTCTACATGGGCCGGGGTTACGTGATGGACCGCATCCACGCAATGCAGTTCAAGAGCGAGGCGCAGTACTTCCGCAGCGGGATTCAGGACGCAACCTCCGGCGAAATTGACTTCTCGGGCGTCACGATGCTGACGCTTACGCAGAACCGTGCGTTCGACACCGCCGGCCGTCGCCTGAACAAGACGTCCGGTGCGCTGACGGGCATTTTCGGCGGGGCCGTTACGGCGGCCCCGGCGACCGTGACCGCGACAAATGATGCGGTCGCGGTGACGTACCCGGTTCCGGCAACGGTCTGCGCGCTCTCGGCGGATTCGATTTCGGAGGCGTACACGCAGGTCAAGGTGAACAACACGACGATCTCCGGCCCGGCGACGACGTTTAATTCGAGCGCGGCAGCGACGGCGTGCGCGTCGGCGGGCGCGATCGCCAGCGTCATCCTGTACGCGACCAAAGACAATTAAGGACCGACGATGCTCAGCATCATTGAAGTCGTGATCGTGCTGGTCGCTGCGGCGCTCATAACGCTGCAAGGCATTCAGCGTGACGTCGAGAAGCGTCGGCAGGACGTGCTGAGCGTCGAGGGGAAAAACCAGGCGGTGATCAATGCCGCGTTGTCGAACTGGGTGACGGACAAGTACGGCATGCTGGTGGAGCAGATGGTTGGGGGAAAGTCCACGTCCGTCACGCCACCGACGTTCGCCGAACTGCGTGCCGGCGGGTATTTGAAGGCGGACTACGCGGCCGGGCCGTTCTGGGGCGGTAGCTACATGATCCAGATGAACGTCGGCCCGGACAACTGTGCGACCGGCACGACGTCGTGCAAGGTGAGCTACGTCTTCTATTCGTCGCAGCCGGTGACCAGGTTCGGTCAACCGGACGTTGCCGGTGCCGGCATCGTGGCTCAGGCGGCCGGGAATGGATTCGGGTTCTCCACGACCCAAAATTCGACCACGGTGCGCGGCCTCAACGGGGCGTGGGCGGCCACTAATCCTGTGCCGGGCGCGCCGGCGGGCGTCGTGATGGCAACGAACGGCCCGTCGTCGGACGGGAGCTCCGTGTTTATCCGGCGCGACGGCTCACTGAAATGGACGGGCAGTCAGGACGTCAACGGTGTCGACCTGCACAACGTTCGCAACATCGACGCGACCGGCACGATCGCGGCGCCGACGCTGGCCGCGTCGAACGTGGCAGTAAGCAACGCGGTGCGGACGCCGGGAACGTTGGTCGTACAGAACGCGGTGGGTGATGCGCCTGCGCCGATTTCGACAGGCGACAGTACGGTGAATGGGCAACTGCATGCCACACAGACGATCACGCCGGGCGCGATCGCGACGCCGCGGACGTCATGTCCTGAGAACGGCGCGGCCGCACAGAACAGTGATGGGCGCGGGCAATGGTTGTCGTGCCAGGACCACGTTTGGTTGCCGATCGGTGGTCCGGCGCTTCGGCACGGCTATTTCATGGTTCAGAACGGCTGGGGTGTTCCCGCGCCGAGCTGCGCTGGAGGAGGGACGCCGCAGATCGTATTCAGCCCGGTCTCCTTCTACGTCAACCCAACGGCGACGGTCAACGTCTCGGCGTCGGGTAGTGGACCGTGGACCGTCTGGATCACGGACGGAAGCGGCAACGGCGTCAGTGGCTCCGCCGTGGTTGAAACCTACTGTACATACTAGGGGCGTGGTACGTGAAGAGATGGGAAGGATGGGCGCTGGGGACCGTGCTGATGGTCGGGGCGACGAGCACTTTTTCTGAAGGCGGCTGCCAATCGGGATTTACGCCTCGGATGTATCCGTTCTACGACCGAGCTGGTCAGTACATCGGGATGCGGCCGATGTGCGCACCGATCCCGTGTACGCCGGGGTATCAGGATTCGACCTGTGCCGTCCCGTTAAGAAATGCGGCGATTCCTCAACCGCAGTGTCAGACGGGACCAGGATGGTCGACGGCGGCGGCAGCAGTGTGGCAGGGCTCGCGATGGTCGGCGCCCCAATGCAGCTATCAACCGCCGCCGTCGTGTCCGACGGGGTATACGCAGACGTCCGCACCCCAGTGGAATGGCAGTAGCTGGACTAGCCTTGGATGTGCACCACCAGCGCAGGAACCTCGACCTCCGGTTGATCCGAAGAGCCAATGTACCGCGTCTGTGTCTGCGAACGGTTACAGGCTTGGCCCCAATGCGCAGTACGTAGTTCAGACGATCTTCTCGCCCGGTATGACCGTTGTAAAAATCCAGCCAGTCCTAGGGCCGAGATACGACGCCGGGTCTTTCTACACGAATGAATGGCAATACGCTTGCTTCTTCGACAAAGATGGAAACATGTACCGGTGGTGGACCTATGAATGGTGGGTCTGGCATTCGGATCGGTAGTGGGTCGACAGGTCGAAAACGCTAGGAAGCCTGCTGTAAGCGGGCCTCCTTGCTTGCGAAAGTTAGGCTTTCGTGGTGAACGACCAAGTCTTGGTGACCGCAGTCGGACCGCTGATGCTCGTTCGTATGCCCGAGAACGAAGCGGTATAGCGCGTATTCGGTGAGAGCGGCCCCAGCGGCAGAAGGGCAACCACACCTGAGGCCAACAGGCGGTTCGGATCTGAGATCACTCCGGTAGATCCCGCGACGGCCGAATTAGGGACAAGGATCCGACTCGGAACGACGGTCCCGTCCGCAGCGGTGAGCGTCATGGACATCACGTTAAGGACTTGGCCCGAGGCTGAGACCCCGACGCGCAGAAGCAAAGGTCGTCCAGGTTGCAGAACGTCTGGCGCAGGATTCGGCGACTCTGCTGCCATCGAAACAGCGACGCCCATCTCATTGTCGTACGGCGACGTCGCGATGACGTTCGATGGCAACTGTTGTCCGCCACTCGTGAGAAGACCGTCCAATTGGGTGGAACCATTTACGCCGGCAGTTTGCCCGAAGTCGAAAACGCAAGCGAACGAACCTTGGGTGAGATTCTGCTGGTATCCGATTCCGATCGTTTGCTGCGTGAAAGTGACCGACTGAAGGTGATAGACCGAACTCAGCGCTTGATCGATACAGTCGTCGGCGTCGGCAGCTGTACTGTTATGCATCAAGCCGGCGGCGACATTTTCTCCAATTGCTTCGGTCGCTGGGGCGCCCGCTTTTCGAGCGCGGCTCAGCGGCGTCGCCTCGTAGTAGTTCGCGAGAGTCGGAAGCTCGTCGTGCGACAGAGCAGTGATTGCGCCTGACGCCAAGTTCGAGTTGATGTAGAGCGCATGTGCCTGCGCCGCTCGATCGAGAATCGAATCTTGGGCGAGGAGGCCGACACCCATTGCGGCGCGGTAGTTGTTCAGCTTCGTGTACGCGTAGAAAGCCATTGAGTCAGCGGCGTATGTCGACGGGCCGACCGACGTCTGAGGCGGAACGACGCCAGCCGTGTTGCCCCCGGTGTTTGACCCATTCGAGCCGTTACCTGAGCTGTTGTCCGTCGGCGTGCTGCCGCCGCCGTCGCCACCGCCACCGCCACCGCCACCGCAGGCTGCGAGCGTGAGCACCGCCGCTGTCGCGAGTGCGGAAAGGCTGATAGTCGTGATTCCCTTCATCGTCTTGGTCCTCGTTTTGTTGTCGGGTGCGCCGATTGCGAACCCTTGATTCCATGGTATCGACGGGCAGACGAAGTCAAGTTCTCGTGGCCGTCGGCCCATTTTTTAAACGGCCGGGCGAGCCGAAAAAACGCCAATTCTAATTTACGGAATGATTACATCAGACTTAAGGGGCCATGGCGAAAAAAAATCCCGCCACTGGGCGGGATTCAAGGTCTGGTTTTCATCTGGTCGGCGGTGGGTGATCATGAAGGGCACCGGTGGCCATACGACCCTTGCCTTTCGTCATCGTGTGCGCTTCGTGCCTGCGACTATTTGTATTTCGCACGGCAGTGGGCACTACATCTTTACGACTTCGATCGGGCCACCCATCATGATGATGATCATGTATCCAGTGGAAGTCTTGAAATTTCCTGCGGTGAAGCCTGGCTTGACTTTCGCAAACATGATTACTCGATCGACAAGACCGGTGAACGATTCGTCGGTCTTCGATTTCATCAATTCCTCGAAAAGTTCGCGAGGGAATTTTTGGGCTACCTGAGAGCTTTTCTCCCACGAGCCTTTGTGTTCGTAGCTAAAGATGTACCCCGCGTCAGTTTTCTCGACCCTGAAAGCAGGCGCTATCTTCCCTTTCTGAGCGATTCCGAATTCCCCAACAAGGGGATCACTGGCAATGGTCGACGAAGGGGAGTCACCTTTAGTGCATGCGACGAGAAGGGTGGCAAGGAGCAACGCAGAAGCAAGCCCCGAGAAAATTCGATTCATTTGTTTTTTGGTCTCCTGGTAGAGCTGGAACTAGCGACGAGCATCACGCTTCGAGCACGATTGTATATCTCTATCTGATTCGACATGCGCATGGGAAAGTGAATGACCCGCCATCGGCGGGAAGCAAATTCTGATGCTCCTCCGGTCTTGCGCTGCCTCCGGTGGAAAATCCCTTGTCCGACGAAGGCCACGCCCAACAGCACGGTCGACTTGTGCGGGATGGCCGAAGACACGGCAGGGACGACCTGACGTGACTAGCACCTTGCCGAACTATGTTCTGGCCAGCAGCCCGAGCACGGGCAGCGGCTGATTGTCGACCCAGTCGGGGTAGGCTGCGTTGATCTGAGGGAGGATGTCACTCCATCCTACCGACGCGGCAGCAATGCCAAGTTCGCGCAGGCGACTGCCTACTATCTTGGTAATGGCGGGCGGCAAAAAAAAAATCCCGCCACTGGGCGGGATTCAAGGTCTGGCGGTCATCGCGCGCGTCGTCGCTTCCAGTGAAATGCCCGCAATCCGACGAAAGCCACGCCGAGCAGCACGGTCGACTTGTATGGGATCGCAGAAGACACGGCAGGGACGACTTGAGCACCGACGTACATGCACGTGAGTGCGACCAGAACCTTGCCGAACCACGGCTTGGCCAGCATTACAAGCACAGGCGGCGGTTGGCTGCCGACCCAGTCGGGGTACGCGCCGTTGATCCGCTCGAGCTCGAATGCCTCACCATGCTTCCCACGTTCGGACTGATAGAACCGTTCGTACCGCTCGAATCGACCGTCGCCACGGCCGTCGAGCCACGCGGCGTTGCTTTCGGTGACGAGGTAGGCGAGGTCGTCCATGCGGCACCTAGTGAACGTAGACCGCCGCCCAAGGCAGCGCGGCTCGGACGTCGACGATGACGTACCCATCGGCCTCAGAGTAGTACTGCTCAGTCTCGGCGTCGTACCACGCAAACTGCGGTCGGCAATCGCCGTTAATTACGATCAGGCTCGCCGGCAGGTCGGGCACCGCACCGGTGGCCGGACGTTCGCTACTATGCTTCATTGCGTGCCCTCGCTTTGCCGCCGCGCCGTTTCGCGCCGAGCTGCCCCGTGCAGGCCGGGCAATCGAAGCTCTGGTGCATCTCGATTTTCGCGTCGTTGTTACTCACGATGTATTCGGTCCGGCAGGTCCGACACGGCGCGATCGTGAGTCGGTTGTCTGCGGCCATCGCTCGAGTCAGGTTACAGCCGCGGTCGACGGAGATCGCGTGCTTGCCGCCGAAGATCTGCTGGTAGACGTCGTTGGTCGCGATCAGGGCTTGCGGTGCGTTGGCGCCGGACGCTAGCGCGGCGCGGTAGAGCCACGTGAAGATCGTGCCGTGGAGGCGATTGGTTGGCGTCTCGACGAACCACGTGAGCGAGTTCGGCGTGTTGCCGCACGGGGAGCTGGTGCCGTGCATCTCGACATACCGTTGCCGCATCGCATTCTGATTCAGGCGGAACAGGCTGGCGGCAGTCGACGCGCGACACCCGTAGGCCATCAGGGCGCACGCGTAGGTCTCATTCTTGTCTCGCGGCAGTCGAAGCTCGCTCCAACCGGCCTTGCCAGGCGCACTGTTCATTCGGATCGGCGAGGTCGCCATGATCTGGTGAGCCACCATCTCGTCGGTCAGGTCGCTGGCGGTGAACTGATACCAGAACGTCGGCGTGTTGAAACGCCAGCGAAACAGGGGAAGTCCTTGCATCCGACCGAGCGCGATCCGCAGCTTGTAGGTGGGTACGGACGCGAGGTAGGTGGCTACCGCGGTCGTGATTCCGAGCAACGGAGCCGCAAGCACGCTGAGGTGGATCACACTTGTCACCAGATCGAGGAAGATCCGGTTGTGCTGTTCGACCGAGAATTTTGCGAGCGCGTCGAGCGGTGGCAGCTTCCGGAACAGTTGATCGACCGCGACTGTCGTCGGCGTTTCATCGACGAAGCAGCGCCAGTCTTCAACCGTCTCGAGCGTCGGGGCGACCATCAAGAACGGCGTGCGCAGGAGATTCCGCAGCGAAGCCTCGTTATGCTTGACGTGGTCGATTTCTTTGCGCTCGACGGCCAGAATGTCGTTGAAGGCGCCATCCATCTCAAGCAGCCACTTCATCTGGTCGACGAGGTCGAAGTTTGTCACCTGGATGCGCTCGGACAGCCAGTTTGGTACGTAAAGGCGCTCGATCGAACGGTAGGTCTCGCGCGAATTCTTCTTGTCCATTTTTGTATCTCTCTTCTACGTAAGCGCGAATTTAACCCCACCTAGAATCGAAAGCTGAACGAGCGCAGGCTTGCGTCCGCAACTACAACTTGCGGACGCAACCGATGACACAGAACGAAGTTGATTTCCTGCCACTGCGGGTGACCGGCGTGACCGCGACGGGCAAGCGCAGGTTTGACGCCGAGGGTAAGCGCAAGCTGATTGAAGCCTGCCTGCAGCCGGGCGCGTCAATTGCCGGACTGGCGTTGAAGGCGGGTGTGAACGCGAACCAGCTGCATAAGTGGATTCAATTGCGCGAACGCGCGAATGCTGCTGTGACGGCGTGCGTCGAGCCCTTGCCATCGGCATTCGTGCCGGTCGTTCCGATCAACGAGGTGGCACCGGTGCGCACGAACCCCGAGCCGGTGAACGTACGGCGAACGTCACACAGGTACGAAGCGGCGAAGGCAATGACGCCGGCGCGACTATCAGCGCAGTTGCCCAACGGCGTAACGCTACAGCTCGAATGCGCCGCACACGATGGCGCTCTCGTGAAGGCGATGATCGAAGCGTTGGGGGCACGCTGATGTTCCGCTTCGACGCGGACCTGCAGATCTACCTGCACCGCGAGCCCATCGACTTCCGCGCCGGCATCAACAGCCTCGTCGCGCTGGTCGAGCAGTCGATGCTGCTCGATCCGCTTGCGCGAGCCGTCTTCGCGTTCCACAACCGCAAACGCGATCGCGTGAAGCTTCTGCTGTATGACCGGGCCGGATTCTGGCTCCTATTGAAACGCCTCGAGGCCGACCGTTTCGTTTGGCCCCGCCGTCAGCAAGCCGTGATCGAACTGACGGCCGAGCAGCTTCACCTGCTGCTCGACGGCGTCGATATCGACGCCGTGCGCCGCCACCCAGCGCGGCAGTACTGCCACACGAACTGAAGCAGGGTATCGCCGCTGTTGCCAGTAAACAACGGCGGCTTTAGCTGTTACAAATTCGCGTAAACCTATTTGGCTCTGCGTTTCGCTATCGTTGAGCGCATGTCCCCTCCCAATCTCCCCCGACTTCCGCGCACCGCCAAGGCCTATATCCACAAGCTGGAGGAGCGGGTGGCGGCCGATGCTCAGGTCATTGCCGAGCGTGACGCCAGGATCGACGAATTGACCAAGCGCCTGGATGCGCTGGAAGAGCAATATCGTCTCGCGTTGGCCCGACAGTACGCGCCGAAGAGCGAGAAGCGCCGCGACCGCGTGTTCAACGAGGCCGAAGAGGCAGCCCACGCTGAGCCGGCCGAGGAGGACGACGGCGAGCCGCTGACGTTGCCCGATACCGGGTTGCCGGAACCCGGCCAGCCTGAACCGCGCAAGCGTGGCCGCAAACCGCTGCCCGCGGACCTGCCGCGCGAGCGAATCGAGTACGACCTGCCCGAAGACCAGAAGATCTGCCCGTGCTGCAGCAAGGCAATGCATCGGATGGGCGAGGAAATCAGCGAACAGTTGCACATGCAGGTCAAGGTCTCGGTGCTGCAGCACGCGCGTTTCAAGTACGCGTGTCGGCACTGCGAGCGTCACGGCACGCACACACCGATCGTGGTCGCGCCGATGCCGGCGCAGCCCTTGCCGGGTAGTCACGCCAGTGCATCGATGATCGCCGCCGTCACGGCCGGCAAGTATGTCGACGGCACGCCGCTGTACCGGATGGAAGACGTGCTCGCACGCTCGAATATCGCAGTCAGCCGCGGTACGCTGGCGAACTGGATCATCCGCCCCGCCGAGCTTCACTACACGCGCCTGTTCAAGGCGCTCAAGAAGATTCTGCTCAGCCAGTGGCTGATTCACGGCGACGAGACCACCGTCCAGGTCCTGAAGGAGAACGGCCGAAACGCGCAGGACAAGTCATACATGTGGGTCTACCGAAGCGCGGAGGATAGCGAGCAGCCGGTGGTGCTGTTTGAGTACCAGCCGGGGCGTGGCCAGCAGTACCCGAAGGAGTTCCTCGGAGACTACGCGGGCACGCTGATGACGGACGGCTGGCCTGCGTGGCGGACGGTCAAATCGGCCACGCACCTCGGATGCCTTGCGCATGGACGCCGGATGTTCACGGATGCGCTCAAGGGGCAGAAGAACAAACCGAGCCCCCGCATCACGAAGGCGCTCGAATTCTTCCAGGCGCTGTACCAGGTCGAGACGCTCGCCAAACAGACGTTGCCCGAAGGCGAGACGCTGGCCGATTACCGGTACCGCTTGCGCCAACAGCACAGCGTGCCGTTGCTAAACGCCTTCAAGAGTTGGCTCGACGAGCTCGCGCCGAAGGTTCTGCCCAAGAGCCTGCTAGGCGAGGCGATCGGCTACTGTCTCCGGCAATGGCCTTACCTGAGTCGCTATGTGGACGATGGCCGGTTTGCAATAGACAACAACGTCATCGAACGCGACATCAGGCCGTTTGCCACGGCGAGAAAGTCGTGGCTCTTCAGCGATACGGTCGACGGCGCGAAAGCGAGCGCGATGGTCTACAGCCTGATGCTCACGTGTCGAGCCTGTGGCGTCGATCCCCATGCCTATCTGCTGCACGTGCTGACCGAATTGCCGCAGCGCGCACCGGATGCCGATATTGGCGACCTGCTACCGTTCAACTTCGCTCGACAGCAAGCCGTTACCGGGTAACTCCGATCGCTACCGCGCTGGGCCGAAGTATTGGTCCCACTGTTCCGAATCGGGATCGAGTCGGCGCACAATCGCGTCGTCTGCCCGCGCGATCAACCGTTCCAGCATCTGGCGCTTCGTTACCGAGTAACGGCGAGCTAACCGCGTCAGAGCAAGATACGCTTCCGTGCTCACCCACATATCCAGACGTCGATCACCGTTGCCGTCCTTGCCTGCCGTCTCGCGCCTTGCCCGATAAGCCGCCTGCCGCTGCGCCGTCGTTTGCGTCATCTCGCATCTCCTTCGTTACCCGGTAACTATCGATTCGAAACATGTTACCCGGTAACACGTCACCTAACGACGTGTGGCGGATTTAGCGCTTACTCTTCTACTGCACAACAACGTAGCGCGGCCCGCGCTAATTAGGCCCGTGCGGCCGCCATCACCTCGCCATGGAATTTGCCGATCAGGTCGCTGAACGCCTGAAACAGCGGTTTGAAGCGGGTCGGGCTCCCGTCCGCGGTCGCGAGTAGCTGCGCGCTGTGGTAGTCCTGTACGAACGAGCTGAAGGTGTCAATCAGGCCACGGATTTTCTTCTCGAGCACTTCGCTTGCTTCGATGGACGCGCGGTGTTCCTGCGCGCGCGCCTCGAGCTCCGAAAGCTGTGCCTGAGCTTGTTCAAGCTGGGTGCTGGCGGCCTCGAACTCGGCAAGCTTCGCCGACATTGCTTCTTGCAGGGTCGTGTAGGAATCTGGCAGCGTCGGCACCGGAACTTCAGTCTTCAACGGGTTCGCTTTGAGCTTGACGATTTCGGCGGTGAGCTGCTCGACCTCGCGTTCCCTGTTCGCGAGCGTTTGCTGCAGCGTTGACACCTGCTTGCCGGACGAGGCGAGTGAGACTTGAGTTTCCTGCGCCTTTGCTTTCTCGCGCGCCTGTTCCTGCCGCACGTAATTGAGTTCGACCGAAAGGCGGTCGATCTCCTTTTGCGCGTCGTCCAGTCGTCCGACAGTGGCGGTCAATTGGGAGGTCGCCTCCTCAATGCTGTTGTCCTTTCCGGCGATCTGATCCTCAAGCGACGCGATGAGGCGTTTGACCTCGCTCTTGGTAAGGTCGGGGGCCTCGCGCTTCGCCTCGATCACCTTCTCGACAACTTCATCGCTGATGTGGTTGTGGACCAGCAGAGACATGTCGCTGATGGTCAACATTTCGACCGCGCCGATATTGTTCGAGAACTTGTTATAGCACCGGATGTACAGGCTGACCGACGACTTCGACTTCCTGAAGAGCTTGGTGAGAAAGGCGTAGACGAGCTCGGCGGCCTGGTTCCGGACTTTCCGGGTATCCCCCTGCGAACTGACGAAATGCCCGATCACGGAGGCATGGATATGCGCGAAGTTGCCGCCAATCCGCATGTGTTCCTGCAGGATTTTGCGGGTCGAGTGCGCGACTTCCTCGCTTTCGTGGATGATGATCCGAATGAGATTTTCGGGCAGATCGGCGAACATTTCGCGCGCGGTCGCACTGAGTTCGAGCTTGTCGGGGACATGCGCGAACGTTGCGGGCAGGTCGAGTTCTTCGCTGTCCGACGCGGAATTGTCGGGGACGGTGGGATCGAAGGTTTCGTCGTCTTCAGGTTTCTTCGACGGTTTCTTGGACAAAGCACTCTCCAGTTAAGGGGCCGGCCTTCCCTGGCACGGGATCGGCGGCTAGTGGGATCGGCCGGGACCCGGCCGACGGAAGCGAGACTTGGGGGTGTACACCAGCTTACGCGGCGCTTTTCAGCATCAGGGACCGAAAGCTGCACGAATCAATGCGTCTTTCGCGGTATGGCGCTCGCCGACAAACTGAAACGAATTGTTTCAGTTTGTTAATAAATGTAAGGCGATGGTCAGTTGTTTACGGATGAATTTCGGGCAACTTTATGGCGGTGGGCAGTAAGAGCCGATCCGGTCGGGTCGTCCACGCTCAATCGGCGCACAACGTCCCACGCTGCCGAGACACTGATGTCGGGATTCCCAGATTTCGCATGACGGTTCCGTTGGGTGCGAAGCCAGTAGCCCAGATCGCGAAGGGTGATAAGGGCGAGCGGTAGATCCGGGGACAGCGTGCAGTCGTCGTGCGCGAAGACGCCGAGGCCTTGCACATTCCAAGTGGCCGGCAGCGTGCCGCGCAGGAAGGCGACCTTTGCTCGGTTCTGGCTGATCGGTGAACGCCGCTCCTCCGGCTTGCCGCCGGCGAGGTGGCACAAGACTAGATCCGCGGTACGGCCGGGCCGGATCGAGCCGGCCCAGTTCTTGGTCTCGATCAAGAAGATGCCAAACGGCGTGACGACGAGATGGTCGACTTCGGCGGTCGGAAACTCGGTCCCCGGCGCGTGCAGCAACAGAAGCGCGGTGGGGTGGACATAGAAGTCGCTGCCGCAGAGCTGAGACAAGACACGGCGCAGTTCGACGAGTACGCGCGCCTCGCCGGCGTCGCCGGACGCTTGGCTCCGCGTCACAGGGGGAAAGGAAGGGCGACGCGGATGCGATTTTGCATACTGCTTGATCAGTGCCCAGGCACCGGCGAGAAGAATGACCGTCCAGACCATGTGGATGCGCCTCGTTTGTTGAAGTGACGCGTCCAGTTTGTCTCCGATTTTTGGAAGTCAAGTTCCGGAGAAAGCTATACGATTTTCTGGAGCATTCTGGGTTTAGCCCCACAACCGGTTGTGTCGGGACGACGCGGCCAAAGCTGTACGCGATTGGCGAGCATTCGGCGCGGGCCTTCCGTCGGCGCGGCTTACCCTACCTCTATCACGCGTTCCTGACGCATCGACCTTCCTGAGTCAACCGGCTCTGCCATTTCGCGGCCTGTCCGCGCCTTCCCTTCGATCGGCCCTGAGCTGTTTCGTGCGCTGACCATTCGGTCGCGGACGAAAGTGCTTCGCGCCGATTTCCTTGCTCACTCTGAGCATCGAAACCACCGGGCGTTGTCCGGACATTCCCTTGTTCGATTTTCTCTGGAGAGAAACATGTTGAAGTCCCTGTTCAGCGGCGCGTTCATATCGCCGTTCAAGCTCCTCGCCGTGTGCCTGGTGCTCTATGTTGCGACGACGTCGATCCTTGTTTCCCTGTTCCTGGTGATTGCTGCATTCCACTACGCAAAGAACAATGCGAGGAAGGCCCCGCGTTCGTCCGAACGCGATACCGCCGATTCTCGTGATGTAGAAGAGACCGTGCAGCACGCGAATCGTGATCAAGGCGCGACCGCACATTCCAGTGCGACGGCAGCGAAGGCGCCGCAACGGCAGTACGCGAAATCGGCCGTTGTCATTCCCATGAAGGCACCGTACAACCAGACGAGCGCCAAACCGCTGAAGACGGGCACGAAGTAAGTCGCCCCTGTCCGACCGTGCGAAGCAATATGCACGGTCGCCCCATGTCCCACCGGGAACTACGTTCCCGATATGGGAACGTGGTGCCCGGGTGATATCCGGAGCACGCTCATGAAACCGCATGTGGCTGGTTGGCAGCTCGACATGTTCGGCGGCGAATCGCCGATTCTCATTTCCCCGACAAAACCCGATCCCCTCCCGGACCCCTCTCTTTGGGAGCCGCACGTGCGCGAGAAGCTCGCCGAGGCGGTAATCTTCTTCGCCCTCGATAGCAGACATAGCGACAACGTTCCCGAAGCGCTGATCGACTGTGCCGAAGTGTTGCATCAACGTCTGTGTAACCGGACGGTCGACAAGGTCGACTATTACGCGACGCTCGGCTGGATCATGGAGCTTTGGACCGGGGCGATTCCGTACCAGGTCGTCTGCGCACTCGGACGCGTGCGGCCACGCACCATGCAGGATGCGATCCGGGACGTTCCGCTGCTCAACTATGACTTCAACACACTCAACCGGTGGTGCAGCGGTCAACTGTCGTTGGAGGCGCAATGGGTAGCGTAGCGATGTTCTTCACACGCATGCTCGCACAAGCGTTTCCGGGCAGTCCGCGAAACTCGATGTCGGCGGCGCATCAGCCGCCATCATCCGGCAGTACTGAACGCGCGGTCGGGATCGGTGCATCCAACGAGACGTTCGTCACGATAGATGGAATCGCCCATCTGTTCGTCGACGAAGGCGACTGTGTAGTTGAGTTCGTACCAGCCTTCGACGACGCACCCGGCGACACGATGTTCGGCACGAAGATCCTCCCGGTACTGGTGCCGCACTGGGCGCTGTTGCATGAGCATCCGGCACCGCTGAAGGATGCGATCGCGACAGCGATCCGTCGCGATAGCGTACCGGCCACTTCCGCACCGGGCGTCGCTTCGCCTGCCGCGGATTCAGAAGCCAGATCGCCGCGACAGTCGGAGGTCGGGCAACCGCCATCGGATGGCGAACTCGAGGTGCGTTGGCTGTCCGCGAGTCAATCCAGTAGACCCCGATTTCAGCGTCGCGTTGGCAGCGACGATGCGGCGCGCTCTGCTGCGGTCGAAGGCGAGATCACGGGCTGGGGCGAAGAAACCTTCCCTGATCGTCGACCTGGACGATCTCGCAGCTATCGTTCGTTCGCGCTTCGTCTCGAGACGAGGGGCGGCGAACAGGTACTGCAGGGCGAAGGCCTGAAAGATGCGATTGCCGAATGTGGCTGCCGCGTCGGCGACACCGTCAAGGTGAAGCGCCTGCGCAAGATCAAGGTACCGGCGTTCCGCAAGGAAGACGGCTCACCCATTTTCAAGAACGGCCAGCAAGTCATGTGGGACAAGTGGCTGTGGTCAATTACCACGTGAAGGAGTATCAGATGGCATCTGTCAACAAAGTGATCATCATCGGCAATCTCGGCGCTGATCCGGAAGTACGCTATTTGCCGAGTGGCGACGCGGTTGCGAACGTGCGCGTCGCGACGACCGAACGCTACAAGGACAAGGCGAGTGGCGAGTACAAGGAAATCACCGAGTGGCACCGCATCTCGTTCTTCGGCCGGCTGGCCGAAATCGTCAACGAGTACCTGATGAAGGGCAGTGCGATCTATGTCGAAGGCAAGATCCGCACGCGCAAATGGCAAGGCCAGGACGGGCAGGATCGCTACTCGACCGAGATCGTGGCCGACCAGATGCAGATGCTCGGCGGCCGCAACAGTGGCGGTCGCGGTGACGGCGGTGGTCACGGTGGCGACGGCGATTTCGAGCAGGGCACTCGCCGGCAGGCGGCCGCCCCGGCAGCGCGCCCCGCACCCGGCCAACCGCCTGCAAATACGGCGGCACGTTCCCAGCATTCGGCACCCGCGCCGGATCAGACGAGGTCATATGGTGGTGGCGGTGGCTTCGCAGACATGGACGACGACATACCGTTCTGCCCATCCCATTCCCGTGCTGCCTGGTCGGTGATCTGATCCCGAAAAGTCTCACCGTTTCGTTTTCGTCTCCCGTTTTTTCTCACCTTTAGCGTGCGACGTGCCTTCGGGCGCGTCACACGCCGTCTTTCTTCCCTCCCGCATTCCTTGTTCCGCCGACGTTGCTGAACCAAGCCGAAGCGCTCGCGCGTGGCTTCGTTGAGCAAGTGTTTCTGCGCCTGTCTCAGGCATCGAAAAACCCGCAGTCCAACTGGAGAGATCCGTGAACGTGAAGTGTTTTTGCCTTTCGTCCCGCTCGGGGCTCTCCGTGTCGCGTCGATTCGACGCGACACGGAGGCCGCGGCGGGCGAGAGGTTTGGTGATCCATCTGTGCTGGCCATCCAAGTGTTGGCGGATGCACGCGTTTTCGTCGTCGGGCGAATGGAGGACGAATCATGCGCGAGCTAAAGAAACTGATTCTCGCGAATCTGGACTGGCCCAACATCCTTCCGCATTACATCGACAGTCGATTTCTAGGGGATGGCGGCAAGCGTTGGTGGACCTGCCCGCTCTGTGAAGGGGAAGAGACCTTCCGGCTCTTTCCCGCCGAGAAAGACCCCAGCGGTGGTTGGCACTGCGCCCGTTGCCTGAAGGGCGGCACGGGCGTGCAGCTTATCCATGAGGTGACTGGCAAGCCGTATCGCGAGATCTACTACGAGCTCGAGACGGGCAACTACAACGGCGGAATCGCCGTCGCAGTTGCGCGTAGGGCAAAGCCTGTCCCGGTCCGGCCTGAGAAAAGTGACGAGCAGAAGTGTCGCGAGATGCAGGCCGCGTGGGATGGTGCCGCGCTGGTGACTGCCGATACGCCGGTCTGGACTTACTTGTCCACGCGGATTCCCGGGCTGCGGCCCGAGTGGATCGGACGGGACGTGCGCTGCCACCCTGGCATGGAGTACATCGATGCCTTCGGGAAGACGCAGGGGAAGTTTCCCGTGATGCTGCTGCGCGCGCGATCGCAGGCCGGAAAGCCGCGGCGGCTCCATCGCACCTATCTCACTGTCGACGGTGAGAAGGTTCCTTTCCGCACGAAGAAAGGGAAGCAGCGGGCGAAGCTGGAGATGAGCGCGCCGGCCGGCAGTTTTGGTTCGTCGGTGCTGCTCAACACGACGCGGTCTCGCACGCTTGCCCTCGTGGAAGGTGCCGAAACCGGCTTTGCGGTTGTCGCCCGGTATGAGAATCGCATCGAGGTCCGCTGCCTGCTGAATTGCAGTGGGCTGGAGCATGCTGACATCAACTGGGATGACTACGACCACGTGATCATTTACGCCGATCGCGACAAGGTGGACCCTCGGCGAGGTTTCCGGCCAGGTGAACATCACGCCCAGGCGCTCGCAGGTCGCATTCGTGCGCTCGGCAAGCGTGTGTCGATCGTGAAATCCGTGGTCGAGGGTGTGGACTTCTGCGACGTGTGGAAGCTGCAGCACCAGCGACGGGCACAAGAGCGTGAGTTCGGTCGCGCCAGGCAACTGGCGCGTGAGGAAACACGACGGCGAAACCTGACACGCATCCGCAGTAACGGGATGTGCGCCGCATGGTGATTTTGACGCCGGCTATCGCCGGCACTTTTTTTCTTGCCCGGTGGGGATACGTCCTCTCCGGGCCGTATTGCGCCGGGCGACATCACGAGGTGACAGATGGGCTCGTTTCGACTGGTGCTGGATGAGTTTGAGGTGGTTGCGGCTACGCCCGCGGTGGGCACGTCGAAAGCGACGGACAGTTCTGGTGGCCCGCGCTTCGACGTGATCGACCGGCTGCTCGAAGGTGATGATCGCTTCGTCCTGCGCGATGAAGCTTTCCAACCTGCGGTCGATTTCTGTATCGCATGGCTCGAAGAAAAGGCGAAGAGCAGGGAGCACTAAGACTGGAAACAAGCGACTTCCTTCGGGAAGTCGCCTTTTTTTGCGGGTATCCGTTTTTCATGGTTGACGCGCTGATTTCGTCGTCACTCACAAAACCGCGTTTTGTGGTTGACAACGGCCGGCGCCGGCATATAATCCATCACATGCTAAACCGCGTTTTGCGGTTGACGTGGGGATGACGATGAAGACCGCATACGAACTGCTGCTGGATGCACCGGATGCTCAAGTGAAGCGCTGTCAGTTGGCATGGAAGGCAATCGCCGCTGGCGAGTGGCTCGACGCCGCGCATTTCCTGCGCAACGCTGTGAAAGAAGAGGCGGGCGCGCAGTGGGCGGAACAAGCTGCGGCGCTGGCTGACGCATGCCAGACGCGCGTCAACCCGCAACCGGGCGAGCGGGTCATCGTGAGCGGCAACGAGTTCGAAGTCGTCGAGCGCGAGAGCGATCCGCGCCGCAGCACCCATGACTGGTATCAGTGCATCCAGCGGACGGGGCATCCAGCAGTCGTCGGCACGATCCAGTATCTCAGTCGGAGCATGATTGCGACAGGCGATCGTGCGGCCCCGCGCATCTTCTGATAGCACATCAAATGGACACTACCAAATACGTTCTCTTCGATTCGGAGCGCGCTGCTATCCGAGGCCTGGCGGGCGGCGACAAGTCGCAACTTGAGGCTGCGACCGCAGCGTTCGACCGCGCCGCGCCGACGCACGGCGTCAATTCGTGTGTGGAGCTGCAGTTCATGAGCGAGGTACTGGCACCAGTACCGGACCTGTCCTTGCGCGCGACCTATCGAACGGCCGTACTCGCGCAGCCCCAATAACGACCGGCAAAAGCGCAATGGACATCAACGCAATCATCCTGGCGGCGAAGGTGGGGCGGTATCGAAAGGACGCGCAGGAAGACACCTGCGCGGTGTTCGCGGCTGCGCTGTACGATGTGCTGTCAGCTCAGGGAATCCCCTGCGGGATGGTAACCGCTGTGAAGAAAGAGGGACACGCATGGGCGCATGCGGTCGTTGAGGTTGCCGGCCGCTATTTCGACTCGATGGGTGAATTCTCGTCCAGCATCTATCGCGCGCGGGCAAAGATTCATCCGACGGTATCCGTGGACATTACGTTCCAGCCCGATTCCCGCATCGAATGCTACGAGCCGGAGTTTCACGAGCTGCACGCCTTCTACGTCAAGGCACTCGACAAGGCGATGTGCGGGCCGGTGGCTGCGCGGGCCGCCTAACCTCACAGGAAGAAGCCTCATGAACCAAGAACAGAAGATCAAGGAGCTTGAAGCGCAGTTGGCCATGATGGTGACGGCGGCCAAGAAAGTCCTGTCCGATATTGACGACGACGGCGTGGCGGAGCGCCACGATATGGCCGTGCTGGCGTTGCGCAACGCGGTGAAGCTAGGCCCGGCGGAGGAGATACTGTCGGTGATCGCATGTGCGCGGCGAGTGCATAGCAAGGTCGGTGCTGACAGCGACTGGACCGAATGGCGCGATCTCGCAGAATCATTGGAAGCGCTGGACGCTGCTCTGTACCGATAACCCACAAGAAAAACGGATACCCAAAAAGATCATGTCACGCACTATCGAATCCATCGTTGAATGTCATCGGGTTGCCACTGAACGTCGTGGGGCGGGCAAGCCGATTTGGGACGTGAAGGTCCCCTTGAGGGCTCTGCTGGCTGAGTTCGCCGCCTTCGGTGACGATTTGATGGCGGAGCAGGCCGTGGACATGAGCCATCGCCTCTTTGTCCTGCTCAAGACGTGTGTTCCGGCCGCCTGGCGAGAGCATGAGCATGACAACTACAGCATGGACTTCGAAGACCTGATGGAGCGTCTCGAACAGGCTACCGCCGCCGACTTCACGCCGACCAAAGACTGGTGTGACACCCCGTGCGAGGTCATCAACGCGTGGCTGGAAGAACTGTACGACTGGGGCGACCGCTATCGCGTGTGGCTGGGCTGAGGGGGAAAACGATGGACCTCTACAGCATCGATGTATCTGCGGCGGGCGATACCGTGTGGGTGACGGGGCATGATGGCTCATGCGTAGGACGATTCAGCAAGCGATTTGGGATCGATGTACACCGAACGGTCACCGAGCAAATGGCTGGCGCGGACCAGTGCCTGCATTGCACGCATGAGGCGGCCGGTGCTGCCGAGTGGCATGTTTTCCGAGAGGCTATCCTGCAGCACCATGGAATCGAAGTGCCGACGGACACGATCCAGTTTTGAGCACGGAAAGAACAGATGACTTCGAAAGACCGCGTGAAAGCTAAGCATCCGGCGGCGATTGTGCAGAAGGAGACCGGCACATTCGCAGGCGGCAAGGTGCGCTACTGCGTGAAGCTGCACGCCACCGCACGGAAGGTGGTTGGCTATGGGCAGCGCGAATCGTGGGCGTGGGCGGACGCCTGCCGCGCGCTCGGCCTTTGAAGCCATCGCCAAGGAAAGTACAAATGCACGTCGATCTTCCAGTCCATCGACTCGCAAGGCATTGCAACCCGTTTCGCGGGCATCCCTGGGAGGTCAAGGTGACCCGTGGCGATGTGACACGTGCGCTCAAGGAGCGGCAGTTGGTGCCCGTGCCGGGGACCTCGGACCACGCAGGGCGCATTGCCTTCCTCGTCGAGAATGAGGCTTCCGACGCAATCGAGGTCGATGTCGGCGTGCCGGTGCTGCGCTGCTATGTCCGCTGGCTCGTCCAGGACGGTAACCATCGGCTGGCCGCAGCGATGATCGCAGGCCGGGCAACGATCAAGGCCAGTGTCGCTGGGCAACTCGACTACGCGAAGCGCTTGTTCGGCGTGGACTGCGCCGCCAAATGAAAGCCAACTTGGTGCGCATGCATTCTGTGCTAGCCGCCAGGAGCAACGCCCAGGACAGCAATACGATGCCCGCAAACATCCTGAACCTGCCGGCCTACGCCGTATTGGCAGTCGAGCAGAACGACCACGACTACCACGTGAACGTCGAGGTCAAGCAACCCCCCACACAATGCCCCCACTGCAATTCCGATCACCTGGTCGGCTTCGGCCGCCGTGAGCAGCTCGTCCGGGACCTGCCGATGCACGGCAAGCGGGTGGGCATGTACGTCGGCACCCGGCGCATGCAGTGCCGCGCCTGCAGCAAGACGTTCAGCGAGCCGCTGCCGGAAGTCGATGAGAAGCGCGCGATGACCAAGCGCCTGGTGGACTGGATCGGCCGCCAGGCGATCAAACGGACCTTCGCCAGCATCGCCGAGGAAGTCGGCATCGTCGAGAGCACAGTGCGCTCAGTCTTCCGGGACTACGTGAATGAACTGCAGCAGCACATCCGGTTCGAGACGCCGAAGTGGATGGGCATCGATGAGATTCACCTGATCCGCCCGCGAGGCGTCATCACGAACATCGCCAACAACACCATCGTCGAGCTGCTGCCGAACCGGAACAAGTCGACGGTGGAACGGTACTTCTACGGGCTCGAAGGGCGTGACAGGGTGCAATACGTCGCAATGGACATGTGGCGGCCGTACCGGGACGCCGCGCACGCCGTCCTGCCGCATGCGACGGTCATCGTGGACAAGTTCCACGTCGTGCGCATGGCCAACGACGCCGTGGAGTCCGTGCGCAAGGCCACCCGCAAGAACCTGACGGCCAAGCAGCGCCGCACGCTCATGCGCGACCGGTTCGTGCTGCTCAAGCGCGAGCGCGACCTGACCGATCAGGAGCGTCTGCTGATGGAAGGCTGGACGCTGAACTACCCGCTGCTCGGCGAGGCGTACCGGCTCAAGGAAGCCTTCTATGGCATCTACGACAGCGCGAGCCCGGACGAGGCGCATGATGCCTTCGGTGACTGGTACAGGTCCATCCCCCACGGCCTGCACGGGCACTTCGAGCCGCTGACCAAGGCGTTCCAAAACTGGATGCCGGAGATTCTTACGTACTTCGCTCACCCGATCACGAACGCCTACACGGAAAGCCTGAACAACCTGATCCGGGTGATGAACCGGCTGGGCCGGGGGTACAGCTTTGAAGCGCTGCGGGCGAAGATCCTGTTTGCCGAGGGGGCCTTCAAGCGGACCAACAGCCGGCCGAAGTTCGAGCGCCGCGTGCGGCCGGCGGATCTGAAGGAAGTGCTGGAGTACGGCGTGCCGGAAGATGCGGTGGCGATGACCGATCTGATCGTCGTGGAACCGCCCGAGAAGAAGCCGCGCGAGAAGTCCGGATCAACACAAGCGCCGAAGAACTACGGCGTGGACATATCAACACTGGCGCAGTTGATCGAGACGGGTGAAATCTGACCCGTTTCAACCGCGAAAAACGGATACCCTTTTTTCTTAATCGCCGGCGAAGATGAGTACCAGCAGCAGCACTAAGCGGAAGATACGCCACGTGCCGCTGGCCCACAGCGCGCCGATTGCACCACCGAACAGAAACAGCATGGCGAGGTCGCTCGCCCCTGCCTTGTACATGAAACAGCCCGCCAGCCAGATGGCCGAGCACATCATCACGATAATGAGGCGGCGCAAAACGAAGGGCAACGCATTGAAACCGCGTACGATGGCCGAAGTGAAGCCCCCGATCGTGCTCATTCTTCACCTTGGCGTTGAGCGGCAGAGAGCGCTTCTGCGCAGTAGTAGCCCGCGACCGCGAACGCAACTGCGCAGGCGAGAAAGAGCGGCGACGTGAGCTTGTCTACGATTTCACCGGTGCGAATCCACTCGATCAGTTCCAGCATGTTTTTCTCCTTATCTATCGGCGCAAGACATGGAACACGCCTTGGACACCGACCTCACACAGCAATTTTCTCAGGCCTATACAAAAAGCAAATCCCGAAAAATCGGGCTGGCCTAAGATTAAAGCCACGTCCCGAGTTGATCGTGAAGCGCATCGCCGAAGTCCGCGCTGTCGAGGTTTCCATCCCCAACGTGGATTACTTGAAAACCCTCGCTATCACCCGCACTTGAGTCGCGTAGCTGCGGTGCTTGTCGTGCCGCCGGCGGAGGGAGTGGCGTGGCCACTCGTGGTGCGGCGACGACGTGCCCGATCATTTCCAGACGCAGGGCTGATTCCGCCAGCGCCTTGAGGACGGCGGCCCGACGACGGGCCGTAGGACACGCGCTCAACCGCTCGAACAGCAGCGGCGACACGAGCTCGTTGATCGTGATGGTCATCTCGATCTTGTCGCTCATGCCACCTCCTTAACGACGCTCGCGGGCGATCGTCGATTCGCCGACCAGCAGGAATCCCCGCACGTTTGCAAGGCACGGCGCGTCGATCAATTCGATCACCACGCGCGGGAAGGCGCGGCGGATCACCGCCGCATATAGTGCCGCTCCTCCACCGGACAGGATGATCGACCGGACGTTCGCCAGCCGGCCGACGTTGTTCTGCATTTCCTTCACGACGCCTGAAATCAGCGGTTGCGCTTGCTCGAGATAGGGTGCGAGATCAATGTTGGTGCCAAAGAAGAAGAACGGCGTCTGCTCACGCAGCGCTTTGTCGATCCGCTCGATATCCTCCACTGCGTCGCCCTGGTCCCGGGCGATCAGCGACGCGATCCGCTGATAGATCTGCGATGCGCCGCCCGGCATACCGCTGCTGCGCTTGTCGTCCATCGTGAAACCGCTCGCGTAGACCCAATCGGTCGTGAAGTAACCGACGTCGACGACGAGATGCTCGACGTCCCGCGCGAAGCCACCTTGCCGACCGCTGGACGCGAGAACGAGCGAGCCGAGCGGCTGCGGGATCACCATGACCTTGTCGATCGTCACGCGGCCGGCGCCGAAATCCAGTTCGCCAGTGAAGCGTTCCTTGAGTTCGGTCGCGTACTTCTTCATGTTGTGGACGGGTAGGCCGAGCACCAGGCGTTCGATGTGCGACACGCCTGCGAAGTGGATCGCGCCGAAGAGCAGCGCGGCGTAGTTGTCCGAGAGCACGTAGTCGTCCGCGAGTGCGCGCCCCGTGTTGCCGTAGGCGGCGGTCAGCGAGACGTCGGGGCCGACCTCGTACTCGACTAGATCGATGACGATGGTGGCCACTTTGCGCGCGGTCAGGACACCTTCTCCGTAGCCGGCGATGGCGCGACTGGCAGCAAGCGGTGCGAGGGAAGGGAACATGCCTGCGACGATGGAATTGTTCGCGGCACGGTGGGCATACTTCGTGTTGCCGTAGCCGACGTCGATAGCAAAGACTGCGGTTTTCAAGGGTGACTCCTTTGGTCGATGGTTCATGGAAAGCAGGTGCAATGTCGAATCTGAAGTCGACCTACGGTACGACCTAAATTCGAAAGTCCTAGATAAAGTCGGACATTGAGGATGGGTCGTCTCCGAAGTCGGACATAAAGTGGGAGATAGCAGAGCTGGGCCCGTCAATCTCCCGGATAAGGTCCGAGATTGCGTGATCCAGTCTATCGAGCGGGTCGCAAAGTCAAGTTTCGGAAAGCCGTGCACTTCCCGTCAGCTTTCGCGCTGTCGAGCGTGACAAATCGGCCTATTCTTGGCATCACCTACCGCGTCATCGACGCATCGAACCCGAGCACCAGGCGCTCACACCTTCCTTCTGGCCCGTCCTGGGCCTTCTACGCAGTGAAATGTCCGGGCCGCACATTGACGCGGCCTTCTTTTGAAGCAAATCAAGTACACAGTGGTCCACCTTGAGGACCCCTGGACAGTGCGATATCCATACGATTGGCGGCGGTTTGTCGCAATGGGATGCAATGAGGACATGTGGACGCCGGACAGCGGACAGTTCACGTGGCCTCGATTGCGTCTACTCACGCCCTTTCAGCGAACGAGCTGGGTGCGTTCAGGAAGCCCGATACACCGCGGCCGACATGAACGTGCTTGGGGGCGGGGGAAGTCTTGCGATCCGGAGAAGCCGGCGTCGCGATTCCCCGATTGGAAGAACGAACGGTAGGCGCAGCCGTAACCAAAATGCGCAACAGGAATTGCCCGGCACTTAGCCCGGCGCCGGCGACCGCGAGGATCGTCGACGCCGAGACGCGCAAGCGTCAGGCTGGCAGGGTAGCCACGAAGCTGGACTGGGCGGAGGCAATCCGCGCAGCGCGTCCGACAAGCGGGCGCGAAATGATCGGTGACGGTTTGCGCGAAGCGGGGGCCGCGTCGGTCATGGCAGCAGGATGGACGGTCGGAACGCATGTACTTCCCATGCGTCGGGCTGATCGGATGGAATCGCTAAAGGACAGGAAGGGCGGGACCGCACCGGCGGATTCCGGCGGAGCCGCTTGCGCGATAGCGATGGCGGTAGAGGGATAGTCCAGCGTGGTGCCAGGTAGGGGCACGCAACGGACGGTTAAGGTGAACGTCTATGGGGCCGATCTGAACTGTCGGGAACACTCCGCGTTGTCTGACGCGAGGAAAGCCTGCGCGAAGCGGGCGCTGACGGTCGATGCCGAATTCCCAGCGCAGAGACGAATGTCCCACGCGCGGGTTGGGTTGAACGATGACACCTACCGCGTTGGAGTGATTTTCGACGCGTGGCGCCGCGGAGACCTGTGCTTGACGAAGCACCAGGGCTGTACGTTGTGTTCGCAAGCGGGAGTCGGCGTGAGCCCCTCGGGCCAGGGGCGATGATGTCGTCGCGCCGAGATGTGGGACGACGTCGCGGGGAAACGCGACGTGCTTGGCATGACCGATTAATGGTATTGAGCGGCGGGTGATGTCCGCTGGGTGCAAGCGGCGTTGGCCGCAAGGAGTAGGAGTATGGCTGCGATCCTCAACGTCCGAGCTGTTGTGGGCCGCTATCGACTGCCGCCGGAGTTTCGCGATGCACTGCTGGTGCTGTTCGATCAGCATGTCGCCGAGATCCACAGCACGACGAGGATCAGCAAACGTGCGTTGTCGATCAAGACGCAGGAATACCGGGCGACCGCGATCTGCAAGGCGTTCGTCGAACTGCGTGACGGCGGGTTCGCCCTGCAAACGCCGTGGTCGTTGAAGGAGAAGCACATCGAGTACTTGATCGATCGATGGGTGAAGGCTGAACAGTCCGGCGGCACGATCGAGAACAAGCTCACCTACTTGCGGGCACTCGCGCAGTGGCTAGGTAAGGCGAACCTCGTCGGCACGCTCGGCGACTACGTCGATCGCCGCGAGGCCGGCCTCGAGCGCAGCTACGTCGCAACCGAAGACAAATCGTGGGTGGGGAACGAGGTGGACGCGGCGGCCAAGATCGAAGAGATCGCGAAGACATGTCCATACACGGCTGTGCAACTCAAGCAGCAGGCCGCTTTTGGCTTGCGCGTCGAAGAGAGCTTCATGCTGCGTCCGGTGGAGGCGGTTCGCGATCCGAATGTACTGGCGGTGACGTGCGGGACAAAGGGCGGGCGGCCGCGGGAGGTGCCGATCGAACGGAAGGTTGCGATTCTCGAGGAAGCTGCGCGGCTGAGCAACGGCGTCACGGGGTCCACGATTCCAGTCGGCCGGACGTTGAAGCAGTGGCGCGACTGGTATTACTACGTGCTCGCCAAGCATGGCGTGACGAAAAGCGGGATCGGTGTGACGAGCCATGGGTTGCGTCACGAGTATCTGCAGACGCTCTACGAACAGGTCGCGGCAGCGCCGGCACCGATCAAGGGATCGGCGGCGCGCCCGGATGCGGCCGCCCATGCGGAAGCCAAGCGCCGAGTGGTGGAGGCCGCTGGACACAGCCGCAAGTCGAAGGCGAATGCGTACCTGTCAACGTTTGTGCGGCAGGACATGCTGAAGAAAGCGCTGCCGACCGTCGAGAAAGTAGAAACGGCGCTCGACGCGGCCGGCGGGAACAAGAGTCATGCCGCGGCGGCGCTGGGCATTTCACGTCAGGCGCTGTATCGCATCCTGGGCATGCCCGGGAAAACTATGACAGGTTAACTGAGGGGACAATCGGCATTCGGCCACCAAGGGACAGTCGACTAGTTTCATCGAATGACCGAAGTTCGGCGTATATTTGACGCCGAATGGGTCCGCCACGCGCGAGAAGGGAACGCAATGCCGAACATACCCGCAATGCTTGTGGCCGCGCACGATATAAGGGCACAGATCGATGGGCTGCTGTTGCGTGGGCGCGTGCAGGATAGTGGCGAACATCGCGTCGCTGCAACGCTGTGTCTGACTATCGCCGAACAGTTTGCGGCGACCCTGCACTTGATAGAGGGCGGCTTCTCGTCCCATGCACCAGTCATGGTACGCTCAATGCTAGAGGGACATGCGAATCTGCTGAACCTAGTAAGCGACCCTGCATTCGTCGACCAGATCAGGTACGACAACGCGCGTGCCGATGTCGTGTTGTTCACTGAATATGCGGCGGACCCCGAGATGCAGGGCAACGCGGACGCGCAGGAAACATTGGCCAAATGGAAAGCCGATGCGGAACCGGTGCGCGATGAGTTGGAAGCGAAGGGCTATGGCAAGCTCGACGTGTACCAGCGATTCAAGAGAGCAAACATCTTGTCTACATACGTGGCCTACCGCGTCTTTTGCTCGTTCGCACATAACCAACTCACAACATTGTTGGCGCGTCATGCTGACCGTTTCGAGCTTCGCTACCATGTCGAAGCGCCGAAAGCGCTAACTGCCAGCCTGCTGAATGTAGCCGTCAGCATTTTGTGCCAAGCGGTTGTAACGGCATCGCACTACACCGACCTGACCGACGCCGAGCTGCGGCAAGTAATCGACGCTGCCGACGCAACATGGAGCGCAGCGCAGGCACTCGTCGAGTAGGCCCCGGTTAGCTGGGCGGGCTGGAAGCGTAGTGCGCTGCATGGAGAGGGAAGCATGAGCGACCGGACCAGTCGCGCTACTTTACAAACGCCGGAGGGCAAGGCTCTAGTCGAGCGGCGTCCGTCATTGGTTGGCTGTAAGATCAGCGTTCACGGTCACCGATCGAGGTGATCGCGGTGCTGAACTGACTGATCAAATTCACAGAAATCCTCATATGTACTCGTGTTATGGCTGGCATCCATACACTTAACGCGCGCGGCAACGTGCAGCTCCCGGTTATCCGGAAGCACTACGGCTGGACTGATTCGCGCACCTTCCATGAAATTCAGCGCTTTCACATCGATTTCCTAACGATCCTTCGCGCGAAGGGTGTCGACTACTCGTCACTCCGAAGTGCGCTGACGCCGCAGCCGACGAAGCACGAGGCGGCATTTCTTTTCGACGAGCATCGCTGCGAGAACACGTTCGTTCCGGGTGTGGAATGCGCCGACGCGCTGTTCAAGGCGCTCGACCGCAAAACGACGCACAGCATTCTTGGCGGCGAGTTGGTCGACGACAGGGACGAGATCGCACGCGCGCTGCTTCGCCGTTCAGCGATTGTCTCCAAAGACTTGAACTTCAAGCATCCATGCTTCTGCTACGTCATCTACGTCAACAACCTTTCCGAGGGCAGCGTCACCGCCATCGACAGCAAGCTACGGGCACACAAAGCCTACCTTGGCTACGTCCCTTGCACCTATGCAAGCCTTGCCAAGACATTCGTGTCGATGCATCTCGTGAATCTGGTGATCAAGCAGGGAAATACCGTCATCCTCGGACATGAGGATGACCGGCCGAACACCGAGAACTGCAACCTGCATCTCCATGACTACACAGCCCTTGGCCTCCAGCTAAAGAGCCTTCAGTCGATGTACTTCGACACCTTCTTGTCCTACAAGCCCGAGCAGATGTTCCTAAAGGAGTCGGACGACGATCTTGAAATCGCGTTGCGAGCGATGTCTAAGGAGATCGCCCCGCTCGATGAGTTCGCAGTTGTCATCGAGGACGACAAATTCGAGAAGTATCTGAAGACCGTGAAGCTTGGGAAAATGATGAAAGCTGGCCTCGCCGACTTGACCAAAGCGGAGCTGGAGGCGGCTATCCGCGAGAAACTGCGGATGAGCTACCTGTACAACATGGAGTGGGTCGATGAGCCCACGCACCAGCTCAGCAAGTTCAACATCATGCTCGAATTCCCGAGGGCAGACGGGTATCCGGAGCGAATGGTCGTTTCCCTCGAATACCGGCCCGTCGAGCGCGTGCTGCGACTGGTGACGGTTTCATGAGTTATCACGTTCTCGTGCGAACGCCGGGCCTTGATCTGCAGCCGAATCGTGCAATTCCAGAAGGTCACTGCACCGGAAGGTGTCGGTCTGATCGGCCACCGGTCTCCAAAAGTCGTGGGGATGTCGCGTCCGCTATTCGCTGCATTGCGGCCGTTTAGCGGTATATGGCGAACGGCCACACTGGGTCGTAAACGGACATCGATTATGAGAGCAGGAAAGCCGCGAGCACGCCGTCGACCGACCATCCATCGCGAAGACATGACTGGCGCATGGAGTGGCTCCCACGCAGAGGCGCGGCCTCAGCATCCTGTGACGACGCCGATCCTTGTTGTGGCCAAGACCGGCGACTCCCTCCCGCTGGTGCCAGCGGTGGCTGCGTAGCGGCTGCCGGCAGTCTCGCCGCTGCGAGCTCCTATCCCTGCGCCGCTTTCGGACATTCAACGGCGGCGCACAGAACTGTTCGATGTTTTCGAAGCCTCCCACAACCTGCCCATGGCGGAATTCGCGCGCTGGATCAGCTACGAGGTGAAGGCAGGCAACCTGCTGGCCATGAACGTGGGCAATCGTGGACAGCGTGTTCGGGACCGGCATTTTGATCCGCTTGAGCACGGTCTGATCCAAGCGATGATGAAGCTGAACCGGGACGCCGATCCGTGGACGATCTACCACGCGCTCCTCGAATCACGTACAGCGTTGAGCCGCCGCAACACGCTGTAGAGCGTGACCTCGACCAATCTGGACAAGGTCATCATGGCCGTTTTCAACGCCGTCAAGGAGGCCACCATGTTGAGCGCATTATGAGCGTTCGTCAGCAGCAGTAGTGCCCGGCAAAGTCTCGTCGGAGCAATGTCCCTTGGAAGCCTAGATACTTGCGCACGGCGCGCAAACATCCCGAGCGTTCAGATCGCCACGGGGACTCCCTGTGACGTATCCCGCCGCGGCCTTCGAAAGAGTCCTCGATTGATTTGACTGCTGGTAAAATGGCAAACTCAAGATGGGTTGAGGCGAGCTAGGTGGTCGCCGCCGAGGATCAATATGAACGTAGGACAAGCGATTCGCTGGTTTCGCCAGCATAGGGGCATCTCACAGGGCGACGTGGCCCGCCGCGCCGCATGTTCCGTCTCTTACCTGTCGCTTCTTGAGAACAACAAGCGCGACCCTACGCTTTCTATGGTCGCGAAAATTGCAGACGCTTTGCATGTGCCCGTCGGGACATTGTTTCTGGTGGCTGCCGAGCCCTCTGACCTGGGGTTCATCGACGAACGTCTGGTTGATGAATTGCGGCGCGCGGTGGTGTCATCGGCGCCGGCTGATCGGAATGAGGTCACGCATGGCTGATTCGCAGCTTGCAACGATTCGTAGGGAGGTAGCCTATCATGGCCAGCGCTGATCAACTCAGGGCGCTCGTGAAGTCACATATCAACCGTGACGATGGCCAGTTCTATTCCGTGGCGATGCAGGTGGCAGCGCATGAGGCCAAGGTCGGGCACGGCAAGTTGGCTGAAGAGCTACGTGACATGATCGACGCCGCGAAGTCCCGTGGGCTCAACGCAGAGCCAGGCAAGCTGGTGCCGCTTGCCAAACCGCGTGGCGAACTGGCCAATCTGCTGCATGTGACCTATCCCAAGAGCCGGCTGGTCGACATGGTCCTGGATGCAGGCGTCGTCGAACAAATCCAGCGCATCCTGAAGGAGCAGCGCTTGAACGCGCGCATACGCGAGCACGGGCTATCGCCGCGACGCAAGCTGCTGCTCGTAGGGCCCCCTGGCACAGGAAAGACGATGACCGCCTCGGTGCTGGCCGGCGAACTTGGCGTGCCGCTCTTTCTGGTGCGCCTCGATGCGCTGATCACCAAATTTATGGGCGAAACCGCGGCCAAGCTGCGCCAGGTGTTCGACGCCATCAGCGACGTTCGCGGCGTGTACTTTTTCGACGAGTTCGATGCCATTGGATCTCAGCGTGGGCTGGCGCACGACGTGGGAGAAATACGGCGCGTGCTCAACAGCTTCCTGCAGATGATCGAGCACGACCAGTCTCACAGTCTGATCGTCGCCGCGACCAACCATCCCGAGATCCTCGACTACGCGCTCTTTCGCCGATTTGATGATGTCCTGGAGTACCACTTGCCCAGCGCTCAGCAAGCGGGAGAACTGATTCGCAGTCGACTCGCGCGATTTGCGCCGAAGCCGCTCGCGTTGAAGTCCTTGGTGGCCAAAGCGGAAGGTCTTAGCTATGCAGAGATCCGGCGCGCGGTGGACGAAGCGATCAAGGAAACCGTGATGCACGAAGGCGAGCAGGTTTCGACGCAGATGCTCGTTCGAGCATTGGAGGAACGACGTCGCCTGAGCGCACGACTCGAAAATAACAGCAAACCGTCCAGAGATGCCACCAGAGGCCGATAAGCGTCCCCACCTCGTACTTCACAACACGTCTGAGGCCGTTGCCTTTACAGCACACAGCCCGGGGGGCGGTTCGTCGCCGACACTACCGGCGAGGGATCGACAAACACATGGCCAGGCGCTTCAGGGACAGCTGCAAGCGCTCAGACCATTGATGGCGCAGGCAACACAGGCCCAGCGAGAAAGCGGTATGGAAAGCGGCCTCGGCCTTCAGGTCGAATTCGAGGGCCAGCCCGACGTTGAACTGGCTTTCCAGAGCCTCGGAAACGAGACGAAGCACATCGAGTTGCTCAGCGTCCGCAAGGCGGGCGACGTGACCTTTGCCAACGTGTTCGTTCCTGATGGCAAGCTGGAGCACTTCGAGACCTACGTCGCCGAGTACCTGGCTGACCGCAAGGGTGCATCTGGTCAATCGCTCGACCACAAGCCACTGCTGAACACTATCGCGTCTATCCGTCAAGCAGAGCTACGCGCACTGTGGACCGACGACCCGGCACTCCTACCCGACGACGCTGGCACAGCGTTCTGGTGGGAAGTGTGGCTGCCGGTACGAGAAGATCGGCTGAAGGTTGTTGAAGATTTTCGGAAACTTGCGCAGTCGGCAGATTGCGAAGTCAGCGAGCACCAGGCGAATTTTCCCGAGCGAACAGTCATCACGATGTTCGGATCCGAAGCGCAGTTGAGCCAGTCGGTGCTGCTACTCAACTGCGTTGCCGAACTTCGCAAGGCGAAGGACACGGCTGAATTCTTCGATGGGATGGGTGTTGAAGAGCAAGGCGCGTGGATGGACGACATGCTGGCGCACGCCGTTTGGCCTGCTGCCGGCGCGCCGCATGTCTGCCTCATCGACTCGGGGGTCAATCGTGGTCATCCGATGCTGGCGCCGCTGCTGCACGGGCCCGACCAGCACACTGTCAACCCCGCCTGGGGAGTCGACGACACAGCCAATCACGGGACTGGCCTGGCAGGTCTGGCTACCTACGGCGAACTCACCGCGGCCGTGGGACAGGCCGCGCCAGTCACGGTGACGCATCGACTGGAGTCTGTGAAGCTCGTTTCCGAAGAGGGCGACAACGCAGGTGACGCCAGGCATCATGCCTACCTGTTCGCCGAGGCGGTCAGCCGACCAGAGATCACCCATCCCGACCGTGCGCGGGTTTTCGCGACGGCGGTCACCGCATCCGACTACCGTGATCGCGGTCGCCCCTCCTCGTGGTCGGCGATGCTTGACCGCCTTGCGTCAGATGTCGATGGCGGAGGCGAAACCCCGCGGCTGTTCGTTCTGGCATCTGGCAACACCCGCAGTCACGACGCTTGGATGACGTATCCCGATAGCTTGGCGACGAACCTCGTGCACGACCCGGGACAAGCTTGGAATGCACTGACCGTCGGCGCCTGCACGCACAAGATTGACACTGAAATCGCGGGCCTGGCGGCGATTGCTGCGGAAGGCGGCCTCAGCCCGTACACCACGACATCGCGTACATGGGACAGTGCGTGGCCCTTGAAACCCGACGTGGTTTTCGAAGGGGGCAATGTCGGCAAGGACAAGCTGGGTGCTTCCGGAGTTCCCGCTCTCAATCTGCTCACTACGCACAACGTGCCCGACGAGCGCTTGTTCACGACGACCAATGCGACGAGTGCGGCATCGGCTCTCTGCGCGAGGATGGCCGCCCAGGTCATGGCGGCGTACCCGCAATTCCGGGCTGAAACGGTCCGAGCCCTGATCGTTCACGCCGCTGAGTGGACGCCAGCGATGCGGCAAATGTTCCTGCCTGCCGGTGGGCAACCCAGTAAGCAGGACTATGTGAATTTGATCCGTCATTGCGGCTGGGGAACGCCGGATCTCGAGCTTGCGCTCTGGAGTGCGGGTAACTCGTTGTCTCTGGTCATCGAAGATGCAGTCCACCCTTACACCAAGGAGAAGGGGCGCGGCGTAGTCAGCCGCGATATGAATCTGCATGCGCTGCCATGGCCGAAGGAGGAGCTTGAGGCCCTGCAAAACGCCCGGGTGCAGATGCGAGTCACGCTGTCTTATTTCGTGGAGCCCAATCCATCGGCCCGCGGTGCAACCTCGAAGTTCCACTATCCGTCACATCGCCTGCGATTTGACCTCAAGCGGCCTCTTGAGGCATCAGTCGAGGATTTCGTGGCTCGGATCAACGCGGCCGCGCAGCAGGAAGACGATGGCGCTGCCGCCAACCCTCGCGACGCCGGGTGGCACCTGGGCGACCGACAGCGGCACCGCGGCTCGCTACATCAGGATGTCTGGGAAGGCACCGCCGCGGAGTTGGCCAGCCGCGGTTTTCTAGCCGTCTATCCGTCCGCAGGCTGGTGGCGCACGCGCCCTAGTCTAGAGCGCTACGCCTTGCCCGCTCGCTATAGCCTCATCGTTTCGTTGCGAACGGAGCAGACGGACATCGACCTGTACAGCGTGATCGCGAACAAGATTGCGATCGAGGTCTGATAGTCGGCTCGGACCCCGCAGAGCGCTCATCTCCACGCGCGCAAAAGATGCTGCGAGCAATCTGGACACAGTCATCATGGCCGTTTCCAATGCAGTCAGAGGCCAGCACGTTTGGAAGCGCCGCTTGAGGGCGCTTTGAACGAGGCCAGCGGCCTAACCACTCGTTATCCCCCACCAGGGAGAAGATGACAGCAACGCGCCAGGAAGCAGCCATCCGATGGCCGACATGTCGGATGACCGGGCCGGGTCGATAGTGTTGAAAAACTCTTCCGTCGGGTACCCGAGTGAGTTTTCAGGGGACCGCTTACCCCTAACCGATGCTCACGAGCGGCTTGTAGAGTGATCTGAGAGGCCGATTTTTCTCGGCGCGGTGCGTCCGCGGGTAAAACTGAGTTTTTCAACACTATCGGTCGGACAGCGACATCCGCAGAAATCTGTGTTGTTTTTCGGTCTGATGCGTGATTGCCAGAATGAGTATGGAAATCGTCAGGCATACGCTCATTGAGCGAGGCCGGCGATCGATAAACTGAGTGTGTCTCTCAGGTTCTGGCAAGGCCCTCGGAAAAGCGTAAGCGCTAAATCCGCCACACGTCGTTAGGTGACGTGTTACCGGGTAACATGTTTCGAATCGATAGTTACCGGGTAACGAAGGAGATGCGAGATGACGCAAACGACGGCGCAGCGGCAGGCGGCTTATCGGGCAAGGCGCGAGACGGCAGGCAAGGACGGCAACGGTGATCGACGTCTGGATATGTGGATGAGCACGGAAGCGTATCTTGCTCTGACGCGGTTAGCTCGCCGTTACTCGGTAACGAAGCGCCAGATGCTGGAACGGTTGATCGCGCGGGCAGACGACGCGATTGTGCGCCGACTCGATCCCGATTCGGAACAGTGGGACCAATACTTCGGCCCAGCGCGGTAGCGATCGGAGTTACCCGGTAACGGCTTGCTGTCGAGCGAAGTTGAACGGTAGCAGGTCGCTAATATCGGCATCCGGTGCGCGCTGCGGCAATTCGGTCAGCACGTGCAGCAGATAGGCATGGGGATCGACGCCACAGGCTCGACACGTGAGCATCAGGCTGTAGACCATCGCGCTCGCTTTCGCGCCGTCGACCGTATCGCTGAAGAGCCACGACTTTCTCGCCGTGGCAAACGGCCTGATGTCGCGTTCGATGACGTTGTTGTCTATTGCAAACCGGCCATCGTCCACATAGCGACTCAGGTAAGGCCATTGCCGGAGACAGTAGCCGATCGCCTCGCCTAGCAGGCTCTTGGGCAGAACCTTCGGCGCGAGCTCGTCGAGCCAACTCTTGAAGGCGTTTAGCAACGGCACGCTGTGCTGTTGGCGCAAGCGGTACCGGTAATCGGCCAGCGTCTCGCCTTCGGGCAACGTCTGTTTGGCGAGCGTCTCGACCTGGTACAGCGCCTGGAAGAATTCGAGCGCCTTCGTGATGCGGGGGCTCGGTTTGTTCTTCTGCCCCTTGAGCGCATCCGTGAACATCCGGCGTCCATGCGCAAGGCATCCGAGGTGCGTGGCCGATTTGACCGTCCGCCACGCAGGCCAGCCGTCCGTCATCAGCGTGCCCGCGTAGTCTCCGAGGAACTCCTTCGGGTACTGCTGGCCACGCCCCGGCTGGTACTCAAACAGCACCACCGGCTGCTCGCTATCCTCCGCGCTTCGGTAGACCCACATGTATGACTTGTCCTGCGCGTTTCGGCCGTTCTCCTTCAGGACCTGGACGGTGGTCTCGTCGCCGTGAATCAGCCACTGGCTGAGCAGAATCTTCTTGAGCGCCTTGAACAGGCGCGTGTAGTGAAGCTCGGCGGGGCGGATGATCCAGTTCGCCAGCGTACCGCGGCTGACTGCGATATTCGAGCGTGCGAGCACGTCTTCCATCCGGTACAGCGGCGTGCCGTCGACATACTTGCCGGCCGTGACGGCGGCGATCATCGATGCACTGGCGTGACTACCCGGCAAGGGCTGCGCCGGCATCGGCGCGACCACGATCGGTGTGTGCGTGCCGTGACGCTCGCAGTGCCGACACGCGTACTTGAAACGCGCGTGCTGCAGCACCGAGACCTTGACCTGCATGTGCAACTGTTCGCTGATTTCCTCGCCCATCCGATGCATTGCCTTGCTGCAGCACGGGCAGATCTTCTGGTCTTCGGGCAGGTCGTACTCGATTCGCTCGCGCGGCAGGTCCGCGGGCAGCGGTTTGCGGCCACGCTTGCGCGGTTCAGGCTGGCCGGGTTCCGGCAACCCGGTATCGGGCAACGTCAGCGGCTCGCCGTCGTCCTCCTCGGCCGGCTCAGCGTGGGCTGCCTCTTCGGCCTCGTTGAACACGCGGTCGCGGCGCTTCTCGCTCTTCGGCGCGTACTGTCGGGCCAACGCGAGACGATATTGCTCTTCCAGCGCATCCAGGCGCTTGGTCAATTCGTCGATCCTGGCGTCACGCTCGGCAATGACCTGAGCATCGGCCGCCACCCGCTCCTCCAGCTTGTGGATATAGGCCTTGGCGGTGCGCGGAAGTCGGGGGAGATTGGGAGGGGACATGCGCTCAACGATAGCGAAACGCAGAGCCAAATAGGTTTACGCGAATTTGTAACAGCTAAAGCCGCCGTTGTTTACTGACAACAGCGGCGATACCCTGCTTCAGTTCGTGTGGCAGTACTGCCGCGCTGGGTGGCGGCGCACGGCGTCGATATCGACGCCGTCGAGCAGCAGGTGAAGCTGCTCGGCCGTCAGTTCGATCACGGCTTGCTGACGGCGGGGCCAAACGAAACGGTCGGCCTCGAGGCGTTTCAATAGGAGCCAGAATCCGGCCCGGTCATACAGCAGAAGCTTCACGCGATCGCGTTTGCGGTTGTGGAACGCGAAGACGGCTCGCGCAAGCGGATCGAGCAGCATCGACTGCTCGACCAGCGCGACGAGGCTGTTGATGCCGGCGCGGAAGTCGATGGGCTCGCGGTGCAGGTAGATCTGCAGGTCCGCGTCGAAGCGGAACATCAGCGTGCCCCCAACGCTTCGATCATCGCCTTCACGAGAGCGCCATCGTGTGCGGCGCATTCGAGCTGTAGCGTTACGCCGTTGGGCAACTGCGCTGATAGTCGCGCCGGCGTCATTGCCTTCGCCGCTTCGTACCTGTGTGACGTTCGCCGTACGTTCACCGGCTCGGGGTTCGTGCGCACCGGTGCCACCTCGTTGATCGGAACGACCGGCACGAATGCCGATGGCAAGGGCTCGACGCACGCCGTCACAGCAGCATTCGCGCGTTCGCGCAATTGAATCCACTTATGCAGCTGGTTCGCGTTCACACCCGCCTTCAACGCCAGTCCGGCAATTGACGCGCCCGGCTGCAGGCAGGCTTCAATCAGCTTGCGCTTACCCTCGGCGTCAAACCTGCGCTTGCCCGTCGCGGTCACGCCGGTCACCCGCAGTGGCAGGAAATCAACTTCGTTCTGTGTCATCGGTTGCGTCCGCAAGTTGTAGTTGCGGACGCAAGCCTGCGCTCGTTCAGCTTTCGATTCTAGGTGGGGTTAAATTCGCGCTTACGGAAAAGCTAGAACCATCTTTAAGCCGGCGTTAGCCGGCTTTTTTTCGCTCAGCGCGGGCTTCGGCGGCCACGCACCAAGCGATCAAGTATTGGCCGTATGTCGGAGGTGGCTCCGGACGCCTACCAGCGGTCGCGATCCGGCATAGCGTCGACGGCGATCGCGATCCGGTCTTCGAACAGGAAATCGCAGTGCTCGCTCGGTGAGTGAATTTTCGAAAACTGGACATAGTCCTGGCCGTCGACTTCGATCCACTTAGCGAGCTGAACGAGTTTCCGATACCGGCTGGCGTCCTCGAGCACAGGCGCGATCGGCCACGTGTCGAAGGTGACGACGGTCGCGTCGATGATACGCTGGGCCAACATCTTGAAGATCGGCCCGAGTTCGACCCAGTCACCTTCGGCCCGTGACAGCATATCGAGCACCATCTGGGTGTCGCACGCACCGAGCTCGCGCTCGATCAGCGTCCGTAGATCGTCGTGCGTTGTACGGGGACGATTTGTCCGGCGGTTCCATGTCTCCGCGCATCGGTTCTTCGCGGCTGTCTCGTCTTCCCCGCCTGCTTCCCATTGCGTAGACATTCCGCAATCGGTGCAGTAAATCGACACGAGGGGCTCTGTCCGCGGAGCCTCAGGGGGCCGCGGAAGGACGTCGCCGAGCTCGGGCGGTCCGCCGAATCTGCCGAAGTGGCTGAAGTCGAATCGGCGGTTCTCGTCGCAGTCAACGAGTCGTTGGGATCGGCCGACGGTTGGCCGGCCACCACAATGCTCACATGGATAGAGCTGTTCGATCATGTGTTGGAGGGCTGTAAGTTTCGCATCGCCGGCATTATTGCGGTTTTCGCGAGCCAGCAAAACCGAGAAAAGCATGGTACTCCCTCCGAATTCTGTTCAATACCGGCCGGAGCGCTAGGATGACACCTGTTCCTCGGCGGCGCGCACAAGGGACAGGAGTGCGTTCGTCGACGTGCCAGAACAGGCGTTCAGTCCAGATGGCGTCACAACCAGTTGGCTGGAATCGCAAAGAAACATCCGATCCGCAGATTCTCGGTTCTCGACGACCCAGAAGTGCCAGGCGCGCGCGTAGTGCCACCACGTCCCGGCTCGCTCTAGTTCCTGCCACGACGCGTGGAATTCGACGACGGCGCCGAAGTTCATGAAGATCGCGCAACGCAGTCTGCGGCTATCGGTAACGGCGATAGCGATCTGCCGGCCGCCGGAGAAGGAATCGGCATGGCGGCACGCCATGGAGAGGGCAGGAAACTGCGGGCCCCACTGATCGGTGCGGGAGACCGCGCGATGGAGGAACAGCGACTTGCCGTGCATTGGAAGCATCCTGGTTGTGAAGATGTCTCCATCTTGCCGCTCGCACGTCGAAGTCAAGTTCCCGCATTTCCGCGCGCGACGGGCGGCAATCGAACGTCGGCCAACGCGGTCACGTCAATGTCCCACTCGACAGCTTGAATCCCACGCGCGACTCGAAGACGCTGCTTTTCTCGTTTGCGAGTCTCGTACTCGGCCACGCCGTTCATGCCGTACAGCTCGATGTGGGTTGGAACTGGTGTGTCCATGAGGATGAAGTCTGGCAGCATCTCGGCTCCGTCTTCGAGCCGGATCGGTTTATCGAAGCTACGGCCTTCGGCGACGAGCCGGTTCGCCATTGCGACTTCGTGGATGGAATCGCACGCGATGTAGGTCAAAGAGCAGAGCATGGTGGCTAGATCGACCACCACGTGATGACCCTTCAATGTGCGCTCGATCACAAGAATCGCTGCCACACGAGCAGTACGGTCGTTGAGAGCGCGCATCGCGTGGCTGTAACGCTTCTCCGCGAGAGCGATCAGTTCGGTGTTGCAGTGGTATCGCTTGGCGCTCTGGCGCAAGGTGAGCGAGCGCCCGTAAGGGGTCAGGCCAATCTCTGCGATCTCGCCCACGACAAGGCCGCGATAGTTCGTGCCGTCGCGCTGACCGACACGGGCGAGAAACGCGTCGAACTCCGCGTTGATCGCTGCTCGTTCAGCTTCCTGGTACCTGCGCATGACGTGCAGGATCTGTTCCGCAGGCTCGCCGTTGATCACTGCGTCCCCGAGCCCGGCCAAGATGCGTGCATTGCAGACGCCCCGGTTCCGCGTCCGATCGGTGGCGGACCAGCGATTTTGCCGAGCGACTTGCCATAGTGCCTGCAGGAAGCCGAGGAGTGGCGCCGACCGGCGGGAGGTTGTGGGGGTGACGACTTGCCGTGGGGCTCTGGACGTCGCGCCGACCGTGCCCTGCGTGAGAGCGACGTCGAGCTTCGCGCGCAAGCCTGCTGCGGTGGCATCGATGGCCGGCAGGGTCTTCCCTGCGTCGCTTTCGCCTTCGGTCGGGTCCTTGTGGAACGAGCAGGACTCGCGGTCGTGCAACGGGCCTTCATCCGGCCACCCGGCGAGGTGCAGCAGGCTGCAGTATCGGCGGATCTGGAGGCGGAGCGGAGCCGCGGCGCCACGGCAAAGGCACTGCGCGTAGCCCGGATTGATCTTCGCGCGCTTGAGCGGGCGGACGAAGGTGGCTGGGTGTTCCTGGACGTCCTCTAACCGGGCGCTGGTTCCAGCGAACAAGACTAGTCCGGTCGATTTGTCAGTCGGCACACCGTAAGCGCCTTGAGATCGACGTGTTCGATCGCGCAGCGCGTGCCGTGGGTCAACGGCGGTAACGTTTGGCTACGCGGCGCATCGCCGTCGTCGTCTGCGCCATCGTTGGATGCGGGCTCGTTCAACACGCTGCGCCAGCCGACCACCGCGATCTGCTTGCCGGTCGCGGTCAGCCGATCCGGTCCGCTTGCAAGTTGCGCCACGGTGCGATCGAATTCGTGATGGGGCAGGAACTGCGCCAGATAATGCGCGCGGATCTGCCGGTAGACGGCCTGCTCGTTGTCGGACATCGCCGTGAGGTTGGCCGGTTCCAGCGTGGGGATGATGCCGTGGTGCGCGGTGATCTTGCCATCGTTCCACGCGCGGGAGCGCTGCGTCGGATCGAGCGTGGCCATCAGTCTGCGCAACGAGGGATCGGTTGCGACCAGCGCGGCGAGGACAGTGGGTACGTCCGTGAGCATGCTTTCGGGAAGATGGCCGCAGTCGGTGTGGGGGTAGGTGGTCGCCTTGTGCGTTTCGTAGAGCGCCTGTGCGATGTCGAGCGTTTCCTGCACGTCGAGCCCAAATTGCCGTGAACATGTTTCCTGCAAGGTGCCCAGATCGAACGGCAGAGGTGGCGCGTCACGCACGCGTTCCGTGTCGAAGGAGATCACTTCGACATCGCGCACGCCCTGAAGTCGAGCGAGAGCATCTTGCGCGACGTGCTGCTGCAGACAACGTCCGGCGTCATCCGTGTTGCCGTCCGGCGCCTGCCAGTGTGCGATGAAGCGCTGGCTGTTCGCAGACAGTGAAAGTTCGATGGTCCAGAAGGGAACCGGCAAAAAGCGCGCGATCTCGTGATCGCGGTCGACGACCAGCCGCAGCGTCGGTGTTTGTACGCGGCCGACGGACAGCACGCCGTGGTAGCCAGCTTGCCGCCCCAACACGGTGAAGAGGCGGCTGAGATTCATGCCGACCAGCCAGTCGGCGCGCGAACGTGCCAATGCCGCGTGATAGAGCAGCAGCGTCTCGGCGCCGGGCCGCAACGCGTCCAGCGCCTTGCGGATCGATGCATCATTCAATGCCGACAACCACAGGCGCTGGATGGGACCGCTATAGCTGCACAACTCGAGGAGTTCGCGGGCGATCATTTCGCCTTCGCGATCGGCATCGGTGGCGATGACGAGTTCGTCGGCCTTGCCGATCAGCGCCTTGACGATGGTGAACTGTGTCGTCGTCTTCGGCTTGATCTCGATGCGCCACGGACTGGGAACAATCGGAAGCTGGTCGATGGACCACTGCTTGTACTGCTCACCGTAGGCGTCGGGCTCGGCGGCCTCGACGAGATGGCCGATGCACCACGTCACCGTGACGCCATTGCCGTGATAGCAGCCGTTGCCGCGTTGCCTGGCACCGATGACGCGGGCGATGTCCTTGCCCTGTGACGGCTTCTCACATAGAAAGAGGCGCACGGTGACACCTTGCATTCATCACGATCATTCCGATCACGATGGCAGTGAGACCGACGAACGCAGAGCGGAAAATAGAAGTCGGGTGCCGCCCTATTGGGCGAGGGAAAGGTAGGCGCGGCGAGCCGAGCCGGAGGCGTTATTCTTGAGGCTTTCCGTCATTCACTGCATACCAGGGACGATTGATATGGCGTTGCTGCCCCGACGACCGGCAGGTCAACCGAAGACAGTACGGCAACAAGACTACCGGGCGTGGCGCGCCGAACAGATGGCCGCGATCACGGACAGCTCCGCGTCGGCGCGCCAATCGTACTGGCCGCATGACGAAGAAGATGACGGCAGGCATGAGCATCCGTGGCGGCAGGCGCGTGAACGCATCGTGGCGTTTCGGGCGCATGTCCGAGGGAAGCTTGGTTGGCAACCCGACATCGATCAGATGCCGCTGATGCAGCGCGCACTGGGCATCCCGTCGTATGTGCCCATGACGCGACAGTGGTGGATGGTCATCCTCTGGCTGTTTATCACGCCGCTAATTCCGCTTCGTTGGCGCTTGCGGGCCGGGCGAACGCTTCTGAGACACGTTCGAACGTATGAGGGGCGGGAGTATCTTTTCGAGCGTTTTGTCGCGCCGCTCTGGATAACCCGAGCCTCCTATTCCGAAGCCATCGATCACGCGCTACGCCATTTACCCTTGGCGCGTGCCGTCAAGGCTTACGATGCGCTCGCCTTCCTGGAAGAAGGGGATATGGATGCCGTCATCCGGCTCGGCGTGACCAGGGTGGAGGACATGCCGGAGAGATGGAGGGATGTTCGTCGATGCTACGCGCTCACGGTGATCCACGCCCTGATCGATGAAGGTGTCCTGCAGCGCATCGACGAACTGGACCGGCTACCTGTCCGCGATCACTACTACGGTGGGGCGCCGCTGAACGTCGATGTTGCCCGCCTTCGATCGATGGTTCGCGTATTGCTGTCGGCGGGTATGCCGCGTGAGAAGGTTCCGGACATTCTTGATCGTCCCTATGGTTACGATGCGATGCAGTTATCGGCCACCCTGATGCTGTTGCGCGCACGCGGCCTGGTCGATGTAGCGGGCTTGTTCGACGCCGTGGGAGAGCGGTTATGGCGGGTGGGTGAGGAGAGGTGGCCGCGCAAATTCGGACAGTCGGGTAAGTGGAATGCCCGGGGCCTGAGCCAGCGATAATGCAGGCAAAGGAACCGGAAAGATGACGAAGAGAACCCGACGGACGCACTCAGCGGCGTTCAAAGCGAAAGTGGCCCTGGCGGCGGTCAAGGGCGAGCGCACGCTGGCCGAACTGGCGCAGCAGTTCGATGTGCACCCGAACCAGATCACGGAGTGGAAGCGGCAACTGCAGGAGCGTGCGGCGGATGTGTTCGGCGCGGCCGCTCCACCGTCGAACGAGCCGCCGGTGGACGTGAAAACGCTGCACGCGAAAATCGGACAGTTGACGCTGGAGAACGATTTTTTGTCAGGAGCGCTCGGCAAAGCCGGACTGCTGAGCGCAAAGCGATGATTGACCGTACGCATGCGCTGCCGGTTTCGCGACAGACGCGACTGGTTGGCATCGCGAGATCGAGCGCGTATTACCGGGCGCAGCCAGTGAGCGAGGCGGACCAGTTGCTGATGCGGCGGATCGACGAACTGCACATGGAGTTTCCGTTTGCCGGAGCGCGGATGCTGGCGCGTCTGTTGCGCCGGGAAGGCTATGAGGTCGGCCGCCGCCGCGTGCGCACGCTGATGAAACGCATGGGCGTGGAAGCGCTGTACTGCAAGCCGAACACGAGCCGACGCAATGCGCAGCACAAGATCTGGCCGTACCTGCTGCGCGGCATGAAAATCGCCCGGGCCAATCAGGCGTGGGCACTGGACACGACATACATTCCGATGGCGCGAGGCTTCGTGTACCTGACGGCAGTAGTGGATTGGTCAAGTCGCAAGGTGCTCTCGCACCGGGTGGCGATCACGCTGGAAGCAGTGCACGCCGTCGAGGCGCTCGAGGAAGCGTTCGCGCGCTACGGGCTGCCGGACATTGTGAACACCGATCAGGGCAGCCAGTTCACGGCGGGCGCGTTCACCGAGGCCGTACTGGGTCGAGGCGTGCGGCTGTCGATGGACGGTAAAGGGGCCTGGCGCGACAACGTGTTCGTCGAACGCGTGTGGCGCAGCGTCAAGTACGAAGAGGTTTACCTGCGAGCTTACGAGTCGGTCAGCCATGCCCGGCGCTCCATCGGCGACTACATCGAGCTGTACAACCGAAAACGGCCCCATTCGAGCCTGGCGGATCGGACGCCGGATGAGGCATACTTCGCGACGCTGCCTGCGATCAAATCGGCAGCATGATTGCCTCGGACGTTCCACTTAAAAATCTCAGAAAACTGTCCGAACGAGTGAGGCCACCTCTATGTTCTTGTCGACAACACTGACGTACGAATATTGCTGTCGCATCGTGCCGTCGCGGACCTGAACCAACAGGCGCGCGAACGTGCCCAGGCTCAGGCCGAGTGTGGCCACTGAACGGAAAACAACATGCCACACGTCGAACGGAAGGAAGCATTTCGGAACGCGCTCATTGACCTGGCAAACGCACACATAAAATCGCATGGGATCACGCCAGAGGACGCTGCGGCCGTCTTTGCCGAAGAGGCCGCCACTGCACTCGATCACCTTGGCTGGAAGCCACACGCGCAGCGTGCCGCGTCCGAACATTTGGTCGCAGCCGCAGCTTGCTTGAACGACGGACGCGTGATTCCGGTTCCTGGGTTCGACGTGCTGTTTCCGAGCAACGGCGAAGCCAACTGAGACAGCGGAAAACAACCTGGCGCACGAGCGCCCCGCACGGCCGGCAGCCGAAACAATGCAATAGCAGGAGAGGAAAACAATGGCGGCCATTAAGCGTACCTTTTCGGATGTGAAGGCTCAAATCGAGGCATTGCAGATCGAGGCCGACGCACTGCGCGCGGCTGAGATCGAGGCCGTGCTTGCCGACGTACGCGCTAAGGTTGCCGAATACGGTCTAACGGAGCAAGACGTGTTCGGTCGCAAGCGCACGACTCGGGCAAAGGACACTTCAACGTCGAAACCGCAAAGCGTGCCGAAGTACCGCGATCCCAAATCGGGGGCGACGTGGTCCGGCAAGGGGCGCGCACCGGCGTGGATTGCGAACGCAAAGAGGCGCGAACGCTATTTGATCGAGCAGTAAGGTCGGGTCGATCGACACGATCGCCACAACGGAAAACAGGGAGAAGGGCTGAACATGCGTTCGATATTGACGTGGGCGAAGCGGCTTGTCGGCGGGTCAGAACAGAGCGGGGTATTTAAGCTCGGCTATGGCGTTGCTGAACCGGCCTCACGTAAGGGGAGATCGCCCTTCGACGATGCCATCGTAAGGACGCTCGCCTCAGTTGGGGCACGGCCCGGTGACATTGTCGAAGTCAACGAGCTTGGCGCTGCGCGCGTGGTCGGTCGACCTCAGCAACGGGTTCGCGGTTGAGGCGGGTGATGTGATTTGCGCCGGGTGGACCGTCTCTATGTCAGCGTCGCAGACCATTCCGACACCAACGATACCGAAGGTCGCCCCAGATTTTCATATCTTCGGCAATCTGATGACGTCAAATGGCACGGTAGCTGGACGAGCGCCTGCCAGCGTCGCTCCGTCGACAGCGAAATAGCAAGGAAAACGCAAAACCTCAGACCACGCGTTACCCGCAAGTGCGATTATGGGGATGTGCGGACAAGCGCCCGCACGCTTCTATCCTGTCACATCAATCGCTGGAGCAGTTCGCGTCGCGCGAAGAGCGATAGTTTGTGGAGTAGCGGACCTACCAGCGGCGGAACTCTCGGTTCGGCCGGTGCATGGCATGGCGACTCTGGAAGACCGAAGGCGCCACCACGGAAGCTCCCCTCTTCTTGATCGGCGTCGGTCCGAATCAGTTTGGATGGCCAACCCAATCAGTGTGGGGGCGAGATCCAGTGACGAGTACCAGTCGTAGAAAGGAAAAGAATCCGATGAAGTGTAAAATTTAACTGATGATATACCTCGTGCCGCCGGGCTCAGCGTTGAAAAGCAGTTGAGCTGTTTTAGCGCAAAGTGAACCAGGACACGCGAACGTGCGATACGGATATCGCGCGGGGATTATTTGTCCCGAGCGCATCCACCAACCCTTTCTGGCTCTTGTCTTCAATAATGAATCGCAATCTGACGCAGGGCTGCGCAATCCTCATCGGCGCCGTTATCGGTGCGTACGTGACATTTGTATTGACAAAAACCACGGCGGCGAAAAGGCAGATTGACGTCTTTACTGCGGGCGTATATTTCGGTTGCCGGAACGCGCCAAAGGGTACCTCAGTCACCGATCGGAAACGATGCCTCATCCTCACAGGTGATGCGCGACAGATGGCTCGCAAGGAAGCCTACTTCAAATCACCTCCGGTACGCAGCGGCCTGTAGCCAGGTCGGAGATCGCGTCTATGATCGCCACACCCGAAAAATGACCTGTGAGTTCCGTTTGGGCCACTTCGGATCGTCGCAGCGACGGCACGACTATCGAACGTGCTACCGACACTCGGTCACAGAAGACCGGGAGGGCGTACTTTCCGAAAATCGAGACAAGCGACGGCCCATCAACATTGTCAACCTAACTCGAGACGTCGAAGATTCCATATGAAGCGATTCACCGTGCGCAAATCGCGCATTCACGGACGAGGCGTATTCGCGCTGCGGTCAATTAAAGCAGGCGAGTCGTTGCTCGAGTACAAGGGGCAAGTGATTACGTGGCGAACTGCAATCGTGGCGCATCGCCGCAACGGAATCGCTGGACACACCTTCTACTTCGGACTGTCCAACGGTCGCGTCATCGACGGCAGCATTGAGGGCAACAGCGCACGTTGGCTCAACCACGCGTGTGAGCCGAACTGCCATGCCGTCGAGTCGAAGAATCGCATCTTCATTGAGGTGATCCGGGATATCGCACCGGGTGACGAACTTTCGCTCGACTACGGCTTGGAGGTCGTCGGATCGAACTCGGAGAAAGTTCGCCAAGAATATGCTTGTCACTGCGGCAGTGCGCGTTGCCGCGGTACGATGCTTGCCCTCGAATAGGCCCCAGCAAATCGGAATCAGTCGATAGTAACCTGTGACCAACGCCTCATCGCGCGGCTAAACGCAGAAGCATTTTTGTATCCAAGTCGAGCCGCTATTTCTTTGGCGGTATAGTGCCGTTCAGCGAGGTATTTCGAAGCGATATCTTGGCGCACAATGTCTTGCAAAGCACTAAATGACGTCCCCATATCTTTAAGCTTGCGCTGCAAACTGCGCAATGACATACCAAGCCGATCGGCGAACTCGACAACATCTTGACAGATCGGATTTTCATACATCAGGCAAAGCAGTTGCCCCACGAGGTCGGTCGGCATCCAATGGGCCAATTCAAACTCCCGTTTTTCGCAGGCTTTTTTTGCCACCTCATATTCAATGGGATGAGCAAGGGGTAATTTCGTCCGTAAGATTGAAGCATCAAATTCCAGGAAGTTTACTTCAGATTCAAATATTGCAGGGCATGAAAAATACTCAGAGTAGCTATCCGCGTGAGAAGGCCTTGAAAAAGTAAATCCGATGCGCGTGAAATTCGGTGACATTCCTGTCAAATCAATAATCTGCCTGCGGATTGCCGTAAAGCACATGTCTGTGTTAATAACAAGTAAATCGTGTCGATATGTGTAGCCACCGACAATAATTCGAGCAACTTCGCCATCGACCAATAACTTCATCCGAAAATAGCTAATCCCTAGCAATGGGTGTTCAAACGCGAGGCGCATCGCGTCACCAAGCGTGGGGCTAACAAGCATTGCGTGAGCCCGAAGCCCATACGCCGTCACCGGTATCTCGTTACCGATATGAAGGCCGATTGCGGAATTCCCAGTGGCTTTCAGCGCATTGGCAAATAAGACCATCTCCTGAGCATGCGTCACCATCGCGTTGGGACGCTCGACGTCGGAGGGTGAAATACCAGTCCCGTCCAGCAGAGTCTCTCTGGACAATCCAATACGCTTCATTACCTCAAGCGTAATGAAAATAGTATGAAGCGGCGCAGGACGCTGCGCCGCGGTGCGATTGACCGCCATGGCTACTGGCCTCATCCAACATCCTCGGATAGCTTATTCTCTCAGCGACTTTGAAAAGGTGACCTGGCAGCCGTATTCGTCCAACTCACCACGCTCCCATCCGAGATGCTGATAAAAGCCGTCGGCACGCGAGCCTGGATCTGTCACCAACGTGACCCGGTCCACTCCATTGTCTCTCAGCCATTTCACGGCGCGCTCGAGCAACTCGCGCCCAACACCCATACTGTGAAAGGTCGGTCTAACAAACAGAGCAGAAATGAACGGCGTATCGGTCATGACCGGCAGGCATACTCCGGCCGCCTCGCCGTCGCATTCGCAGATCCAGCCGCCACCCTGGCGAATCTTCTCGATCAAAAGGCTGCGGTTGAGCAAATGGATCTGATGTGGGTGGATCCTATTCTCGGTTACCGAGAAGCGGACGTCGTAAAATGCACCGATGTCACCCTCTTTCATAGGGCGGTATTCTAAACGCTCGGCCGTAATCATATTCGTTATCTTCTCTCTATTTTGCATCGTGAAACGCCCGATGTCTGCTCATCGAGCGCGCGTGCGTGGTACGATTGTTACACATTTCGGATCATCATCTCGATTTTCGCCAGACTTCGCTTCCTCGCTATGCATCGTACGCAAGCGATCGCACTTCGCGGCTTCCGATCACGCAAGAACCACCATAATGGTGCCGCTCACCGCTCCATATATGAACCTCGTCACCAGGCAGTTGCTCATAGTGATGAGAATCATTAAATCCGCTACCACGCCGACATTCTCATATTGCGCGCAATAATCGCAGCCTGAGCGTTGCGATAATCAAAACAGGTCAATCAATTAGCGTCGGCGATGAACTGCGGTAACAATTTTGGCGCTTGGAGATAACAGATTGACGCGATGGGCACCGATCCGCTCTATAGAATATGGCGACCAATTTGCAAGACTCTCGTCCGCACGAGCTAACCGATTCGAGGTAATTGGTGGTGTTTAGAATACCCACACTAAATCTACGCAGATCAGGGCAAGTGGAGCGATTGATTTTTGACCCTCTGCTGCTCGTCATGATTTTGGGCGTCGTTCTCCCACTGGCGGTGCTAGCCGTTTCATCAATCAACGCGCCACTGGAGTTTGGTGGGGTGGCATGGGGCGAGTTCACGCTTCGAGCGTATCAACGGGTGATCTTCGATCGTGATTGGGATGGGTCTCTCGTGCTTCAACAAGGCTATATCAGCATCTTCATTCGATCGATGATGATGGCGATATCCGCGACAACAGGATGCTTGCTCCTTGGATTCCCAACCGCGCTGTTTATTGCGACGCGCACGTCGAAGTGGAAAGCCGCGCTGCTAGTGCTGGTGACGATCCCGTTCTGGACTTGCGTTGTTGTGCAAATGACTGGATGGATTATCGTCATGGCCGACAACGGGCTAGTGGCACAAACCTTGAGCTTTATGGGGCTGCTTCGAGGTCCGCTCGGTCTTTTGTACACCGATCTCGCAACGCTAATCGGTCTCGTCTACGCGTTCACTCCGTTCATGATTTTGCCGATCTTTGCCGCACTCGACGATTTCGACTGGCGGCTGGTCGAGGCGGCGTATGACCTCGGCGCTCACCGAATGTCAGCCCTGTTGCAGGTGATCGTGCCTGTCTGCTGGCCGGGCGTCATGGCGGGCATTGGACTAGTTTTCGTCCCCGCGCTTGGGGCGTACGCCATTCCGGGCTTGCTCGGTGGCAATCATGCGTTCATGGTCGGCAATCTGATCGATTTTCAGTTTGCCGGCGGTCGTGATTGGCCCCTCGGGGCAGCGATGTCTTTTGCGCTACTCGCCTCCGTGCTTCTGGCGATGCTCGTACTGCGCCTGAAGTCGATCCTCCAGCATCGGGAGCTCGGCCATGAATTCGCATGAGTTGCGCCGGTTTCCATTGGCGGCGGGAATCGCGATTACCGTATTGCTGTTCCTCTACCTGCCATTGTTGGTCGTCGGTTGGATGAGTTTCAACGATGGACCTTCTGCGCTCATGTGGGAAGGGTGGGGCACACGGGGCTACATCGAGGCCTGGGCCGATCCTACGCTGATTCGTGCAGTGCAAAATTCGCTGGTCCTCGCTCTGGGATCGATGGTGCTTTCTACCGGACTGGCAACAAGCGCCGCCGTCGCGGCGTGGTCGCGCAGGGAGCGACGAGCAGTCGATCTGCGTACGGTCGTTATCGCGCTGCCGCTGGCGATTCCCGAGGTGGTGCTCGCGATTGCAACGATGATGCTCTTCTCGATGTTCGCGCTTGACGTTGGCTTTGTCGCCCTTCTGTTTGGTCACGTGGTGTTTTGTGTCCCGCTCGCGTATCTGCCGATCAATGCGCGGTTGAAGACGATTGACCGCACGTTGCTCGAGGCAGCCGCTGATTTATCGGCTCCACCATGGGCTGCATTCCGTCAAATTACGTTGCCGTTGGTCCTGCCCGGTATCGTCGCAGGCGCGCTCCTCTCGTTCGTCGCCTCTATGAACGACTACGTCACGAGCTACTTTCTGGCGGGCGCCGGGATGAGCACCTTGCCGATGTACATCTTCAGTTCCCTGAAGATCGGGATATCGCCGAAGGTCAGCGCGGTTTCCGTCTCGGTTGTTGCCCTTTCGTCCATTCAGTTGCTGACGGTTTGGGCGCTCGGGGCGCGCCGCGCCGGCAGATCCATCGGCACCCGTGTTGACACGTACCATTCAAACATTCAAACAATGAGAGCCGTATGAAGAAAATTATCGGGGCAATGCTGCTCGCTGTCGTTGGAACCACGACGGCGGCAGAGCTCCACGTCGGTAGCTGGCCCGTGATTATGCCTGTCGCGCTATTGAAGAAGTTTCAGGCGGAGACGGGAGTCGAGACGACGCTTGACACTTACGCGAGCGATGCAGCGCTAACGCAGAAGTTGCAGGCCGGTGGCGGCGGGTACGACGTCGTGATCGCCGGCGACTATTACGTCCCCGTGTTGGTAAGGTCCGGCCTGCTGCTCAAGCTCGATAAGAACAGGTTGCCGAACATGGCAAACATCAAGCCGGAATACCGCCATCCGAGCTTTGATTCCGATCGCAACTACGCGATCCCGTTTACGGTCGTACTGACTGGCTTCGCCTATGACAGCGCGCGCGTGCCTGGCGGGAGGCTCGACGATAGTTGGAAATCTCTCTTTGAACCACCTGAGGCGCTGCGCGGCCAGATCGGCGATTTAGACGTCGAAGAGGAGTTGTACATGGCCGCGAGCTGGTATCTGGGCCAAGATGAGTGCACCGAAAATCCGGCTGATGCAAAGCGGGTACTTGACGTCCTGCAAAAGCAGAAGCCCTTCGTGAAAACGTATAGCAACGACGGCACAGTCGATCGCCTCGCGTCCCGTCAAATCACCGTTCAACATGTCTGGAACGGCGCCGCAGTGCGTGCGCAGGAACGCCTCCCGAGCATCAAGTTCGTCTATCCGAAGGAGGGCGTTCGGCTGTTCATGGACAGCCTGCTCATCCCCGCAAAAGCCCGCAATGTCGATTCCGCCTACAAGTTCCTCAATTGGATGATGCAACCGGAGAACATCGCGTTGGTGACGAATGCGGTTCGGTACAACAACGAGATCATCGGCTCCGATCGCTACGTTGATGCAGCGTTGCTGAACAACCCAGCAGTCAAGACGCCGGAGCAGTACAAGGCACGGCTCCGGCCGTACAAGTTGTGCTCGCCGGCCGCGATTCAGTTGCGCAACAAGGTCTGGTTGAAGCTGAAGGGGAATCGATAAGCTGCGGTGACGATCACGGCTTCCCCAAAAGTGATTTGAAGCGAAGCGGCGCCAGGCGATGCTGCGAACATTGCCTGACGCCTAACCTAGGTGCACACATTGAGAGACCACCATGGCTGACCGTATTCTACGGGAACATCGGCACACCTGTCGTTTCGCTGTCGCAACGTTTGCATTCACCGCGACGCGATCAAGATCGTGGCACTCGAATCCACAGTGCACGCGCCAGTTGCGCGCGATCAATATATCTCCATCGGAACGCACGAATGCTTCCGACTGCTCGATGTGCGGACGTCGTCTAACGCCTCGCTCCGGTCGGTGTCCGGCCGAGAATTCGGTTGCCCAGTCGAACAAGATTCGTTGCACTTCCATCTGATGCTCGGGCGACACCTGACCGTCCGACTCGTTTAGGCCACCGCCTGCTGCCCTCCGATCTGCCTCGGAGCAGGCGGTTTTGCGATCGTCGGTATCGACGATCGCCTTTTTATTCACACCGTGTTGTCGCATGCCTGGCACACAACACCCGCCCCTGACGTCGCACGGCGCTCGGATGCGTGCGTCTAAACGTAATTCTATTGGAGAGAAATTGTGGCAACTTACGAAGAACTGAAAGCTCAACTCGATGCACTCAATAAGGAAGCCGAAGTAGCTAGAGAGCGTGAAATCTCCGCGGTACTTTCGGAGATTCGAGGGGCTGTCTTGAAGTACGAAATTCGGCCAGACCAGATCTTTCCGCAATGGACTCGCCTTCGCTCGCCAGACAAGCGGCGTGGCCCACTTCCGCCGAAATATCGGAACCCGATGACGGGCGAAACGTGGAGCGGTCGAGGCCGATGCCCAAAGTGGATGGCTGGCCTGCCGCGCGACGAATTTCTTGTCGATCGATTTGCTTGATCAGCAATCGAGCACTCCGCACGCGCGCTCATTGAAAGACACATGAAAATTCGAACCAGTAGACGGAGATTTCTCCGCTCTCGAGGTCCATTTCGACGCAAGGGACGCTGCGGCCAATGCTCAGCGGACCAATTTCCCGAATCGACCTGTTAACTCTGACAGGTCAACTCCATGTTGTAGAACCATCCGCTGTCAGCGCGATGGTAAATCTTCGTTAATTTGGCCGCCATTTGTCTCAGCCTTGATAAAATTAACGCGCCGTGAGGAGCGCCTCAATCACATCACGAATCAATGCTCCTCCAATTCGAATCCAAGCAGAAACCTGAGAGTCTTCCGTGACCAATTTGAACGATACGCTACGGGGTTTCGCGTCGGGGGCGGTCGACTGGAATAAACGTCCGGTCGCGTTGCACTTCGGCGCCGCGCAGGCCGCGGTCGGCCATCTGCTGGCGCTGCAGCACGCGAGCGTTCAGGAAGGCTTGATGTCCGGGATTCGCGGGAGTCTGACCTGCGTGTCGACCCGCCACGACCTGCCGCCCGGCGTGTTGCTCGGCATTCCGGTATCGATCCGGCTCGTGACCGACCGCGGACAACCGCATATGGTGAACGCGATCATCAGCGACGTCCAGATCGGACAAAGCGACGGCGAACTCTGCGTGTACCAGTTGACCGTGTGCGATGCGTTGTCGCTGATGGACAAGCGCACCAATTCGCGCGTGTTTCGGAAGCGGAACGTCGTCGACATTCTCATCGCGCTGTTCAACGAGTGGCAGCAGCGCAGTCCGGCTCTCGCGCGCGCGTTCGAATTCGATCTTTCCCACCTGCGCGCCGACCGCTATCCGCCCCGCGAATTGACGCGGCAGGTCAACGAGTCGGACGCGTACTTCGTGCGTCGCCTGCTGCGTCGCGAAGGGATCACCGTGTTTGTGAAGGCCGGCCCGGCGAAGCGCATGCAGAACGTTCGCGACGAAACGCCGGTGCATACGCTCGTATGCTGCGACGATCCGATGTCGCTGCCTCAAGCGCCCGCCGGCACGGTTCGATTGCATCCGCGTGACGGCGGCACCGAGCAACGCGACACGGTCACGCTGTTCGCGCTGCACCGGCAACTGGTTCCGGGCAAGGCCGGCCGGCCGTCGTGGGACTACAAGAAGGCGAGGATAGACGAATCGACCGTCGGCTCGAGTCTTGATCAGGGCGAGTCAGGCAACGACCTGGCCAAGTTGCTGACCGACGTCGCGATCGACATCCCGCACGCGGGCGATTCTTGGAGCGATCACGAGCGGCTCACCCGCGCGCGCATGCTCGCGCACGAGTTCGAAGCCGAACGCTATGACGGCGTCAGCAGTGTGCGCGATCTTGCCGTGGGTGCGTGGATCACGCTGACGGGCGCACCGGAATGGGACAAGCAACTCGCCGACAAGCGCCAGTTCGTGATCACGTCGATCGACCACGCCGTCTGGAACAACCTGCCGAAAGGACTCAACGAACGCGTGCAGGCGCTATTCGCGGCGAGCCGCAATCTCGCGCAGGCAGCTCCTGCGTTACCGGCCGCGCTCGCGGAGGATGCCGATACGCGTTACGAGAACACGTTCAGTTGCGTGCGCCGCGGCGTGCCGCTTGCGCCCGCGTACGATCCGCGAACGGACTTGCCGCCAGTGCATCTGCTGACGGGCACGATCGTCGGCACGGAGGACGAAGAAGTGTTCTGCGACGAGGACGGCCGCGTGCGCGTGCGGATTCACGGCCTCGATCCGGCGGACCACGCGCACGCGCAGGGTGCGGGCACCAACGACAATGCGGGCGATAGCGCGCCGATTCGCGTCGCGACGAGTCTCGCGGGAGCGAATTTTGGGGCATCGTTTCTGCCGCGCGTCGGCATGGAAGTCCTTCTCGGTTGTGTCGGCGGCGATCCGGACCGGTTGGTGATCATCGGGGTGCTGAGCAACGGCGCGCATCCGCCAGCGACGTTCAGCCACACGGGCCGGCTGCCGGGCAACCGTTACCTGTCCGGCATCAAGACGAGGGAAATCAAGGGGCAGCGGTACAACCAGCTGCGCCTCGACGACACGCCGAATCAGATCAGCGCGCAGCTGGCGAGCGAACATGCGCATTCGCAGCTCAATCTCGGGTACCTGACCCAACCGCGCGAGAACGGCCACGGGAACGACCGTGGCGAGGGCGCGGAGCTGCGTACTGACGCGGCGGCGGCGCTGCGGGCGGCGCAAGGCATTCTGTTGACGACCTACGCGCGCACGCAGGCGAGCGGCGGGCAACTGGACCGCGACGAACTGATTCGGTTGCTCGGCGAATGCTCGGAGCTGTTCAAGGCGTTGGGCGACTACGCGGGGCAGCACGGCGGGCAGGCCGCGGATACGGCCGGCCAGCATGCGGTGGCCGCGGCCTTCAAGAGCTGGGCGCCGGGCACGGGCGCGGGAACGGCCGACGCCGGCACGGCGGCCGCTACCGGCGAACAGGCGCTGATGGCGTTCGGCGCACAGGCTGGGTCGGTAAATGTCACCCCGAAGACGCACGTGACGTATGCCGGCGAGAACATCGATCAAGTCGCGCAGCAGCACCTGCAGTTGATGAGCGGTCAGCGGTTCAACGCGACGGCGGGACAGGGGATGCAGCTGTTCGCTCGCGGCACGGGCGTGCAGGCGGTGGCCGGCGAAGGACCAGTGCTGCTGCAGGCGCAATCCGACACGTTGACGGCGAACGCGCAGAAGGGCGTCAAGATCACGACGAACGAGAACGAGGTGTTCGTGAGCGCGCCGAAGATTCGGCTCGTTGCCGAGGACGGCAGCTACATCGAGATCGGCGGCGGCATCACGCTCGGCACGAACGGCGACATCAAGCTGCTATCGGCGTCGCACCAGTGGGGCGGGCCGTCGACGGCGCAGGCGACGAAGACCGCGTTCAGCAATCAGCCGACGGATCAGCGTTTCAAGCTGCACTACCCGGGCGAGGACGGCGATTTGCCGGCGGCGGCGAACAAGCCATTCCGGATCACGCTGGACGACGGGCGCGTCATCGAGGGCAAGACCGATGCGAGCGGCCTGACGGATCTGGTCAAGGACGACGCGATGCGTATCGCGAAGATCGACTATCTGAAGCCGAAGCTTTGAACCCGAGCGAACGATGAACGGTATCAACGATCAGTGTTTCACCGCCGCCCACGGGGCGGGCGTTACGATGGCGAATCGGCCGGGCGATCGGCCCGTTCAGGTTCCGGCCGATCTTCCGGGCGTGGTGATCTTCATTCATGGCGTCAACGATCCGGGTGCGGCCTATGCGACCGTTGAGCGCGGGCTCTGCCAAGGGCTCAATGAGCGCCTGTCGCGAAGCGATCTGCGGCCGGGTGAATACGGTCAGCGGTATGCGAGTGCGTCGGCGGCGCAACAGAAAGGGGAAAAGCTAAAGTACGCAAAAATACTGCGTGATCCGGACATGTACCTTTACGAACGCTCAGAAACTAGCGGCACCCACAGCATGTTTCTCCCGTTTTACTGGGGCTATCGGGCGGCGGACAACGAGATCGCGAAGGTGAACAGGCCGGGCGAGGTCAAGAGCCGCGTGGCGGACAGCGACGGCAATCTGCTGACGCGCGGCCAGTATCAGGACATCCACGCGAACCGGCTCGATGCCCATTTCGGCAAGGGGGGCGGGTTCTTCGCCAACGCGACCAACAACATCCCTCAGATGTACAGCCGCGGCTTCGAACCGGACAAGCTCGAGCGCGTGGTGATGCAAAATGCGCTTGCCGGCAACACGATATTCGCCGGCAACTCGCCTGACCGCCGTTACTTCGTGCTTGCCGCGGCTCGCCTGGCGAACCTCATCAAGACAATGCGCGCCATCCAGCCCTCCGCGCTCGCGCTGGAGCACGGAATCGATCCGAAGCACGAAACGATCACGGTGATGGGGCACAGCCAAGGCACGATCATCACGCTGCTCGCGCAGGCGATGCTCAAGCAGCAAGGACAACGCTGCGTCGACTGCATCGTCATGGTCGACACGCCGTACAGCCTGCAGTTCACGAAGGACGGCAGCCAGCAAACCGGGCACGCGAAACTCAAGACGCTGGTCGACATCGTCAACGCGGTGACGAGCGAGCCGCATACGCTTCCGGACTTGGCTGACCTGATGATCGATTCGGTTTGCTCGGGCGGACGAGCTGGACGGAACTGGAGCCAGACGCAGGGAAAGCGCCTGGACAAGCGTGGCAAGAACTGGATCACGTTCGACGAGCGCGATAACCGGGGCAAGGTCTATCTTTACTTCTGCCCCGAAGACACCGTGGTCGGCCTCGATAAGGTACGCGGGATCGGGACGTTCGGCGTGCCCGACGACGTTCCGGCCGATGGCGCGGCAGCCAAGCAGGGCAAAACGATGCCGGCAATGACGACGCTCGCGCCGAAACGCTTTTTCCAGCGCATGTGGACGCGACTGGAACGCGACCAGGACGGCAGAGGGAAGCGGTCGAAGGTCGCTGTCGGTACGCCCCCCGCGCGCGTACCGGTCCGGGACCAGGTTCAGCGATTGACCCCGGGGCCCGACACGGACGGCACGATGTTGGGCTCAGTGGTCGAGTCCAGCAAGAACATGGCGCTACAGGCGTCGTTCAAGCGCAACGACATTCGCTTCATCAACGGCGAGCAACTAAACCCGCCGTACGAGCCTGACCTGTACGGTGGCGAGGTCAAGAAAGGCGGGCAGCGACCCGGGCACGCCGATGTCGCCGGGCTGATGCGCCCGGATGACGTGACGAAAAACGTCGCGCTCGGCAACCAGTACGCGAAGTTCCAATGGAAGGACGTCGCGACGACGGATGACCCGGGCGCCAGCATCGAGCCGCACAGGCAGACGTTCAATCGAGGCCGTCCGATCGACGAGCAGTCGCATAACTGGCGCATCGTGCCGAGTCAGTCGCTCGGCTCGATTCTCTCGGCGGCCGCCACGGGCGGACGGTATCAGACGTACGTGATCCAACGCGAGGAAACGCCGGACGAAGTCCGCAAGCGGATGGGCACGGATGCCGATCAATTGGAAGCGAACAACTATCATTCGGGGGTTCTGCTCAGCTCCGAGAACCATCGCTGGGTCACGGCGATGGATGTCGCGATCGGCCAGGCAGTGACGTTGGATGATCCGGACTGGCGGCAGTTGTTGCTTTTAATGGCGGATTGGAAGATGACGTCGAGCGCACAGAAGCAGATCACAGATTGCAAATGCTTTTCACGGCTAGACGGTCATACGCGGGACTTTATTGACGCCTGCGCAAAGTACTATCAGAAGGGCTTATTCCCGTCTGAGAAGTTTGTGTTGCTCACTCTACCGCCGCTGGTCGCTAGCGAAGTGAAATTTGAGAAGAAAACGTGAGATTGACGAAGAGGTGTTATGAAACCTCGTATCTGGCCGTACATACTTGGGTTTATCTTGATCGCGCTGGGTTGGACAATCATCGTGATGACGCGGCATTATCACTATTGGCAAGCAACGGGACAGGAGATGCCAGGCATGGTGGGTAGCATTCGAAACGGTGTATTGGTTGCACTCGGTGTCGTTGCGGCGATCTTCGCCGTGAGCTACGTCTGGCTGCATATTGGCTCCGCTGAACCCGCATCGGCGGTCACAAGCACGGCATCGACTGCGCCGACAATGTCGGCTATGGTCCTACCTGGGAACAACGGTGCCCCGGAACTGCTCGCTCAGTCAGGCGGAAAATTCGTGTTGGAAGTGCGTGGCCTGGGGCTCGTCACGGGAAATGAGACAAATGAAGAGATTTGGAAGGCTATTGAAGCCAAGGCAGACAATCACTCCACATACATGTCGCAAAATTCCGCCGACTATCCTGCCAATGAAGATGAGCGTATGACTGATCTAGGCGTCGGGACAGGCCTGAGCTTCCAACTGGCGGCCCATCATTCCGTTGACTATTGGCCGGTCCCGGTGTTCATTTGGGAGCCGCCGAAAGCACCGCACGTTAGTCGGCCAGCTAATGAGCTTTCTGGTATTCGACAGGAGGCAAGCCTAGGCGTCACGCTCTTGCTGTGGCAAGAAGACGCGAACACGGACGACGGTGCAACCATCATCGAGAAGCTGTTCGCATTCTTCGACGCACATCCGGACGTGCCCGAGGCGGTTATCGTCACGTTTGATGGAGCGGCGACCCGCAAACTCAATCAGACACCCGGCTACGTGGACACGTTCAAGCAGTCCAACCTTCCTACGATGCCGGACAGCATGGTCGCGATGCTCGTGTCCCGCTCGGATCGCGTCGACCAACTGATTCGTCCCTACGCCGTCGAGCAGACGGAAAACGTCGACAAGAACACGACCGAATACGATATTACCAAGCTGTGGAATTTCTTCTGGGAGAGGAACAACGGAGAAGGGCCGGGCAGCTTTGAAGCGTACTATCAAGAGCAGCAGAAGGCGGCGGGCATCCATCCGCGCGCTTTTCTCGGCTTCATGTCGGCGCAATGGTGGCAGACACAACTCCCCGATTTCTGGAAAACGATCAGCAACAAAGGCCCGGGCGAGTTCAATCCGACGCCGTACATCCCGGTGCGCTGGACGACTTGGCAGGTGAAGCAATTCGACAACGCGCCGCTGCTCGGCTACCTGCATCGGCCCATCGACGTGAAGCTCGCCGATGCGCACGGCAAGCCGCTGAAGACCGCGCAGCAGGCGCAAGCGCTCAAGGCGGGGTGGCAGCAAGCCGTCGATACGCTGCCCACCGGCGAAACGCCGAAGCGGATCTTCTATGATACGACGGGCGATCGCGCGTGGGTCGCGCCGATCAACCAGGCGCTCGCGCAAAGCGGGCCGTCCGCGCCGAGTCTCGATGACGTGAAGGAAGGCTACGACATCGGCCGCCGGATCGGGAACACGGGCATTAGCTCGCCGTTGGTGCAGATCGGACTCGGCCTGATCGCCGGTTACAACGAAGGCGGAGCCAGCGCCACGATCAATCGGCGGCCGAACGGTACGGCGACGATCGTGATGGTGAGCCCGCCGACGCAGAAGCAACCGGACGTGAATCCTTTCCGATAAGGAGCCGGTATGCGCGGCGTGATTCGCATCGGTGATTCGACCTCGCACGGCGGTCGCGTCGAAACGGGCCGCGAAGGCTCGACAGTGATGGGGCGGGCGGTGGCCTGCGTCGGCGACCGCTGTATCTGCCCGATGGAAGGTGCCGATCATTGCGTGATCATCGAAGGGGACGAGAGCGTTCGCATCGATGGTCGCGCCGTTGCATGCGACGGGCACAAAACATCGTGCGGAGCCGCGCTCATCTCGTCGATTTCAACATCGGGGCGCGTGTGATGGAACGTGTCGGCTGGGATGGGGTAATTGTCCGATTCGTGCAAAATCTGCGACTACATTCGTGGCGCAGCTGTGCGTACAGTCGGAGCTGATCGCAACGCGGTTCGCGACTGCATTGGTGTGGAGTTCCGACAATCGCTGTTTGTCGCCAATCTTTTCCGCGAGTGGGCCGCATGGCGTCGAGCGTCACTGCGAGATGGTCTCAACCGTCCAACAGTCCCGTGCTTGCCGCACCCATTGCCTGAGCGAAGGGCCAGCGGCGCGCGATCATGCAGTCGGTCGTCAGCAGCAACGAGGCGATGGAGATCGCATTCTGCAGCGCCGAGCGCGCAACTTTGACAGGATCGACGATGCCGGCCGCAATCATGTCGCCATATACGGCATTGGCGGCGTCATAGCCGAACGCCCCGGACGCTGCGTCTACCGTATGCACGACAGCCTGCGCATCGGCGCCGGCGTTCTCGGCGATTTGGCGCAGCGGCGAAGCAAGGGCATCGTGGACGATGCGAGCGCCCGTGCGCTGCGCGTCCGTGAAGCCAGCACCGCCTTGCTCGAGCGTGCGGCGTGCGCGTAGCAATGCGACGCCGCCGCCCGGCACGATGCCTTCCTCCATCGCGGCGCGTGTCGCATGCAGCGCGTCCTCGAAGCGATTCTTGCGTTCACGCAGCGCGGTTTCCGTCGCAGCTCCAACCCGAATCACCGCGACGCCGCCCGCGAGCTTAGTCAGGCGGCGGGCCACCGCGTCGCGTTCGTAGCCCGGCGGCATCGCATCGAGCCGAGTACGCAGCACGCGAATTCTATCGTCGATGTGCTTGCGCTCACCCCGTCCGGCGATGATCGTCGTCGTATCACGGGAGATTTCGACACGGCGTGCGGCACCGAGCTCGTCGAGCGTCGTGCGCTCGAGCGTGCGTCCTGTCTGAGGGGAAATGACTGTCGCGCCCGTGAGCGCCGCGAGATCGGCTAACTGCTCGGTGCGCGCCTCGCCGAATCCGGGGGAGCGAATCGCGCAGGATTTCAGAGTGCCGCGGAGATGATTGACGACGAGGGTGGCCAGCGCTTCGCCTTCCACTTCGTTCGCGACGACGAGTAGCGGCTTGCCGGTGCTACTGAGGGCGTCGAGCAGCGGCAACAACTGCCCGATCCCGCTGACGTTCATGTCGCAAAGTAGAATGCGTGGTTCTTCGAGCACGACGTGGTGGCTGTCCGGTTCGACGAACAGCGGCGACAGATAGCCGCGTTCGACTAGCGAGCCATCCACGGTTTCGAGTTCGTCATCGAGCGTCGTGCCGTCTTCTATGCTGATCGCGCCCTCCTTCCCAACGCGCTCCACGGCTTGCGCGACGATGGCACCGATCGTGATGTCACCACTCGCGGATATCGTCGCTATCTGGCGCATTTCGTCGGCGCTCGCGCACGGACGGGCGATGCGGTGCAATTCGGCGATCACATTTTTCCCGGCCGCCTCGATCGCACGCTTGAGCGCCATGGGATCGTGCCCGGCCGTCACGCATTTGATGCCCTCGACCACGATCGCCTGGGCGAGCGTCGTAGCTGTGGTCGTTCCGTCTCCCGCCACTTCGCTTGTGCGTGTCGCGACTTCGCGCAGCAAGCGCGCGCCCATTGCTTCGAACGGATCGGGCAAATCAATGGAAGTCGCGACGACGGCACCTGAATTGGCGACGAGCGGCGGCGCTGTGCCGGGCAGCTCGACGATCACATTGCGCCCGCCCGGTCCGAGCGTAACCCTGACTGCTTCGGCCATGGCGTTAACGCCCTTTAGCAGCCGCTGACGCGCAGCCTGATGAAAAACCAGTGATTTGGCAAGCACGATACGCCTCCCATTCGAAGATGCGGGAAACAACGGGGTCGGGATTTCGGCTGCGTCGAAGTGCGGACGGGAAGACGACCGACCACGGATGCTGATATTTGATCGAACGGCTGCTCATGTGAGTTGACCTGAATCAACGGGCGCAAAGTGCATCGGGCGACCGATATCGCGCAACATTGCAGTTGCGCGGAAATTCATGCTGATCCTGTCGACGGCGCATCAGATTGAAGCGTCGCGCGACGAGTCGGCGCCCGGCCATCCTCGATCTCCACGCCCGATTCGCGGCGATTATTCGATGAAAGCCGAGTGATGCGGCAGCCGAGTGGCGCGGCTTTCACGAAAGTGAGATAGGGCGGACGTGTCCGCAAGCAACACGCCTTTCTCAAGCAAGTCGGCATGACCGTACCGGGGTGACCGGTCGTCGATTCGACCGCGCGACTGTATGCGTACTCGGCCGGGCAACGGGCGGGCTGGTTGCCGACGCGCCCGCGCCGGTACGCCGCCTCTGCGACGGATCGCATTCGATGCGGGGAGAGGTTAACTCGCACCGTTGCGCCCGCGAGAGCCGCGTACGACGAAGAAACCGGTACCAGCAAGTCCTCGCAGATATGGACATGGATCGCCGCGATCGGTTGGGCGGGGTACCTTGACCGGCAGACGGCTGCGGCAAGGAATGCCGGCCAGGGTCGGCAAATCAACCGGCTCCTATGCCAGGGCGCTTCCGGACGCTAATTGCCGCGTCTCGCAGAGCGCCAGGTAGTTGGGCAGATAGGTCTTGAGCACAAATGGGCGGGTGCCGTTAGGGCGATTCCGGCTGTCACGTCGTGTGCTCGCCTATGCGTCGGGGCAAGCGGCGATTGCGATACGCCCGCGACCGGGCTGGCGGACGCCCGCTGGCGCGCATGCACCTGTCGTTCCGGCGTGCGCGGAGCCGTGCGCGGGCGGTTCCCATTGCGAATCTAGGACCGTGGCCGCGACGATGCGTTGACGGACATCAATTCCGCGCGGAAGGGGCACGCAGCATGGCGGCTCGGTCCGGCTAGCAGTCGGCGAAAACGATACCGACGCACGAGACCGACGGCGTGCTTGACGCACGTCAAGCGCCACGGCCCGGCGCTCCGCGAAGATGAATCGCCGTAACCGGCAGGAGACGCGGCGTGGAGCATCATGCGGAAGTGTTGCGGGGCGGGCGATGGACGCTGTCGGCGCCAGGCTGGCGGGATGTCGTCGCGACGCTGCTCGTGTTCGGCTTCCTGATGCTGCTCGGCGCGGCCGCGCGCCAGATGACCGGCCCGCTGACGATCGAGCACCAGCCTGCGATCTCGCTGTCGCCCGCAGCGCTGCCCGGCTATACGCTGCGCACCGTGGCGCGGATGTTCGCGGCGCTCGTCGCGTCGTTCGCGTTCACGTTCACCTACGCGACGGCCGCAGCCAAGAGCCGCCGTGCGGAAATGGTGCTGATCCCGTTGCTCGACGTGCTGCAATCGGTGCCGATCCTCGGCTACCTGTCGTTTACCGTCGTGTTCTTCCTGTCGCTGTTTCCGGGCAACATGCTCGGCGCGGAATGCGCGGCGATCTTCGCGATTTTCACGAGCCAGGCGTGGAACATGGCGTTCAGCTTCTACCAGGCGCTGCGCACGGTCCCGCTTGACCTGGACGAGGCGAGCCGCAGCTTCCGGCTGTCCGCATGGCAGCGCTTTTGGCGACTCGAGGTGCCGTTCGCGATGCCCGGGCTCATCTGGAACACGATGATGTCGATGTCGGGCGGATGGTTCTTCGTGGTCGCGTCTGAAGCGATCGCGGTCGGCAGCTTGCAGGTGAACCTACCGGGGGTGGGCTCCTATGTCGCGCAATCGATCGCGCATCGCGACCTGGTCGCGGTGGGTTGGGCGATCGTCGCGATGAGCGTCGCGATTGTGCTGTACGATCAATTGCTGTTCCGGCCAATGGTGGCTTGGGCGGACAGGTTCCGCTACGGCGACACGGCCGTCCAGGTCGCGCCCCGTAGTTGGGTGCTCGAACTGTTCCAGCGTTCGCCGTGGGTCGGGCGCGTGCGTGCGCCGATCGGCGCCGTGCTGCACCGGGCGGCGCGCGCGCGGCTGACGCCCGGCGGGTTCCCATGGCGGCCCCGCATCGCGATGCCGCGGCGCGCGGGCGACTTGCTTCGGCTCGCGCTATGCGGCGCGGCAATGGCCTATGCGGCGATCTCGCTCGTCCGGTTCGGCCGCGCGACGCTGTCATGGACGGACCTGGCCGTCGTCGCGCACGCAGGATTGCTCACGCTGGCACGCGTGACGGTGCTGATCGTGCTGGCGTCGCTGATCTGGGTGCCGATCGGCATCGCGGTCGGCCTGCGCCCGACGCTGACCGAGCGCGTGCAGCCCGTCACGCAGTTCCTGGCTGCGTTCCCGGCTAACCTGCTGTTTCCGGTCGCGGTGTTCTGCATCGTGCGCTTCGGGCTCGATCCGCGTATTTGGCTGTGTCCGCTGATGATTCTCGGCACGCAGTGGTACATCCTGTTCAACGTGATTGCCGGCGCGAGTGTGTTTCCGGCCGACATGCGCGAAGCGGCGGAAAGCTTCCGGGTCCGGCCGCGCGCATGGTGGCGTCAGGTGATGCTGCCTGGCGTCTTTCCGTATTTCGTGACGGGTGCGATCACGGCGTCCGGCGGCGCATGGAACGCGAGCATCGTCGCGGAGGCGGTCAGTTGGGGGGGCACGCGCCTCACTGCCGGCGGCCTCGGCGCGTACATCGCGCGGATGACCGATGCCGGTGACTATCCGCGCATCGCGCTCGGCGTCGCGGTCATGTCGATGCTCGTGATCGCGATGAACCGGCTGGTGTGGCGCCCGATGTATGCGTTCGCGGAACGCCGCACGCGGCTGGATTGACGACCGACTACCGGAGGCATTCATGTCGAACCTTGCCGGGCATGAAGCATCGACCGAGGCCGCGCCCGCCGTGGACGTGGGCGCGACCGTGCTCGAACTGGAGGCCGTGTGCAAATCCTTCGCGAAGCCGTCCGGAGAGCCGCTGCGCGTGCTTGCGGACATCGACCTGACGCTGCGCGAGGGCGAGATTCTCGGCCTGCTCGGCCGCTCGGGGTCAGGCAAGTCCACGTTGCTGCGCATCGCCGCAGGCCTCGTCAAGCCGACGTCGGGTACGGTGCGGTATCGGGGCCGGCCGCTCGCCGGCCCGACGGACGGCATCGCCGTCGTCTTCCAGACGTTTGCGCTGTACCCGTGGCTCACCGTGCTCGAGAACGTCGAGCTCGGCCTCGATGCGTTGAGCGTCGCGCCGGACACGGCGCGTGAGCGCGCGATCGCCGCGATCGAGCTGATCGGCCTCGACGGTTTCGAGTCGGCGTTTCCGCGCGAGCTGTCGGGCGGCATGCGCCAGCGGGTCGGCTTCGCGCGCGCGCTCGTCAGCGAACCGACGCTGCTGCTGATGGACGAGCCGTTTTCGGCGCTCGACGTGCTGACGGCGGAGACGCTGCGCACCGATTTCCTCGATCTGTGGGGCGCGCGCCAGCTGCCGATCAAGGCTGTGATGATGGTCACGCACAACATCGAGGAAGCCGTCCTGATGTGCGACCGCATCCAGGTGCTGGGCACCGGTCCGGGGCATGTCGAGGCGACGCTGCGGGTCGGCCTGCCGCATCCGCGCAACCGGCGCGACCCGGCCTTTCAGGCGATCGTCGGTGACATCTACGCGGCGCTGACCGCGCGCATCGCCGACGCGCACGACGGCCAGGGCGCAACCCGCGGCGGCCTGGCGATGCACCTTCCCGACGTGTCGAGCCACCATCTCGTGGGCTTCATCGAAGCGCTTGCCGCCGGGCCGCACGACGGTCACGCGGAACTCGGCAAACTGGCGTCGACGCTCGCGCTGCGGATCGACGCGCTGTTTCCGCTTGCGGCGGCGCTGCACATCCTGGAATTCGCCGAATGGCGCGAGCGCACGATCCGGCTGACTGCAGCGGGCCACGTGTTCGCGCGCAGCGGCGACGACGAACGCCGGCGTCTGTTTCGCGAGCATCTCGTCCAGTTCGTGCCGCTTGCCGCGCATGTCGGCGAAGTGCTGGACGAGCGCGAGGGCCACCGCGCGCCGCGCGAGCGCTTCGAGCTGGAACTGGAGGACCATCTCGATCAGCGCAACGCGGACCAGGCGCTGCGCGTCGTGATCGACTGGGGACGCTATGCGGGGCTGTTCGACTACGACGACCACACGCGGACCTTCGGCCGCTGACCGCAGTGAGGCAAGGACATGACCTCACATACGCATCGCACGCATCGCTCGGGATGGTTGAGGGCGGCCGTGCTCGGCGCGAACGACGGCCTGCTGTCGATGTCGAGCCTGATGGTCGGCGTCGCCGCGGCCCGATCGCATCCGCGCGAGATCGTCACCGCAGGCGTGGCCGGGCTCGTGGCCGGCGCGTTGTCGATGGGTGCCGGCGAATACGTGTCGGTGAGCGCGCAGGCGGACATCGAGCGTGCCGACATCGATGTCGAACGTCGCGCGCTGCGGGAAGACTATGAAGAAGAGCTCGCCGAACTCGCGCGTATCTACGCGCAGCGCGGGCTGGAACCCGCGCTCGCCCGGCAGGTGGCTCGGCAGTTGATGGATCACGATGCGCTCGCCGCGCATCTGCGCGATGACGTCGGCATTTCGGACGCGTTGTCCGCGCGCCCCGTCAGGGCGGCGCTGACGTCATGCGCGAGCTTTGCGGCGGGCGCGGCCGGCCCGCTCGCCGCCGGCTTTGTCGCGCCGCAGCCGCGAGTCATCGAGAGCGTTGCGGGCGTCGCGCTGATCGCGCTCGCGGTGGTCGGCGCCGTGTCCGCCAGACTGGGCGGTGCGCCGGCGTGGCGCGGTGCGCTGCGCGTCGTCGCGTGGGGCGTGCTCGCGATGGCGGGCACGGGCCTGGTCGGCGCGCTCTTCGGGGCCGTTGTGTGACCACGGCGCCGCGCGCCTCGGGATCGAATGATCTGACTCAACGCGCGTCCGGCGCACTCTGCAAGGATGATCAAGTAGTATTGCGTGAGGTGCATCGTGACCGTCCGGTCGATCGTCTGCCAGTTCCTGCTATCGTTTGTGCCGTCGCCTGTGCTCGGCGGTGACGTCACGCCGCTGCCGCGGCGCGTGCTGATCCTCGTTTATCACCGGTTCGCGAGCGAACGGGCAGATTCGATGACGGTGCGTACGAGCACGTTCCGCGATCAGCTGCAAGCAATCGACGCGGCCGGCTACCGCATCGCGCTGCTCGCCGACGTCGTGCGCTGGCATGCGGGCGAAGCTGGCGCGGTTCCGGCACGCGCTGCCGCGATCACGGTCGACGACGGCCATCGCTCCGTCCATGACGTGCTGCGCCCGAACCTCGCGCGACATCCGGTGTCCGTCACGCACTTCATCTATCCGACGGCGATTTCCAACGCAAGCTGCGCGATGGCGTGGGCTCGACTGCGCAAGCTCGCCGGATCGGGCGAATTCGACATCGAGTCCCATACGTACCGGCATCCGAATCTTGCGACCGAGCGCGCTCGGTGCATGCCGGACGATTTCCGGCGCTTCGTGTCCTGGCAATTGAGCTGCTCCCGCGATCGGCTCGAGACCGAAACCGGCAAGCCGGTCCGGCTGCTGGCCTGGCCGTTCGGCATCCACGACGTGGAAACGGAGCAGCTTGCCGCTCGCGAAGGCTGCGCCGCCGCGTTCATGGTCGATGCGTGGCCGGTGCGCGAGACCAACCCGCCGATGGCGTTGCCGCGCGTCCTGATGACCGATGCATGGGGCGCGCGTTGCATGGACGGCCTGCTGCGCACCGCCGGAGGCGCGCATGGCTAATCGCGCGATCGTGTGGCTCGTGCTGCTTTTCGCTGGGCTGACCGGGCTGACCGGGCTCGCCGCGCATGCGGCGACGGTGACGATCACGGTCGTCGACGCCGCGAGCGGCCGCCCGCTGGCCGGCGCGATCGGCTACGCGGCGGGCGAGGGCCGGATCGCCGACGCCGCCGGCAAGTTCACGGTGTCGGCGGACGGCAGCGGGGCGAACGTCAGCGTGCGGACGCCGGGCTACGCGCGCGCGGAGATCACGCTGGACGGACACGACGTCGCGCGCACGGTCCGCATGACGGCGCTGCGCCCGAAGGCCGTCTATCTGTCTGCTTACGGCGTAAACGACCGCGCGCTGCGCGATGCGGCGCTGGCGCTGCGGGGCAAGACGGCCATCAACGCGCTCGTGATCGACGTGAAGGACGACAGCGGGATGACGCCTTACCGCAGCCTCGCGCGTCAAATCGCCGGCGCGGCCGACCCGGTTCCCGGCGGCGAGCGGCGCCCGGCAGCCGACCTGCCGGCATTGCTCAAGACCTTTCATGCGCGCGGCCTCTACCTGATCGCGCGCATCGTCGTGTTCAAGGACGACTCGCTCGCTCGCGCGCATCCCCAATGGGCCGTGCACGATGCCGCCGGCGAGGTCTGGCGCGACCGCGAACAGCAGCGCTGGATCAATCCGACCGAGCGCGCCGCATGGGAACACATCTACGACGTCGCGGAAGAGGCCGCCCGAATGGGTTTCGACGAGATCCAGTTCGACTACCTGCGGTTTCCGGACGCCAACGGCCTGCGGTTCGGCGAGGCCAACACCGAAGCCAACCGCGTGGCGGCAATCACGGGTTTCCTGGCGGGGGCGCGCGAGCGCCTGCAGCCCTACAACCTCTACGTGTCGGCGGACATCTTCGGCTACGTCTGCTGGAATTTCAACGACACCGCGATCGGGCAGCGGCTCCAGACGTTCGGGCAGGTCGTCGACTACATTTCGCCGATGCTGTATCCGTCCGGGTTCACGTGGGGATTGCCGGGCTGCCGAAAGCCCACCGACCATCCCGGCGAGATCATTTCTCGGTCGCTGGAGGAGGCGAAGCGTCGCACTGGCCCCGATGGCGTGCGTTTTCGGCCATGGCTGCAGGCGTTTCGCGACTATGCGTTCGATCATCGGGTGTTCGATGCCGACGAAATCCGTGCGCAAGCGGATGCGGCCGACGCCGCGGGCACAGACGGGTGGATGCTATGGAATCCGCGCAATCGCTACGAGCCGGACGCGCTGCCGCGCTGACCGGAATGCTGCTGGCGCTCGTGCTGGCGTCGCCGGCCGCCGATGCCGGTGCGGCCGAACACGCGGCGGCGCTTCGCGACGCGGACCGGCAGGCGGCGGTCACGGTCGCCGCCGCGATGGCGTCGGAGATCGCGGATCGCCATGTCGCCGGCGTGGTGGTCCTCGTCGGCGACGCCGAAGGCGTCCGCTATCGGCTCGTAAGCGGCATGCGTACGACAGCGCCCGTGCCGGAAGCGATGACGGCCGACACGATCTTCGATCTCGCGTCGCTGACGAAGGCCGTCGCCACCGCGACGGCGATCCTTCAGCTCGCCGAGCGCGGCAGGCTGGCGCTCGACGCGCCTGCCGCCCGCTACTGGCCGGCATTCGCCGCGCACGGCAAGGACGGCATCACGGTCCGGCAGCTGCTCGCGCATACGTCGGGCCTGCCGGCCGGCGTGTCGTCGGCGCGGGCGCTGCGCTCCCGCGCGGCGGTCCTGGCCGACGTCGAGGCGATGTCGCCGATCACGCCGCCGGGCGCGCGCGTGGTCTACAGCGACATCAATTACGTCGCGCTCGGCGAAATCGTCGCGCGCACAAGCGGCGAGCCGCTGGACGCATGGTGCATGGCCCACGTCTTCGCACCGCTCGACATGCACGATACGCGGTTCAGGCCCGGTATCCTTGCACGCCCGCGCATCGCGCCCACGAGCGCGCGGCAGGAGGGTAGCGCGCACGCGCGCGTGAACGACCCGATCGCGGCGGCAATGGGCGGCGTGTCGGGCAACGCGGGGCTGTTCTCCACCGCGGACGATCTCGCGCGCTTCGCGCGCATGCTGCTGCATGACGGCGCACTCGACGGCCGGCGCATCCTACGGCGCGACAGCGTCTCCGTGCTGCAAACGCCGGCGACGCTCGATGCCGAAGGCGACGCGCGCACCGCGGGCTGGGCGCTGCAGCCGCCGCTCGTCGCCAACCGCTACCGGTTGCCAGCGGCGGGCGCGATCGCTCATCTCGGCTATACGGGCACCGGTCTGTGGATCGACTTCGTCACCCGCCGCTTCGTCATCGTGCTGACGAGCCGCCTGTATCCGGACGCGACGGGCGATGCGCAGCCGTTGCGCGCACAGGTGCTGGGCATCGTGTCGAGCCGCACACCGCCGGTATCGGGCGCGCAGATCGCCATGCGCGTGCCCGCGATGGCGGCGGCCGTCGCGCAGGCGGCGCGCCTGCCGGCGTCGACGGGCAAGGTGCTGGTCGGCATCGACGTGCTCGCGGCGACCGGATTCGCGGCCGTGGCCGGCAAACGCATCGGCGTCGTCACGAACCGCAGCGGCTTCGATCGCGAAGGCCGACGGACGATCGACCTGCTTGCGCAGGCGCCCGGGGCACGGCTCACGGCGATCTTCGCGCCGGAGCACGGCATCGATACCGATGTCGACACGACGTTCGGCGATACCGTTGACGCGCGCACGAACGTGGCGGTCCGCAGTCTTTACGGCGAACGCCGGAGGATTGCGCCGGCGGCGTTGAAGGACGTGGACGTGCTCGTCTTCGACCTCCAGGATGCCGGCGTGCGATTCTTTACCTACATCGCGACACTCGGCTACGCCCTCGAAGCCGCCGCGGCCGCGCACATCCCGGTCGTGGTGCTTGACCGACCGAATCCGCTTGGCGCGGACCTTGCCGGCGGACCGGTATCGGACCCCGATGCCGAAACCTTCACGAACTATTATTCGCTGCCGCTGGTGCACGGCATGACAGTCGGCGAACTGGCGCAACTGTTCAATGAGCGGCGCCGGATCGGCGCGAAACTCGTCGTCGTGCCTATGCAGAACTACCGGCGCGCGATGCGCTTCGACGACACCGGGCTCGGTTGGGTGCCGCCATCGCCGAACCTGCGCGATCTTGACGCGCTGTCGCTGTATCCGGACGTCGGCCTAGTCGAAGGCGCGGACGTCAGCGTCGGGCGCGGCACCGCGACCCCGTTCGGCGTGGTCGGCGCGCCTTGGATCGACGGCCGCGCGCTTGCCGATGACCTCAGCACGATGCACTTGAATGCGACTTTCGCGCCGGCCCGGTTCGTGCCGACGGAGGTCCCCCATCGCGGCGCGCTGTGCGAGGGTGTTCGGATCGCGCGAACGCCGGGGCGCTCGCAGCCAGGGGCGCTTGGGCTCGCGCTGGCGTTCGCGCTGCATCGACGCTATCCGGACCACTTCCGGATCGACGCGATTCGCGCGTCGGTCGGTTCGCGCGTCATCGCCGAGATGCTGAACGACGGGCATCCGCTCGAGGAGATCGAGAAGGCCGTGGGTACGCAGAACGCCGCATTCGCGCGCGAGCGTGCAACGTATCTGCGGTATTGATGCATCGCGGATGCCATCGTCGCCCCTTGCCGCAACGCATGCGCATGCAGCCGCCAGGCCAGGCCATCGCTTGGGCGGCCGTACGGCCGCCCGGAATCCATCGAACGTCGCTAGGTCAGATCGAAGCTGCGGAGGGCGTGCTTTCATGTGATCCGCATCCGACTTTTGCGGATCGCGTCGCGACGAGAAACTTCCCGGTCAGCATGTATGCGGCCAGCATCACGCTCACAGCCGCCGCGTGGGCGGATTGTGCAAACAAGCCTCGACCCGTTCGCTTCTTCCCGCCCACCCATGATTGATCTTCATCAATTCGCCGCAGTATGGCGATGTCACGCTTGCCTTCATCGAGGACTATCCGTGCCGCACGATGAACGCGCTGCTTCAGCGTGCGGTGCAACGCCCTCGTCGTGAGACAGTTCGACAGGGGATTGGCCATGAACTGGCGGCCTGAATTTGCGCAATGCACGCGTCCCCTATCGCTCTCGCGTCGGGCGTGTCCATCGTTCGTGCTCGGCCCGGAAGGCCCAATCGCCATGTCGGCCTATTGGCCGCCATCTCCGGGTGTCAGCGCGATCTACACGCCAGCCGAACGAATCACGCGCGGCGAGCGAACCGGTGACTTGCCGGCCCGCTCCGACACGGCAGGCCCGCTCGAGACGCACACTGGCGGGCCTGGGGTGAGCGGCGAGGCTGCGGCGTTTTTCCGTGGAATCGCGAGCTACGCACCGTCGTCCTTCAATCCCGATTTCCTCGTGGCGATTGGCGGCGATATACCTCTCCTGCCGGTGTCTTCGCCGCACGGCGTGCCTGGGTTTTCGGCCCGCGTACCTGAAGCTGCCGAAAGATCCGGCCGCTGGGGACCGCATGGCCTACCGTGGGTATTCCAAGTCCATCTCAGCATTTAACGCCGCGTAGCCGTTTCCATTTCCGTCAACGCGCCAGGGAGAAGCGTGATGACTGACGAGATCAAGCATATTGTCTGGTTCGATGACCTGCGGCGTGGGGACGTCCCGCGTGTCGGCGGCAAGAACGCGTCCTTGGGCGAGATGGTCGGCAACCTGTCCGCGCAAGGCGTGAGGGTGCCACCCGGATTCGCGACGACGGCCGATGCGTATCGGCGCTTCATCGACGCGAACGGATTGCTGCAGATCATTCGGGGTGCACTCGACGAATTCGACGCGCACAAGGTATCTCTGGCGGAAGCGGGCGCGTCCATCCGTCGTGCAATCCTGCGCGGCGAATGGCCGGCGGACATCGCCGACGCGATTCGAAGCGCGTATGGCGCACTGTGCCGGCTTGCCGCGCAAGAGAACGTGGATGTAGCCGTACGCTCGAGCGCCACGGCCGAGGATCTCGCGGATGCCAGCTTCGCGGGCCAGCAGGAAACCTATCTCAACGTGCGCGGCGAGCGCGCGTTGCTCGATGCCTGTCGTCGTTGCTACGCGTCGCTCTTTACCGACCGGGCAATCAGCTATCGGGCGGAGAAGGGCTTCGATCATCTGCAAGTCGCGCTGTCGATCGGCGTGCAGCGCATGGTGCGATCCGATCTCGGCGGCGCGGGCGTGATGTTTTCGCTGGACACCGAGACCGGCTTCGACAAGGTGGTGCTGATCAGTGCGGCGTGGGGCCTTGGTGAGAATGTCGTGCAAGGCACAGTCGACTCCGACGAGTACGAGGTGTTCAAGCCGCTGCTCGGCGAGCCGTCGTTGACACCGATCATCGGCAAGACCCTCGGCGAGAAGGCGTACAAGATGATCTATGCACGCGATGGCGACGCGCCGACCCGTAACGTACCGACGTCGAAGGCCGAGCGCGTCGCCTTCGTGCTGTCGGACCCCGAGATTCTGACGCTCGCGCGCTGGGCCTGCGTGATCGAGGCGCACTACGGCCAGCCGATGGATATCGAGTGGGCAAAGGACGGCGCGAGCGGCGAGCTGTTCGTCGTGCAGGCGCGCCCCGAGACGGTACAGTCGCGGCGTGAGGCGAGCGCCGTGAAGACCTATCGCATCGGCAAGACCGGCCGCAGGCTGCTGTCGGGCACGAGCGTCGGCGAGGCCGTCGCGACCGGCAGCGTGTGCGTGATCGACAGTGCGCGCGACATCGCGCGTTTCGTCGACGGCGCGATTCTCGTCACGCAGACGACCGACCCCGACTGGGTGCCGATCATGCGTCGCGCCGCGGCCATCATCACCGATCACGGCGGCCGTACTTCGCATGCGGCGATCGTGAGCCGCGAGCTCGGGTTGCCGGCCATCGTGGGCACAGGAAACGCGAGTCACGTGCTTCACGACCAGCAGGAGGTGACGGTGTCGTGTGCGGAAGGCGGGGAGGGATTCGTCTACGAAGGTATCGCGGAATACGAAATCGAGGAGATCGATTTCAACGGCATTCCCGCCACGCGCACTCAGGTGATGCTGAATCTGGCGAACCCCGCTGCGGCATTCCGCTGGTGGCGAATTCCCGCTGACGGCATCGGGCTGGCGCGGATGGAATTCGTCATCAGCAACCACATCAAGGTCCACCCGATGGCGCTCGCGCGCTATGAAGGACTGAAGGACGAGGAAGCCAGGCAGGCGATCGCGGCGTTGACGGCAGGCTACGAAGACAAGACCGCGTACTTCGTCGACCGGCTCGCGCGCGGCTTGGCGCGCATCGCGGCGGCGTGTCATCCCGATCCGGTCATCGTGCGCATGAGCGACTTCAAGACCAGTGAGTATGCGCACCTGATCGGCGGCGCCCAGTTCGAGCCGCAAGAGGAAAACCCGATGCTTGGGTTCCGGGGCGCGTCGCGCTATTACTCGCCGCGCTACCGGGACGGTTTCGCGCTCGAATGCCGCGCGATCGTGCGTCTGCGCAACGAAATGGGTTTCGGGAACGTGATCGTGATGATTCCGTTTTGCCGCTCCACTAAGGAGGCCGATCGCGTGCTGGAGGCGTTGAGCGAGAACGGACTGAAACGCGGCGACGCAGGTCTGGAGGTTTACGTGATGTGCGAGATCCCGTCGAACGTGATTCTCGCGAAGGCATTCGCGAAGCGCTTCGATGGGTTTTCGATCGGCAGCAACGACCTGACGCAGCTCACGCTCGGCGTCGATCGCGATTCGGCGGAGCTTGCGGAGCTCTTCGACGAGCAGGATGACGCCGTGAAATGGATGATCGCCAGTGTGATCGAGGCGGCACACGAGGCGGGCGCCAAAGTCGGCCTGTGCGGACAGGCGCCGAGCGATCATCCCGAGTTCGCGGCGTTTCTCGTTGCATGCGGGATCGACTCGATCTCGGTGAGCCCCGACAGCTTCATCGCGGTCAAGCGGCGTGTGGCTGCCGCGGAACGAGACGTAGAGGACGAACAGGCTGGGCACGCGCCCGAAGCCGGCGCGGCCCGTGTCGGTCCCGCGCGAACCGGTAAATAGGCCGGGCCGCGGCGCTTGTCGGCGGCGGCGCGCCCTGAATCGCGAGGCGAGTCTTGAGCCGAGCGACGTTGTCCTCATGCACGACGTCCGGGCACGTGACGGGGAGCCGGGTTTCGCATTCGATATCGACGATCGCGTCGCGCCCGAGTTTTTCTCCACGCGGATGGTCGAGCGCCAACTTTCCCTGTGCCTTCGGCGTGTCGCGTCACGCGAGATCGATGCCGCTGGCGTCCGCCAGCGTGCCGGCCGAATCGGCCGCGCCGACGACGGTCGCTCCTCTCCGTGCGAGGAAGCGCGCCGCGTGGCGGCCTACTGCGCCGTATCCATGGATCGCGACGCGGGCGCCGGCGAACTCGAACCCGCAGTGCGGCGCAGCGCTTTCCGCCACATGCGCGATGTCCCGGCCGGCGGCGCCGATCCGGGACGGTGGGATATCGATTCGACGCCATGACGAGTACGGTTGCTTGTCAAATGCCGGGAATACACGATAGAGCCGCCCGGATCTCGCAGGGTTGCGGTAGAGAAACGAAAAGCGCGCGATGGCGTCCGGCGCGTTGAGAACGGATGCAGGCTCGGGGCCGGGAACCGCGTTTGTCGGTTTTTCATGCCGGGATCAACCTTGCGGGCTTCCTCAATGAGGGAAGTACCCCGGCCGTACATCGTCGGAAAGTCGACCTGCATCCGACCGGGAGCGACCGGCCGCACCATGCGTGCCAGCCATCCCGACGGGGTCTGGCGAGGTGAGGCCGGCCGGATTCCGTCCCGGTTTCGGTTGGGAAATCGCGATGGTCGACGAGGCTGGCCTGCTCCACGTGGAGTGGTTGATGCAGGTCAAAAAGTTCAGGCACTTTCTACTTAGCCTTGATACGAGAAAGGTGTTCGGCACCTTCTTGTTGGAACTCGCGAGTTCAAGGATGAAGGCCACTCCCGGCAGATGGCTGGAACCGGGTGCCGCCGCGAGCCACTCGGTTACCCGCACCGCTTCATTCTCGGCGTGCCACAATGAAAGCGCATTCGTCTACGCAAGTGCATCCGGTTGCGGTCGACCGGGCAGGGGTTCAGACGCTGATTGACGTGCTCGCCGGAACCGGCTACCGGATAATGGGGCCGACCGTTCGTGACGGGGCGATCATTTATGACGACGTGGCTTCCGTCGACGATTTTCCCGTTGGCTGGACCGACCGACAGGATGCGGGGCACTATCGCATCGAGCGGCGCGATGACGAAGCCCTGTTCGGATTCGCGGTCGGGCCGCATTCGTGGAAGCGCTTTCTGCATCCTCCGATCGAGCGCCTGTTTGCGGCCGTCGATACCGATATCGGCGTCAGCATCGTGCCCGGCGCGGACGAATCGCGCAAGCTCGCGTTCATCGGCGTACGAGCGTGCGAATTGCACGCCATCGCCATTCAGGATCGCGTTTTTTGTGAAGGCCGCTACATCGATCGGCGCTACGCTCAGCGCCGGCGTGATGTGTTCATCGTCGCGGTCAACTGCAGCCAGGCGGGCGGGACGTGCTTTTGCGCGTCCATGGGAACCGGACCGGCGGTCGATTCCGGTTTTGACCTGGCGTTGACGGAGTTGCCGCCCGCCGCCGGCGAGGACTTTGTCGTCGAGGTCGGCAGCGACGCGGGGGCAGCGCTTGTCGAGGGCATTCCGCACCGCCCCGCGACCGCCGCGCACCTCGACGCGGCGCGGGCGGTGGTCGAGCAAGCGTCCGGCCAGATGGGACGCGCGATGCAAACCGACGGTATCAAGTCGCTTCTTCAGGACAACCCGAATCATCCGCGTTGGGATGACGTCGCGGATCGATGCCTGAGCTGCGGCAATTGCACGATGGTATGCCCGACCTGCTTCTGCACGACCGTCGAGGACCATGGCGATCTCGCGGGAACGCAGGCCGAGCGCGTGCGCAAATGGGACTCGTGCTTCACGCTGGATTTCTCTCATCTGCACGGCGGCAGCGTGCGTCACACGGCGGCGGCCCGCTACCGCCAATGGCTGACGCACAAGCTTGCGAGCTGGATCGACCAGTTCGGCACGTCGGGTTGTGTCGGTTGCGGACGTTGCATCACCTGGTGTCCGGTCGGTATCGATATCACGGAAGAGGTTGCGGCAATCCGGGGCTCATCCAGGGCCGCGCGGGAGGAGCCGGATGGAAGGGCTTGAGCACATTCTTGCAGAGCATCCGTTCTTTGCCGGCTTCGACGCGCGGCATCTTGAAATCGTTCAGGGCTGCGCGCGCAATCGCCGTTTCGAAGCAGGCCAGTATGTCTTTCGCGAGGGCGAGCCCGCGGACGAGTTCTTCCTGATCCGTCACGGCCGCATTGCACTGGAGATTTCCTCTCCCGGACGCAAGCCTGTCATAGTCGAGACCATCGGCGTAGGCGAGATCGTGGGCGCCTCCTGGCTCATTCCTCCCTATCGATGGATGTTCGATGCGCGGGCATTGGACTTGACCCGGTTGATCGGCATCGACGCCGCATGCCTGCGCGAAAAGTGCGAGCGCGATCACGATTTCGGCTATCAGATGATGAAGCGCTTCTTGCCGATCCTCGCGCAGCGATTACATGCCACCCGTATGCAGATCCTGGACGTCTATGGAAAGCACTGATGCAGCCGGCGCGCCGCCCGACGATCCGCTCGTGCCAAGTATTTACCGTGTCGCGCGGCGGCATCGGGAGCTTCGGGATACCGCCACGCTCGAGATCGTGCCGTTGTCGGGCACGCGGGCGCCGATCGCATCCGGGCAGTTCAACATGCTGTACGTGTTCGGAATTGGCGAGGTGCCGATCAGCACGAGTGGCGACCCGGCGAACGATGCAACGTTCATGCACACGATCCGCGAGGTCGGCGCGGTCAGCCGCGCACTCGCCGGGCTCTCGCCGGGCGCAACCCTCGGCGTGCGCGGGCCGTTCGGCGTCGGCTGGCCGATCGACGCCGCAGCCGGCACGGACGTCGTGATCGTGGCGGGCGGGCTCGGACTCGCCCCGCTGCGGCCGGCGATTTACGAAATCATGGCGAGCCGCAGGCGGTTCGGCCGGGTCGCGATTCTGTTCGGTTGCCGCCATCCTCGCGAAATCCTCTATCGTCGCGAGCTCGAACGATGGAGCCGGTATCTGGACATCGAAGTCGACGTGACCGTGGATCATGCGGATGCCGGCTGGCGCGGCAACGTCGGCGTCGTGCCCGCCTTGATCGCGCGCGCGGCGTTCGATCCGCGCGAGGCAACGGCATTGGTCTGCGGACCGGAGGTGATGATGCGCTTTGCAGTCGCCGCGCTGAAGGAAAGAGGCGTGTCCGACGATCGCATCTACCTGTCGATGGAGCGCAACATGAAGTGCGCGGTCGGCCACTGCGGCCACTGCCAGTTCGGCCCGACGTTCGTCTGCAAGGATGGCCCGGTCATGCGGTACGACGCGATTGCCCGCATCTTCGCGGTTCGGGAGATCTGACGTGGGTGAGCGACGTCGTCCGCGGCTTGCTGTCTGGAAATTCGCGTCATGCGACGGCTGTCAGCTGTCGCTGCTCGACTGCGAGGACGAGCTTCTGGCTCTGGCTGATTCCGTCGATATCGCGAGCTTCCTCGAGGCATCGAGTACCGTTGCCGGCGGCCCCTATGACCTTTCGCTCGTCGAGGGTTCGATCACGACCGCGCACGACGCGAAACGCATTCGGCAGGTGCGTCGGCAATCGAGGTATCTCGTCACGATCGGCGCGTGCGCCACGGCGGGCGGGATTCAGGCTTTGCGCAATTTCGCCGACGTGAACGAGTTCGTCTCCATGGTCTATGCGTCGCCGCAATACATCGAGACGCTGGCGACATCCACGCCGATTTCCGAACACGTTCCGGTTGATTACGAACTGCAAGGCTGCCCGATCGACAAGGGACAACTTCTCGACGTGATTGCCGCGTTCATCGTGGGCCGCAAGCCCGCGATCCCCGCTCACAGCGTCTGCATCGAATGCAAGACGCGCGGCGCCGTCTGCGTTCTGGTGCAGGGCACCCCTTGCCTCGGCCCCGTCACGCACGCCGGCTGCGGCGCGCTTTGTCCGTCGTTCCGGCGGGGCTGCTATGGCTGCTACGGCCCGATGGAGACGCCCAACACGCCCGCGCTGGCGAACGAATGGCAGGCGCGCGGCGCTGCGCCGCGCGACATTCGCCGGGCGTTTCGAACATTCTATGCGGCGGTGGAGCCGTTCACGAGCGAGAGCGAGCGTCATGCCGAATAAGACGCGGACGATACACGTCGATTATCTCGCGCGCGTCGAAGGGGAAGGCGCGCTCGACCTGCGCATTCGCGGCGATCGCGTCACGTCAGCCCGGTTGCGAATCTTCGAGCCGCCCCGTCTGTTCGAGGCGCTGCTCAGAGGGCGCGGCTATGCCGAAGTGCCCGATATCGTCGCGCGAATTTGCGGAATCTGTCCGATTGCGTATCAGATGAGCGCCGTTCACGCGATCGAGCGCGCATTCGGCGTCGAGGTCGGCGGGCAGTTGCGCGCGCTGCGACGGCTGATCTATTGCGGCGAGTGGATCGAGAGCCATGCACTGCATGTCGTCATGCTGCACGCGCCGGATTTTCTCGGCTTCCCGGACGCGATTACGATGGCCCGCGCACACGGCGACGCGGTGCGGCGCGGCCTCGCGTTGAAAAAGGCCGGCAATGCAATGTTGCGCGTGCTGGGCGGCCGCGAGATTCATCCCGTCAACGTCAGGGTCGGCGGTTTTCACTGGGTGCCCGGGCGCTCCGACCTCGCGCCGCTCGCGGCGACCCTCGAGGAGGCACGCGAAACGGCCGTCGAGCTCGTTCGGTGGGTCGCGACGTTCCCGTTCCCCGATTTCGAGCGCGACTACGAGTTTGTCGCGCTGCGCCACCCGGACGAATACCCGCTCAATGAAGGCCGTCTGATGTCGAGCCGCGACATCGACATCGACGCCAGCGCGTTCGAAACCGAATTCGAGGAACGGCACGTCGCCCATTCGACGGCACTGCACGCGCACGTCAAGCGACGCGGCGCATATCTGGTCGGGCCGCTCGCGCGCTACGCGCTGAACTTCAACCGTCTGCCCGATTGGGTGCGCGAGCTCGCGCGCGACGCCGGGCTCGGCCCGGTGTGTCGCAATCCATTCCGCAGCATCGTCGTGCGGGCGCTCGAAATCGTCTTTGCGTGCGAGGAGGCGCTCAGGCTGATCGCCGCATACGAGCCGCCCGAGCAAGCCGCGCTGCCTGTCGGGCCGGTCGCAGGCGTCGGTTGCGGGTGCACCGAGGCGCCACGCGGCATCTGCTGGCACCGGTATGCGTTCGACGCTGACGGCACGATTCGCGAAGCACGCATCGTCCCGCCGACGTCGCAAAACCAGCCTAGCATCGAAGCGGATCTCGCCGCGCTGGCGGCGCCGCTCGTCGACGCGCCCGACGACGTCATCCGCGATCGGTGCGAGCGCGGGATTCGAAATCACGATCCGTGCATCTCGTGTTCCGCCCATTTCCTCAACTTCACGGTGAAGCGAACATGACGGGCACGATCGAACGGCAGGTCGGGCGACCCGCGATCCGCAGCGTGCGGGTCATCGGGGTTGGCAATCCGGACCGCGGCGACGACGGCATCGGTTGTCTCGTCGTGAAGCGGCTCGCCGGCCGCTTGCCGGCCGACGTCTCGCTGCTGACGCGCGGCGGCGACGTGATGGATATCGGCGACGACATGGCCGATATCGACGCATTGGTCTGCATCGACGCTGCCGCGCCGGCGGGCTCGCCAGGCCGGGTCAGCCGGATCGATCTGGCAGAGCAGGCGCTCGAGCAGGACGCGTCGTTCTCGTCCAGTCACGGGCTTGGCCTTGCGGAGGCGATCGCGCTGGCCGAAGCGTTGGGTACCGCGTCGCGGGACATCGTGATCTATGCGATCGAAGGTGCATCGTTCGTGCACGGCGCGGCAATCACGCCTGAAGTCGCCGCCGCTGCGGACGATGTGGCTGATCGGGTCGTCGCAGAGGTGGACAGGCTCAGGCGACGCATGAAGGAGGGCTCGAGCGATGCATGAAACAGGATTGGTTCGCGATCTCGTGCGAAGAATCGCCCACGCGGCCCACGAAGCGGGCGCGGACGGCGTGAGCGACGTCCATGTGTGGATAGGCGCACTGGTGCCGTTTTCCCAGGAGCATTTCCGCGAGCATTTCGAAGAGGAAGTACGCGGGACGCCCGTCGAGGGTGCCGCGCTCCATATCGAATCGTCCGATGATGTCGGAGACGCGAATGCTCAGCACGTGATGCTGAAGCGGGTCGGTCTGCGCGTACCGTCTGACGGACAAGACGCGCCATGATGGCGGACTTCCTGCGCGCGGCCGGTGAGGCCGGCGTTCCCCGGCGTTTGCGCATAATGGCCACCGGTGAGGTGCAGGGCGTCGGATTCCGGCCGTTTGTCTATCGGCTCGCAACAGGCGAAGGGCTCGCGGGCTTCGTGCGCAATACCTGCGACGGCGTGTTGCTCGAGGTCGAAGGCTCGCGGCCCGCGCTCGCGCGCTTCGTCGAGCGACTCGATTCGGAAGCCGCGGCCCCCATGCACATTCGCGACCGGCAGATCCGCGAGATTGCATCGCAAGGCGGAGACGTCTTCGAAATCGCACCCAGTACGCGAGAGGCCGGACGTCTGCCGGTCATCCTGCCTGACCTTGCCGTCTGCGCGGATTGTCTTGCCGAGATGGCCAATCCGGACGACCGTCGTTACCGCTATGCGTTCACGACCTGCATGCACTGCGGCCCGCGCTTTTCGATCATCGAAGGGGTTCCGTACGATCGGGGACGCACCACGATGCGGCAATACGCGATGTGCGACGCGTGCCGGGCCGAGTACGACGATCCCCGCTCGCGGCGCTTTCATGCCGAGACCAATGCGTGCCCGCGATGCGGTCCCGGGCTGACGCTGTGGGACGCCGACGGGCGGCAGAGGGCGACCGGGCAACAGGCGCTGCACGAAGCGGCAAACGCGCTGCGTAAAGGTGAAATCGTCGCGATGAAAGGCCTCGGTGGCTTTCAGTTGCTTGTCGACGCGCGCGGCGAACCGGCGGTGCGCCGTCTGCGCATGCGCAAAAACCGGCCGACGAAGCCGTTCGCGATCATGGCGCCGTCGTGCGACGCAGTCATGGCACTCGCCGACATGGACGCCGTGGAGCAACGGTTGCTGTCCTGCGCCGCTGCTCCGATCGTTCTGCTGCGCTCGCATGCGCACGCCGGACTGGTCGCGCCAAGCGTCGCGCCCGGCAACGCGTGGCTCGGCGTCATGCTGCCTTACACACCTTTGCATCATCTTCTGATGGGCGAACTGGGCTTTCCGATCGTTGCGACGAGCGGCAACCGCGGCGGCGAACCGATCGTCGCTGGCGAGCACGAAGCACTCGAACGCCTCGGCGGCCTGGCTGACTGCTTTCTCGTGCATGACCGGCCGATCGCGCACCCCGTGGACGATTCGGTCGTCCGCGTGATCGCAGGCGAGCCGGTTGTGTTGCGGCATGCACGAGGCTATGCGCCGCTCGACCTTGCATCGGGCGATCCGGAAGGAAGCGACGCCGCCGCTTGCATCGCGCTCGGCGGACACGGGAAGAGTGCCGTCGCTGTCTCGTCGGCGGGCCAGGTCGCGCTCGGCCCTTACATCGGCGACCTCGCCGCAAGCGCTGCGCGCGCGGCCTTCGCGCGATCGCTTGACGCAATGGCGGCGCTGTACGGCGTCGCGCCTATGATCGCCGCTTGCGACACGCATCCCGACTACCACAGTACGCGCTTCGCCGAGCGTGGTCCGACTCGAGTGCTGCACGTTCCCCATCACGTTGCGCACGTGCTCGCCGGAATGGTCGATAACGGTCTTGACGAGCCCGTGCTCGGCGTAGCGTGGGACGGCAGTGGAGACGGCGGCGACGGGACCGTCTGGGGCGGCGAATTTCTCGTGATCGACCATTGCCGATATCGTCGCGTGGCACATTTGCAACCGTTTCGCTTGCCAGGCGGTGACGCTGCCGCACGGGAGCCGAACCGGTCTGCACTCGGCGCGTTGCACGCGATATATGGCGGAGCGGCGTTGTCGATGACAAACGTTCGCCCGGTTGCCGCTTTTGCGGCCCGCGAACGCCGGTTGTTCGCGGCCATGCTCGGACAAGGCATCCATTCGCCCTGGACATCGAGCGCCGGGCGACTGTTCGATGCCGCCGCAGCCATCATCGGGCTATGCGCGCATTCGAGCTTTGAAGGAGAGGCCGCCATCGCACTGGAAGGGGCCGCGATACGCGCGGCGGGTACGCACCCGCTCGACGCGCCCTTGCTGCGCGAGGAGGAGGGCGCATGGATCGCGGACTGGCGTCCGATGCTTGCGGCGCTCACGGACGCCGTCGGGGAACGTGTTCCCGCGGAAGCGCTCGCGCGCGCATTCCACGATGCCCTCGCATGCGTTGTCGTCGCTGTCGCGCACCGGATCGGTATTCGTTGCGTATTGCTGACCGGCGGGTGCTTCCAGAATGCGGTGCTCGCGGGCAGCACCCTTTCGCGGCTTCGGGCCGCCGGATTCGACGCAAGGTGTCATCGCCGCGTGCCGCCCAATGATGGCGGATTGGCCGTTGGACAGGCGGCGTTCGCAGCGCGGCGCATGATCGAGGAGAAATGCTGATGTGTCTTGCCGTTCCGGGAGAACTTCTCGGCATCGACAATGCCGATGCGCTGACGCGTCACGGACGTGTTGCGTTCGGCGGCATTGTCAAGCAGGTGAACCTTGCCTACGTTCCGGACGCTCGCCCGGGAGACTATGTGCTAGTTCACGCAGGTTTCGCGATCGCCGTGATCGATGAAAACGAGGCATCAAGGATGCTTGACGCGCTCGGCGCCCTCGATTCCGAGGAGCCGCGCCCGTGAAGCACATCGACGAATGGCGCAGCGCCCCCGCGGCACGCCGCTGGGCGGCGGCAATCGCGCGAATCGCGACACGTCCATGGACCATCATGGAGATCTGCGGCGGCCAGACACACGCGATCGTGCGCTACGGAATCGACCGCATGCTTCCCGATGGCGTATCGCTGTTGCACGGACCGGGATGCCCCGTCTGCGTCACGCCGGCGAGCGTCATCGATGCCGCCATCGTCATCGCGAGCCGGCCCGGCGTCACGTTGTGCTCGTTCGGCGACATGGTGCGCGTGCCGGGCGGGCGTGGCAGCCTGCAGAGCGCCCGTGCACTCGGCGCGGACGTCAGGATCGTCTATTCGCCGCTGGATGCGCTGAACGTTGCGCGAAGGGAGCCTGAGCGCGACGTGGTGTTCTTCGCGATCGGATTCGAGACAACGGCACCTGCTACCGCGATGGCCGTGCTGCAGGCCGAGCGAGAAGACATCGGAAATTTCTTCTTGCTGACGTCGCACGTCCTCGTGCCGCCGGCGATCGAAGCGATTCTCGGCGACCCGGCGAACGGCGTGCAGGGCTTTCTCGCGGCCGGGCATGTTTGTACCGTCATGGGATATACGGAATACGAGTCCATTGCGCGACGTCATCACGTCCCGATCGTCGTAACCGGCTTCGAGCCCGTCGATCTGCTGCAGGGCCTTTACCTGTGCATTCGCCAGCTCGAAGCCGGCAGGGCCGAGGTCGAGAACCAATACAGCCGCGCGGTGCGCCGCGACGGCAATCGCGTGGCCCGCGACGCCATCTCGACGGTGTTCGTGCCGCAGTCGCAATGCTGGCGCGGCATGGGCAGCATCCCCGCGAGCGGACTTGGGCTTGCACCTGCGTATCGGCGCTACGACGCGCTCGAGCGATTCGGCGACGGCGCGCCGCTTCCAGAGCGCAACGGGGAATGCATTTCGGCCGAACTCCTGCGCGGCCGCAAGAAGCCGGGAGAGTGTCCCGCGTTCGGCACGCGCTGTACGCCGGAACATCCGCTTGGCGCAACCATGGTGTCGTCGGAAGGGGTCTGTGCCGCCTATTATCGCTACCGGTGCGCAGCGCCGACGCCTGTCGCAGGCACGATCGGCGATATGCATCGTGACGAGAGGAAATCGACATGAACGAGCCCTCCGGTTTCTCGCCGGCCTGCCCGGCGCCCGTCGGTGCCCGTGACATCGTCGAGATCGGACATGGCGGCGGCGGGCGGCTCATGCATCGCCTCATCGACGACGTGTTTCGCCCAGCGTTTGCCTCGGGCCCGCTCGACTTCACGCACGACGGCGCGACGCTAGAGTTCGGGCGCAACGTCGGGCATTTGGCGTTCACGACTGATTCGTACGTCGTGCGTCCTCTGTTCTTCCCCGGCGGCGATATTGGATCACTGGCTGTCAACGGGACGGTCAATGATCTGGCGATGTGCGGTGCCGAGCCATGCTATCTGAGTGCGGGATTCGTCATCGAAGAAGGTTTCGGCATGGACGAGCTGCGCAGAATCGTCGAATCGATGCGCAATGCAGCGGCGAGGGCAGGGGTGCGAATCGTGACGGGGGACACGAAGGTCGTCGAGCGCGGCAAGGGCGATGGACTTTACATCAACACATCGGGCGTGGGTGTGATTCGTTCCCGCACCCCGATTGCACCGCGGCATGTCCAGCCTGGGGACGCGGTGATCGTGTGCGGCGATATAGGACGGCATGGCATCGCAGTCCTCGCAGTGCGAGAAGGGCTGGAGTTCGAGACGGCAATCACGAGCGATTGCGCGCCGCTTGCGGACTCCGTGCGCTCATTGATCGCGGCGGGGATCGAGATTCATTGCATGCGCGACCTGACACGAGGCGGGCTCGCGACCGCCCTGATCGAGATTGCGGAGGCCGCGAATCTCCTGATCGAACTCGACGAGACCGCGATCCCCATTAGCGACGCGGTACGGGGAGCCTGTGAAATTCTCGGGCTGGATCCTCTGTACGTGGCAAACGAGGGCCGATTCGTTGCACTCGTGCCGGCCGCGCACACAGAATCAGCGCTGGCGTGCCTCAGGTGCTTCAGTCGCGACGCCGCCGTCATCGGGCGTGTCGAGCGCGCCCGACAGCCTGATGTGCGTCTGCACACGATAGGCGGAGCGCGCAATCTGGACATGCTAAGCGGGGAACAGTTACCGCGAATTTGCTGACCGGGCTACAAGCAGTTTGATCGAAAAGAAGCGACTGCTTCGGCTGAAACCTGAAATCGGACATTCGAATTCGCGTGCCTGGACGCATGACCAGTTGGGCAAAAGCGGATCGCTAGGCAGCGAAAATTCCACGCCCGGCTCACGACTCATCATCATGCCGCGCCGCGCGACGATCCGATCGTGGAGGTCGACATTGGTCTGGCGCGCGTCGGCGAAGGTTCTTGAAACAGCTTCTGCTGGGCAGTTTGTTGGAGCGTTGCGTCGGATTCATGTAGATCCCTCCGCTTATGCCGTGACTGCTGCAGATTTGTCGCCGCCGCCATGCCATGTTTGAGGCGGCTTTGTGTACCACGTGAACAGGTCGACGCGGATCGCGTGTCCGATCCGGTGGACGGGGTAGTCGCTTTTCTCGAGCTTTTGCGCGTCACCGGGCGCGTTGCAGACTCGATTGACGTGCGTCAAGCGCGTGGAATCCACGACTGCAAAAATTCGTATCAAACGTCGTACTGTCTTCCTTTCGTGCTGCGGCTCCCTTTCAGGATCGGTGCTTGCATGAACAAAGCGTCACTCAAGCCGGTCGTTGCGACTGACCGTCTCACCCGCCGTTTCGGCGAGCTCTGCGCTGTCGACGAAATGACCTTGTCCCTGAATCCCGGGGAGGCGTTAGGCTTGCTCGGACGCAACGGCGCCGGCAAGACGACGGTGATCAAGATGCTGACGACGCTGCTTCCGCCGACATCTGGTCGCGCGACCGTCGCCGGTTTTGATATCGTCGAGGCGGCGAGCTCGGTGCGACGCGAGATCGGGTACGTGCCGCAGGCATTGTCAGCGGACGGCGATCTGACTGGCTACGAGAACCTGCTTGTGTTTGCGAAGCTGTATGACATTCCGCGCGCGGAACGCGCCGCCCGAATTCGCAGCGCTCTGGCTTTCATGGAACTCGCCGAATTCGGCGACAAGCTCGTCAAGACCTACTCGGGCGGGATGATTCGGCGCCTCGAGATCGCGCAATCGACCCTGCATCGTCCGAAGGTGCTGTTTCTGGACGAGCCAACCGTAGGACTCGATCCAATCGCGCGAACAACTGTCTGGGAGCAGGTCGAACGACTCAAGGCGGAGTACCGCAGTGCAATCTTGCTGACGACGCACTACCTCGAGGAAGCCGAACGGCTGTGCGACCGCGTCGCGATCATGAGTCGCGGTCGTGTCACCTCGATCGGTGCGCCGCGAGAGCTCACCGCACAAATCGGGCCTGGTGCGACGTTCGAAGATTCCTTCGCGTACTTCACGCGTGACGAAGCAGGCACGCAGGGATCGTATGATGAAACGTCACAGACGCGCCGCACCTCCGAGCGACTCAGCTGACGTGCCGCTGCCCGGGATGGCTCGGCGCTTCGCGCAGTTTGTTGCGAAGACGCTGGCGATTGCCGACATGGAGATCCGCAAGCTGCGGCACGACCCAACCGAACTCGCGACTCGCGCGATCCAACCGGCGCTTTGGCTGCTGATCTTCGGGCAGGTGATGAGCCGGGCACGCGTAATTGAGACCGTAGACATGGGCTACCTCGATTTCCTGACGCCGGGGATCCTCGCGCAAAGCGTGCTGTTCATCGCTATCTTCAACGGCATCTCGATCATCTGGGAGCGCGACCTCGGCATCGTTCACAAGTTTCTGGCGAGCCCGACGCCGCGTGCGGCGCTGGTGCTGGGCAAGGCGCTCGGCGGTGGAGCGCGCGCGCTGGTCCAGGCCATGGTGGTCATTGCGTTGGGCGCGATGCTCGGTGTGCACATGCGCTTCGATCCGCTCGCGCTCGCAGGGCTCGTGCTGTTCGTGGTGCTCGGCGCTGCTGTGTTCTCGAGCTTCTCGCTGATCATCGCGTGCCTCGTGAAGACGAGGGAGCGCTTCATGGGCGTCGGGCAACTGCTGACAATGCCGCTCTTTTTCGCGAGCAACGCGATCTATCCGACAGCGATGATGCCGCGCGCGCTGCAGGTCGTCGCCCACCTGAATCCGCTCAGCTACCAGGTCGATGCGCTGCGCTTGCTTCTGTTGCCAGGCTATGACGCGGTCCCGCATCTGGGACTCGCGCACGATCTTGTCGTGCTGACTGTTTTTCTCGTGATGATGGTGATCGTAAGCGCACGGCTCTATCCACATATCGCCCGCTGATGCGGGGCAGCGATGTGGATCACTCCCCGCCGCCAGCGTGACGGCGGTCGAGGGGGCGGCCAGCATCCGAGGTCGGTTCCCGGTGCCCCGCATCGCGGTCCGCCCACGCATGCGCGTCGCCGCCCATCGCGACGTAAAGCTGGGCCGTATCAACATACCGTAGCCCTTTCGCTTTCGCGTAGCCGACGCGTGCCTGCGCGTAAAGTCGCTGCGCCTGCAGCACGTCGACCAGGCTCGCGGTGCCGACGCGATAGCTCTCCTGCTCGAGGTCGAGCGACGCTTTCGCTGTGTCCAGCGCCTCGCGTTGCGCGGCGAGCGCGTCGGCATCATGCTCGAGCGCGCGCAGCGTATCGGCGACTTGGCCGAACGCGGTCAGCACTGTTTGTCGGTAGGAGCCGAGCTGGGCGTCGAACGCATCGATCGCCTCGCGCTGCTGCGCCTTAAGCGTGCCGCCATGAAAGAGCGGCACCGTCAGCGCGGCCGCGACCGACCATAGCCGGCTTGCCGGTTCGAAAAGCGGCCCCATTGCGCTCGCGGCTTGCGTCCACGACGCGCTCAAAGTCACGTCCGGATAGAGCTGCGCCGTCGCGACGCCGATCGCGGCGCTTGCCGCATGCAGCTGTGCCTGCGCCGCGCGAATGTCGGGCCGCGCCTTCAGCCATGCCGACGGAAGGCTCACCGGAACTTCGAGCGGCAGCGCGATCATGCCGAAATCGAAACGCGGCGCTTGCCATCTTGCGGGCGTTTTGCCGACGAGAATCGCGAGCGCATCCTCGGCCGCGCTCAGTTGCTGCGCGAGTGGTGGTGCCAGCGCGAGGTCGGATGCAAGCTGGCTGCGTGCAGCGAGCACGTCGCTGTCCGACGCCTTGCCCACCACTCGCTCGATTTCGACGAGTTCGACATTGTGCCGGTCCACCGCGACGATGTCGTCGACGGCAGCAATCTGCTCGCGCGCGCTCGCAGCCGTCAGCGCCTGCGTCACAGTGTTGCCTGTCAATGCAAGATAGGCAGCGGCGAGCGCGTCGCGCTGGTACTCGGCCAGCGCGGTCTGCTGTTCGACTTGCCGTCGCACGCGGCCTGACAGGTCGAGGTCGTAGCTGACGGTCGGGCCGACGGCGAGCAGGTTGCCAATCGTATGTACCGACTCGTCGGCACCGATGCTCGTGCGGGCATGCTTGCCACTGGCCGCGACATCCACTTGCGGAAACAACCCGCCGCGTGCCGCCAGGATGGCCTGTTGCGCCTGCTCAAGAGTCGCGCGCGCGGTGTCGAGCGTTGGGCTGTCCGCGATCGCTTCCGAGACCGTGTCGTCGAGTTGAGGCGAAGCGAACGCGGTCCACCAGCGTTCGGGCACGGCCGCGCCTGCTTGTGCGTGCTGGGTGCCGTCGTCGCCTCCCGCCGGCGGGAAGGCAGCGGGGGACGGCAGGAAGCGGGGGTCGAGTGGCGGCGCGGGCGACACGTAGTCGGGCCCCGCCGCGCACCCAGCGAGCGTCGCGATCGCGCCCAGCAGCACTGCCGGCGACAGGCACCGCTGCCATCCGCGGCACGCCGCGGCGCTGTGGCGGGAGACGCCGAAGCCGTCACTCATAGCGCAGCGCCTCGATTGGATTGAGCCGGGATGCCTTCCTCGCAGGGTAATAGCCGAAGAAGATGCCGACGACGGTCGAGAAAGCAAAGCCGCCCGCGACGGCAGCCGGCGACACCAGGACAGGCCAGTGCGCGATGGCCGTGATCAGTTCCGATGCGGCGATTCCGAATACGATACCGCCGACACCGCCCATCGCGCTGAGGAACACGGCCTCGACGAGAAACTGCAGCAGTACGTGGAGACGGCGAGCGCCGATCGCCATTCGCAGCCCGATCTCGCGCGTGCGCTCGGTGACCGACACGAGCAGGATGTTCATGATGCCGATGCCGCCGACGAGCAACGAAATCGACGCGACCGTCGCGAGCAGGAGCGCCATGATGCGACTGCTGCCCTGCGCGGTTTCCGCAATCTGGCTCAAGTCGCGCACCGCGAAATCGCTGTTTTCAGACGCGCGCAGATGATGCCGTCGCCGCAGCGTGTCTGTCACCTGGTCGATGGCGGTCTGCACTAGCGTCGGGCTCGCGGCCTGCACATAGATCTGGTTGACGTAGCCGGTGAGCCGCGGAAAGCTTCCGTAAGGATTCGCGACGGGTGGAAAATATGGATCGGCTGACGTCTGGGCCTGGTTCGGCACCGCGACGCCGAGCACTTTCTGTTCGGCCGCGCTGAACGGCATGAGCAGCACGTCGTCCTGGTCCTGCCCGTACGCCGTTTGCCCTTTTGCCGCGAGCAGGCCGACAACGCGCAGCGGCGCGCCCTTCACGAGGATCTTGGCGCCGACGGGGTTTTCGCCCCGCGCGAACAACTGCTGATAGACGGTTTGCCCAATAAGCGCGACCATCGCGGCATCCCGCTCGTCGCTTTCGTCTAGCGCGCGCCCGACTGCGATGTGCCAGCCCGTGGTGTTCAGATAACCGGGGGCGATCCCTTGGATGTTCGTTGACCAGTTCTGGCCGCTGTACTCGACCTGGCCTATCTGGCGGATCAGGTAACTGACGGAACTGACGGCCGTGTCGTCGCGCCGCAGCGCGCGCGTCGTCGACGGTCAGCGTCGACGCGCTGCCGGAGCCGGCACGTACGCCGGTGGCCGTCGTCGCGCCGGGCAGGACAACGAGGAGGTTAGTGCCAAGGCTTTCGATTTGCTTGCGCACCGCTTCGTTGGCGCCCTTCCCGACGGCGACCATCGCGATCAACGCGGCGACGCCGATGAAGACGCCGAGCACGGTGAGTGCCGAGCGCATCTTGTTGCGCCAGAGTGCGACTGCGGCGGCAGACAGTGTCATCGTCGCAAAGCCCGACCGCAGCCGGCCGTAAGACGCGGTTTGCGGGCCCGACGCGCCAGCGGGTGGAGCCTGGGCCGTCTTGCCCGCGTATACGCCCGAACGCGTGTCTCGGCGTTCGTCGGACACGATTTTGCCATCGCGCATCGTCACGACGCGGTCCATATACGCCGCGATATCCTGCTCGTGGGTGACGACCACGATCGTCATGCCGTGTTCGCGATTGAGCGCGAGCAGCATCGACATGATGTCGTGCGACGTGCGCGTATCGAGATTGCCGGTCGGCTCGTCGGCAAGCAGCATGCTCGGGTTGCCGATGAGCGCCCGTGCGATCGCTACGCGCTGCTGCTGCCCGCCGGAGAGCTGGCTGCTGGTATTGCGCTCGCGATCGGCTAGACCGACGAAGCGCAACGCCTGCCGTGCGCGCGCGACGCGCTCCGCGCGGCTTGCCGGCCCCGTTGTCGCGTAGAAGAGAGGAAGTGCGACATTCTCGAGTGCGCTCGTCCGCGCGAGGAGGTTGAAGCTCTGGAACACGAAGCCGATCCGGCTGCTGCGGATGCGTGCGAGATCTGGCTCGGAGAGCCCGGCGGTGTCGACCGCCTCCAGCACGTAGCGGCCGCCGCTCGGGCGATCGAGACAGCCGAGCACGTTCATCAGCGTCGATTTGCCGGAGCCCGACGATCCCATGACTGCGATGAATTCGCCGCGTTCGATCGAGAGGTTGACGCAGTCGAGCGCGCGCATTTCCACGCCGCCCGTCGCATAGACCTTCGTCACATCCCGAAGCTCGACCACAATCTCGCCCATCGCGCGCCTCGCGTCGTCACCTGCGCAACAGCGGCGTGGCGATCGTACCGGCTCCGGCGTGTGCGATCGTTTCGGCGACGATGACTCGATCGCCCTCCCTGAGCGCGCCGCGCGTCACCTCGGAATACGTATCGTCGTCTAGCTCAGTCGCGACATCGATCGCGAAAGGACGGCCGTCGCGAAGCACCCAGACCCGAGCGGCGGACTGCGGACGGCCATCGGGCTGCAGCTCCGCCGGGTTCACGCCCGCCCCGGACGGCGTGTAGCGCAACGCCTGATCCGGCACGCGCAGCGCGTGATCATGCCGGTCGATGACGATGTGTGTCGTCGCCGTCATCCCAGGCTTCAGGCTCAGGTCGTCGTTCGCGACGCTGACCACGACGTCGTACGTCACGACGTTCTGCACGGTCTGCGGGGCCTGCCTCACTTGCAAAACATGCCCTTCGAACTGCCGTTTCGGGAAAGCTTCGACGGTGAAGGTCGCGGCATTGCCTTCATGCAGGTCACCGACATCGCTCTCGTTGACGTTCGTGTCCACCTGCATGTGCGTCAGGTCGGTCGCGATCAGGAAGAGTGTCGGCGTCTGGAAGCTCGCGGCAACGGTTTGGCCGATGGTGATGTTGCGTGAGACGACGGTGCCGTCGACAGGCGACACGATGTCCGTGTAGCCTAGATTGACGAGCGCCGTGTCGAGGGCTGCGGCCTTCTCGTCGATCGCCGCGGCGTCGACGGCGACCTGGGCCTTCGCTTGTTCGTGCACGCTGCGCGCATTGTCAGCGGTGTCCTGGGAGACGATGCCGTGGTTGAGCAGTTTCGCGTCGCGTTCGTCGTTCCGCCGCGCATAGTCGAGCTGGGCGCGATCCTTGACGATCTGCGCGCGTGCGTTCGCCAGGTCAGCGCGCGCCTGGTTGACCACGGCCTGATACGGGCGCGGATCGATCTTCGCGCAGAGCTGGCCTTTATGGACGCGTGTGTTGAAGTCACAATACTGGCTCTGGATCACACCCGACACATAGCTGCCGACGATGATCGTCAGCACGGGGTTCAAGGTGCCTGTCGCCGTAACCGTGCGCACGATCGACCCGCGCGTGACGGGGCTCGTGACATAATGCACGGGCTCGCTGCGGTTCGCGACGAGCCACCACGCCAGCAATGCGGCTCCGAGCAGCAGCAGGCTGGTGATTGCCATCCAAGTCCGCGCCGTAAATCGCCGGCGTGGACGACCGGTGACGCTATTGCGAGGCGCGACCGCGCCGCCGCCTAGATGGCGGGCATCCACCGCATCGACACGGTCGGCGAAATCGGTCACGCGGTTCTCGATCGGGAAACGGCGAAGCGTCAGCCCGCCTTGATCTCGATTTTCTTCTCGGCATTGGATGCTTCCGGCGTCTTTGGCAGCGTGACCTTCAGCACGCCCTTGTCGAACGTTGCTTCGATCTTGTCGCAGTCCACGCCGTCCGGCATCCTGAAGTATCGCTCGAACGCACCGAAACGGCGCTCGTGAACGTAATAGTCCTTGCGCTTTTCTTCCTTCTCTTCCTGCTTTTCGCCGCGGATCGACAGGCCGCCGTTCGAGAGCTTGACCTCGATGTCCTTCTCGCTCAAGCCCGGCAATTCCGCCGTGATTTCGTAGGACTTGTTGGTTTCGATGAAGTCGACTGCGGGCTCGGCCGACCATTCTCGTCCGCGGCGCCAGAACGGTTCGATGTCGAAGATTGATCGACGCATCGACGACACGCGCACGCCGTGATCGAAATCGTCGAGCAGGCGATCGATCTCGCGCCGCAGTGTCTCGATAGGGTGCCAGAAAGGCGCGGTCAACGACGATTCTTCCGTATTGGCCTGCGCCTTCTTGACCGGCAGCTTGGTGGTTGGCTCGCTCATGTCGCACTCCTTTTCGTCAATGGAGAGCCCATTTTCGGCTGGTACCGGTCGCGTTCGTTGACGAAGATCAACGGCCAAAATGGGGACGCGAGGGGGCTTTGCACTCGCCGGGGCGACGCACGATCCAGATGTCGAGAACGCCGGCGTCAATACAGCAGAAACGCCGCCCGCTCGCGTGCGAGCACCGCGTTCTGCGCATCGGCGAACCGCTCGATTTCGCGGCGTACACCCGTCGGCCGACAGGTCCGCCATCACGGGCGAGCCAACCAACGCGCGAATCGCGTCGATTCGGAAGCGGTCCCGGCAGCGCGTAGGCAGCACGGGCGCAACCGCCAGCCCGTTGCCGCCCGGCCGCATGGTTCCCGGCAGCGGTCCAGTCTACAGACCCTCGCGGTGCGCGGCGCCGTGCGTCCCTTGTGTCGCCACGAACCAGGTCGGCACGAACGTGGCGTTCAGTTACATCGCGCTGAGGTCATCCGCGAGCGCGCAGCCGTCGATCCACGGCGCACCGATCACACGGAACGGCGTCGCCATCTTCCATCCGACGCTAAGCTCCACACCTTCGACGAGGCCGATATTCGGATACAGCGGCAGCGCCGCGTTGCCGCGTTCGGCAGGAGACAGGCGTCTCTTCGAGATGACGCGTGACGAGATCGATCTGGACGCCAGTGCGGTTCCGAGGCGGTGGCGGTCGAACGCGCAATCGCGAAACGCTCGTGCCCACGGCCGAAAGCGCGCGTCGTCGAGCCCGGTGCGGCGACAGGTTGCCGTCAGCGAGTGGCCGACGATCTCGCAGAGGCAGTCGGTCTCTTGATGCCCGACAATCCCCGCATGAAGCTGGACGGATTCAGCATCGGTGAAATGCACTCGACCGATCGTCCGAGCATCCCAGTCTGCTGGCCGTGTCGTTCGAATGCAAGCCATGGTCGCCTCCGGTGGTACGCGGTCGGGCAAGAAACAACTCGGTTCGTCCCGTCGTCGAACACGCTCGCACCGCCGTAAATCGGTAATCAGCGGAAATTGATTTGTCGTGCCGCGTTCCGGCTGCCGGACATCTTTGCTGAGCATCGTTCGCGGCACGCGCGCGCGACGCAGGAAAGGGACAAGAGAGACTCTCACGAGCGCTTCGCCTTGCGTTTTCCAGTCAGTTTCGTCGTCGGGCTTCCGCGCGCACTGAGGCAATCCACACAACCGACGCGGGCCGGCAGTGCAACCAACGTGATTCGTGGACGGCTTCGCCCTCGCGCGTGGCGGCCGTCGACGCGCGGATGCGGCGATGCGATACGAGCACATCCGGCAACAAGGGCGCGAAACCTTTGGCTCTGTTGCTGCGCTCGCGCTCGTCTCGTGCGGATCGGGCCGACGCATTGACGCACTGCGCCAATGCTACGCCCTCGACATCGCGCCGAATCGCCCTTGACGCATGTCAACTGTGCGTCGGCATTCGCTATCTAGAGTGAAAGCTCGAGGTCGACCGGATCATGTTTGTATGAACGCGCCTGCGGTAATCGCCAAAACGCCCGCCGACCTGCGGGTCACCCCGAATCTGCTCGACTACGACGACGAACGACGCCGATTCTCGTGGGCCGCCGCCGCACGGGAACTCGCTGTCGAGCCGGGCGGCGGCCTGAATATCGCGTGGCAGGCCGTCGATCGCCATTGCACTGGCCCCGGCAGAGACAAGACCGCGCTGCGCTTTCTCGCACGCGATGCGGCGCCCCGAGCCGTCAGCTACGGCGAACTCGCGGCGCTGAGCAACCGCTTCTGCAACGTGCTGCGCAGCTTGGGAGTCGGCAAGGGCGACCGTCTCTTCATCGTCGCCGGTCGCATCCTCGAGCTCTACATCGCGGTGCTCGGCAGCCTGAAAAACGGTACGGTCGTCTCGCCGCTGTTCTCCGCGTTCGGGCCGGAGCCCATCGCCACGCGAATCAACCTGGGCGCGGGAACGGTGCTCGTCACGACCGACGCGCTCTTCGAGCGTAAGATCGCGCGATGGCGCGATCGCATGCCGGGACTGAAGCACGTCCTGCTCATCGCCGAAGAGTCCGGCGCAACACTGATCCCCAGCACGCAGGACCTCGCCGCACTGATGGCGAGCGCATCCGATTCTTGCCGCTACGAAGCGACCTCCGCGCAAGACATGGCACTGCTGCATTTCACGAGCGGCACCACGGGCACGCCGAAGGGCGCGGTGCACGTGCATGACGCGGCGATCACGCATTGGGCCACCGGCCGATACGCGCTCGACCTGCACGCCGACGATACCTACTGGTGTACCGCCGATCCCGGATGGGTCACGGGCACCTCGTACGGGATCATTGCGCCGCTGCTGCATGGCGTGACGTCCGTTGTCGATCGCGAGGAATTCGACGCCGAACGGTGGTACGGCATCCTGGAGGACGAGCGCGTGTCCGTCTGGTACACCGCGCCGACTGCCGTGCGCATGCTCATGCGAGCCGGCGCCGAAGTCGCGAAGCGCCATGCGTTCCCATGCCTGCGCTTCATCGCGAGCGTCGGCGAGCCGTTGAATCCGGAAGCCGTCTGGTGGGGAAAGGAAGTGTTGGGGCTGCCGATCCACGACAACTGGTGGCAGACGGAAACGGGCGGGATCATGATCGCGAACACTCCCGCCTTCGACATCAAGCCCGGTTCGATGGGCAGGCCGCTGCCCGGCGTCGATGCGGCGATCTTGCGCCGCGACGCGGCAGGCGGCGTGCAGCTCGTCGACGAGCCAGGCGTCGAGGGCGAGCTGGCGCTCAGGCAAGGATGGCCCTCAATGTTTCGCGGCTACCTGAATGAAGACGCGCGCTACGGGAAGTGTTTCGCGGGCGGCTGGTATCTGACGGGCGATCTGGCGCAGCGCGACGCGGACGGTTACTACTGGTTCGTCGGGCGCGCCGACGACGTGATCAAATCGGCGGGGCATCTGATCGGCCCGTTCGAAGTGGAAAGCGCGCTGATGGCGCATCCGGCCGTCGCCGAAGCCGCGGTGATCGGTAAGCCCGATCCGGTGGTCGGCGAGGCGGTCAAGGCGTTCGTCTCGCTGAATGCGGGCCACCAGCCCGACGAGGCGCTCCGCATGGAATTGCTCGCTCACGCCAGAATGCGTCTAGGGGCGGCAGTCGCTCCGAAGGAAATCGCGTTTGTCGAGCAACTACCGCATACGCGCAGCGGCAAGATTATGCGCCGCCTGCTGAAAGCCCGTGAGCTGGGGCTGGCCGAAGGGGACATCTCGACACTGGAGGCAGGCGCATGACGACCGTCGAGCACCCCGCTCCGCCGCCGCCGTCGGGCCCCGTGCCCTACGGCAAGGACCTTGCGCTCGTCCTGCTGCGCGACATGCTGCGCGTGCGCCGTCTCGAAGAGAAATGCGCCGAGCTGTACGGCGCGGGCAAGATACGGGGCTTCCTCCATCTGTACATCGGCGAGGAGGCCACCGGCATTGGCGCGTTGCACGCCCTCGATCCCGACGACAACGTCGTCGCGACCTACCGGGAACACGCTCACGCACTGGTGCGCGGCATGGACATGGGCGTCCTGATGGCGGAAATGTACGGCAAGCGCGAGGGTTGCGCACGCGGTCGTGGCGGCTCGATGCATCTGTTCGACCGGCGCATCCGACTATTCGGCGGGAACGCTATCGTGGGCGGCGGCTTGCCGCTCGCGGCCGGGCTCGCACTCGCCGAGAAGATGCAGTCCGGCAAGCGCGTCACCGCGTGTTTTTTCGGCGACGGCGCAGTCGCCGAGGGCGTGTTCCACGAATCGATGAATCTCGCGGCGCTCTGGAAGCTGCCGGTATTGTTCTGCTGCGAGAACAACCTGTACGCGATGGGCACGGCCGTCGAGCGCAGCGAGTCCCAGACGGACCTCTGCGTGAAAGCCGCATCGTACGACATGCGTGTGTCGTCGGCCGACGGAATGGACGTCGTCGCCGCGCACGAGGCGGCCATGGACGCCGTCGAATACGTGAGAGGTGGCGAGGGGCCGATGTTCCTGGAACTTCGCACTTACCGCTTCCGCGCGCATTCGATGTACGACGCCGAACTCTATCGCCAGAAGGCGGAAGTCGACGAATGGAAGACGCGCGGGCCGATCCACACGTTCACCGCTCGGCTCAAGGCCGAAGGCAAGCTGACGGAGGACGAATTCGTCGCGCTCGACGCCGACGCGAACGCTGAAGTAGCGCGCGCCGTCGCGTTTGCCGAGGCCGGCGAGTGGGAGTGCGTCGAAGACCTCGCGAAAGACGTGTACACGATAACGGGAGGCCCATCGTGACCAAGCGGCTCACCTACCGCGAAGCGCTGCGCGACGCGTTGCGCGACGCGCTGTCGAACGACCCGCGCGTGTTTCTGATGGGCGAGGACGTGGGCCGATACGGCGGCACCTATGCCGTGTCGGCCGGATTGCTGGATGCGTTTGGTCCCGAACGCATCCGCGACACACCACTGTCGGAACTCGCCTTCACCGGCGCGGGCATCGGCGCGGCACTGGGCGGCATGCGCCCGATCGTCGAGGTCATGACGGTCAACTTCAGCCTGCTGGCGCTCGATCAGATCGTCAACACCGCCGCGCTTTATCACCACATGTCCGGCGGGCAATTCTCCGTGCCGCTCGTCGTCCGAATGGCCACGGGCGCCGGCCGACAGGTTGCGGCGCAGCATTCGCACAGCTTCGAAGGCTGGTATGCCGGCATTCCGGGAATCAAGGTCCTCGCGCCCGCGACCATCGAAGACGCGCGCCACATGCTGGCGCCGGCGCTGGCCGATCCGGACCCCGTGCTGATCTTCGAGCATGCCGGCCTCTACAACATGGAGGGCGATTTGCCCGATGCCGATGCCGTCGACATCCGGTCGGCGAAGGTGAGGCGCGACGGTCGGGACGTCGCGATCATTGCGTATGGCGGCTCATTGCCGAAAGCGCTCCAGGCGGCCGATGCGCTCGCAAACGACGGCATTTCGGCCGAAGTGCTCGATCTGCGCGTGCTGCGCCCGCTCGACGACGCGACGATCATGGCTTCGGTGATCAAGTGTCGGCGGGCGGTAATCGTCGACGAATGCTGGCGCAGCGCGAGCGTCGCCGCAGAAATCATCGCGCGCATCGTCGAACAGGCTTTCTACGAACTCGATGCGCCGCTCGCGCGCGTGTGCGCCGAGGACGTACCGATTCCGTATGCCCGGCACATGGAAGAGGCGGCCTTGCCGCAAGTCGACAAGATTGTCGCCGCGGTGAAACAATTGCTTTCGTGAATGCTCACGCGCTCCGGGAGGAGGAAGCATGATCGAATTCACATTACCTTCGATGGGCGCCGACATGGACGAGGGCACGCTGCTCGAATGGAAGGTGAAGCCCGGTGACGTCGTGAAAAAAGGCCAGGTGATCGCAATCGTCGACACGAGCAAGGCCGCCGTCGATATCGAAAGCTGGCAGGAAGGCACGGTCGACGAACTGATCGCCGAGCCGGGCGAGAAGATTCCGGTCGGCACGCCGATCGCGACGCTGCTCGAGCCCGGCGAAACGCCGCCAGCCGTCAGGCTTGCGCGCCGGCAGGTGCGGCTGCCCGCGACCGTCCGCGCCGGCGTGCGACGCAAGATCTCGCCCGCCGCCCGACAACTTGCGCAACGACATGGCGTCGATCTCGACGCCGCGCCCGGCACCGGTCCCGGCGGCTCGGTGACGCTGGCGGATGTCGAGCGGACCGTCGCCGCCGTCGCGGCTCCGACCGCGGCCGCCGCGACAGGCGAGCGCCTTCAAGAAATGAGGCGCGTGATCGCCGCCGCGATGGAGCGCTCGAAGCGCGAGATCCCGCACTACTACGTGTCCGAAACGATCCCGTTGGGCAAGGCGCTCGCGTGGCTTGCCGCGGAGAACGCGAAACGTTCCGTCGTAGACCGGCTGCTTCCGGCAGCGCTGCTGCTCAAGGCCGTGGCCGTGACGCTTAGCCGGTTCCCCGAACTCAACGGCTTTTACCGTCAAGGCGTTTTTCAGGCTGCCGGCGAGGTGCACCTCGGCGTGGCGATCTCGCTGCGCCAGGGCGGCCTGATTGCACCTGCACTGCTCGATGCACACTCGAAGCCGCTGATCCAATTGATGCGCGAGCTGCTGGACATGACACAACGCTGCCGGGCCGGCTCGTTGCGGAGCTCCGAGTTGTCGCAATCGACGATCACCGTGACGAATCTCGGCGAGCGGGGCGCTGCGGAAGTGTTCGGTGTCATCTATCCGCCGCAGGTCGCGCTCGTGGGGTTCGGGCGGGTCGTCGAGCGGCCGTGGGCCGAAGGCGGCGGACTCAGGATCATGCCGGTCGTGACCGCCAGTCTATCCGCTGATCATCGCGTATCCGACGGCCATCGCGGCGCGCTGTTCCTCGTCGAGCTGAGCGACGCATTGCAGGACCCCGAGGAGTTGAGCCGATGAACGATACCGACGTACGCGCCGCCGTATTGGCGACGCTCAAGGCGATCGCACCGGAAGTCGACACGTCGACGCTGCGCACCGATCGCCCGTTGCGCAGCCATGTCGACCTTGACTCGATGGATTGGCTCAATTTCCTGGCGGGGCTCCACACAAGGCTCAAGGTCGATATTCCCGAGTCCGACTACGGCCGGCTGCGCACGCTCGACGACGTAGTCAGATACGTGGTCGACAAGCGCAGGTCCTAATTTTCAGACGGTGCGTCGCCCTGCTGATCCGGCGTTGTCGTCTGGGGCAAGCTGACGTATTTTCCACCGTCGGCGACAATCCTCAGCGCCTCGACAAAATCCGATCTGCGGCCGAATCCGCCGACGAATCCGGAAACGCCGGCGGAAAAGGCATAGGCCGCCTGTTCTTCGCTGGCGGTGGCGCTGACGACCAGAATGCTCAATTCGGGGTACTGTTGCTTGACTAGGCTGACGAATTGGGAGTGCAGCCTGCTGAATCCGATCGTGCTGACGACAAGTACCTGTGAGTCAGCCGCACCCGGATCGGAAAGTAATGTCGCTTCGTTGTCCGATTCCCAGGCGATCTCAATGTCGCTGTCGCCTTCGAACTGATGGCGAACGGATGCGAGACCGTCGGGAGTGGCATCAAAAATGGCAACCCCGATCACGATCAGAACCAATTCACGGATGATCGAGGCAGGGGCTAACAGTTATCGTGACCGCTCGGGGACCATCGTCAGATTAACGGCTAAACAACTCGCGCTGGCAAACGGGGACGCGCGGGCACCGATCCGCCGCTCGCACGCTTCGATGGCGATCCTTTGCTTTGCCGCGCTGTTTCTGGCCGAAACGGGAGTCAACCTCGCCCAGCTGCTGGCCATGATCAGCTCGAGCCTGCGGGATGCGTCGGTTGCACGTCAGACGTTTCGTGAGGTCAAGTACCGGGCAGGCGGGCGGGACGTTACATTCACCGTCTCGCTGGGCTTCATGCCGAAGCTCAAGGCTTATCTGGCGTTGCGTGAGTATCTGGTGCAGGACGCAGACTGCGACGCGCTGTTCATGACAGTCGGGCGTTCTGCGCAGCGAGGACAGCTAGTGTGTCTCCCACCTGAGTTTCTGGTTCAGCTTTACGATCGACTCGACACGCTCGGGATCGTGCTGCCGCGCATTACCGCGGGCCAATGGCGTGTGGCGAAGCAGGATTGGGCGGTGAGCAAACACGGTCCTGGCGTCGCAGCCAGACTGATGGGGCACTCGGTAGAAACGGCGCTGCGCTCGTACTCGAACGGCACGGACGCCGCGCACAAGGCTGAGATGGGCGCATTCCTCGCGTCGGTCGAGAAGACCGTTTTAAAGATCGGTGAAGACCCGACTGGCAGCATCAGGAGCGCAGTGGGCGTCTGCATCGATTTCCGCAAACCTGGGCCGATCGCCGCATCAGTTACCGTGAAGCCGGATTGCCGCTCGACCGAAGGATGTCTCTTCTGCGATCAATATCGCGTGCACGCTGACGCTGCCGACATCCATAAGCTGCTGAGCTGTCGTCATTGCGTCAGGCTCGTGAGCGGACGCGCCGATTCGATCGAGCAGTACAGCAGTTCGTTTGGCGCTGTACTGCAGCGCATTGACTTCCTGCTGGATGAACTGCGCAGGCGCGACGCCGCGCTGGTCGATCAGATTGAGCATGACGTTGATGTCGAAGGGAATCTGGACGCTTTCTGGTCGGCCAGGCTCGACCAGCTTTACGAATTGGGAGTGGCATGAATAACACGCTGATCGCGCCGATCGCTGAGCGGCCCGACTGGTATCGTGTCGAGGATGATACGGTTGTCACGCGGGATACAGATGGGAACGCTGTTTTGCTGTTCGGTCAAGACGCCTGGGATATCCAGGCATATACGTTCGGACTGCATCGCACCCACATCCATTTCAGGGGGCACCTGCCTGACGGTGCGAGTCGAACCCTTTCAGAGGCGACTACACGTCAGTGGAAGCAGGCGATGTATTTTCTGATGCATGAAGCGACCGATACGACACCGGCAACTGGGACGCTAAAAATCCTTTCAACGCACCTGAGGGCGTTCACGCTCTTTACCTCGGCACGTCAGCTTACGCTCTATGAGGGCCTGTCCACTGCCGCGGTTGTTCTGGATTATGCGGCGCAAGCCGGGATGGAGACGAAGGCGCAGCCTCTTTACTCGATTCTGGTAAAGCTTCACCGTCTGGGCGTTGACGCCACAGGGGTGCGCGTACCGCTGGCCCAACTGGACATACCTCTACGTGAACGCATCGCGCAACGCGCTATATATTCACAACACCCGGTCATCCCGACGCGGATCTATCAGCACTTTCTGTCGGTCTGTGAGCAGGACCTCAGTATCGCAGAGGGCGCCGCCGACATGCTCTCGAGCCACCTCGCTCGCAGATACGCTGGAGAGAGGCCGGGCGTCTCTGCAGCGCTGAAAGCGACTGCTGCGCACTTCCAGTGCGACGATTCGCCTGGCGTCGTGTCGTCGCTCGTGTCATCGATTAGTGCACTCGTCATCCCGACGTTCACCGGCATGCGCGCGACGGAAGCAGAGACCCTCCCATACGACTGCCTGAGCGAGACACGGCTGGATGGCGTGACGCACTACACCATCGAGGGCATCACGACCAAACTGGCTGGGGGTCGACCCAGGCGCGCATGCTGGGTGACCAGTCCGCTCGCTGCCCGCGCCATCAGGCTCGCACAACGGCTATCGGGCGAGGCACACCGTGCGCACGGCGCGCGAGGCTACGCTGAGTCGACGGACGGGTCACACCTGCTGTTCTGCCAGATGGGCCTGCGTTATCGATACGTGGCAAATCGGGCAGGTAACATACAGGAAGCTATCGAAGCCTTTCGTAAGCGCGTCTTTCCGACTATCACGGTCGAGGATATCGCTGAACTGAAGCGTATCGACATGCACCGCTCGTGGGAGGAGGAGTCGAAGTACGCACTCGGGCAGCAGTGGCCGTTTACGCGCCATCAGCTTCGCCGGACGCTGGCGCTGTACGCCCATCGGAGCGGAGTCGTGACGTTGCCAACGCTCAAGCGTCAGTTGCAGCACATCACGCAGGAGATGAGAATGTACTACGCCCGCGGCTCGGCGTTTGCGAAGGGCTTCATCGACACCTCCAGGACCCACTTTGCGAAGGAATGGGCCGAGGCGCAACACCTGTCCGCGTACCTTGCATACGCCGAGCAGGTGCTGTTCTCTGACGAGCGGCTGTTCGGTGGGCACGCAGCGTGGACGCAGAGCCGTGCCGTGCAGGCCTCACCCGTGTCAGTTTACTCACGCGAGCAGACGGTGAGGATGTTCGGGAAGGGCGAGCTGGCGTACCGCGAGACTGTGCTGGGCGGCTGCGTCAGCGTCGAGCCGTGCAAGTCGACGCCACTCGACTGGATGCGCCTGGATTGCCTTGAATCCAACTGCAGTAATCTCGTCATAGCGATATTTGTCTACCGATTTGATGGGGACTGTAGACCAATTCCTCGTCTTCGGCACCGCTTCATACTGGTAACGACCGAGTCAGTTCATGATGCGTTCGCGGTACCGACGTTCAATGGTCTCGTTGATACGAGGTTGAATGTTGGAAATGGCTCTTTCCATCTCGGGCATGATCAAGCCTCGACCTTTGCGGAGCCATGCTTGTCCCGCCGGGCTCATGTAGAAATCGTTGATGCCGCGCAGCTCGCTGATCGTGAAGTTCCTTGCGCAGCTCTCCAGCAGCTGTCTGAGTATGGGATCCTTGGCATCATTAAGTGTTTCGCCGAGCACTTCGCTGTAGACATTGGCATCCGTCGAACTTCTCATTCCTGGTCTGCGTTGAATAGCATCATACGAGTTTATGACAATTTCGCGGATGCGTTGGTCCATATCATCTTCTACACCTGCCAATTTAATTGATTGGCGGCACAAGGCTCGCCTGTCGCCGGATCGATTCCAGTCGTCGAATCCGCGAAACTGGGCGTAGGCCGGGGAGCAAAACAAGCATGATGCGACGAGCGCAGTCATCATAAGGATGACGATATTTTTCATTTGAGATTGGAAAATCAAGAAAAACGTTGATTGAATGCGATGAAGTGAAGTGAGGTTTCCTTGCGCGGAAGTCGTTTTGTAAAACCGGGCCTGGTGTGCGCCAGTCTTGTAACTGGCGCCCAGCGGTTTCGCCCGGTTCGACAGAACTTGCCGCAGAAAGCCTTTCTCAAGGACTGGTCAATCGATTACGGCGGCGCAGGCATCCGTTGGTGCCGCCGCGGCGTGTCCAACCACCGGAATGACCTTGAGGCCCGCGGATGCGACACGACACGGTGCTGCGACCGCCCCGCATCCGGAAAGCACCGCGATCAGCGGAATAAGGGTAAGCAGTTTTTTCATGTCATCACCTGTTGACGAACGTTGCGTTGCTTTACGGTTTCGTGCGGCTCGCCCGACGTAGGGCCGCATCCGAACCATGCCGGATGGAATTCATGACTTCAGCGCACACACGGCCATCGCGATATCGGCGGCGGCCTGGGTGACGATCTGCTGGTAGGCGAGTACCAGGCTTCCCAGTTCGCCGGGAGCCGGCCGCTCCGCCTGCGTGCGGCCGGCCGTCAACTTACCGTCGGATACGCGTTGCACGGTCCAGTTGATGACCGCGCCAGCGCGTATACCGAGTTCGGCATCCATGCTGACCACCGCGGCCGTGACGCGGTATTGCGGTTTCACTCCGGAGGGGGGCCGCTGGTAGATATCGACGGCGCCGAGACTCGACTGCAGCCGTTGCGACAACGCATCGCGCAACTCGTCGGGCAGCGGCGCCAGCCAGCGATCCTGTTCCAGCAGCTTGAAGGTGCCGTTGCGCTGATTCAGAATCAGATTGGCCCGATTGAGGCGTTCGGGCACGGCTACGGGGACCACCTCGATCCATCGCGAGCCGGTGGCCGGCGCGGCGGCGCACTGCTCGACTGCCGCACGGCCCGCCGATACCTGCTCCAACGTGTAATAGCGCGGCTCGGGGAACGCGCAGCCGGTCAATATGGAGGCGCCGAGCGTCCAGCCGAGGGCCGTCGACACGAGGCTGGAGTGTCCGATCATGGTTGCTCCGAGTTCGTTTTGCCGCGCACGATTGCTTCCGGGTGGCGTTCCAGATAGTCGGTCAACGCGCGCAGCGAGGTGGCCGTGCGCGTCAGCTCCTGCATCATGCGGCGCGCGTCCTGCTGCGTCGGGGAATCCGTCGCGAGCGTGGCGTCGGCGGACTGGAGCGTCTTCCGTGCGTCCCGCAGCGCGGCGTCGACCTGAGGCATGACGTCGCCGTTGAGTTGCGTCACCAGCTTGTCCGCGTTGTTCATCACTTTGTTCAACGACGCCATTGAATTGCGCAAATCCCCCGCAATCTGATCGAACGGCACTTTGTCGACCTTGCTGACGATGTTGCCAAGTTTCGCCTGAAGTTCGTCGATGGTGCTGGGCGTGGTGGCCAGTTCGGGCAGTGGGCTGTCTATGTCGACTTTTACGGGCGGCGCATGCGGAAAGAAATCGAACGCCACGTACAGTTGGCCCGTGAGCAGGCTCGCGGTACGTAATTGAGCGCGCAGACCGCGTTTGGCCATGGTCTCGGCGATGCTCCGCGCGTTCTGCTTGTTGGCGAGATCGGCCCGGCTGAAACCCATGCGAGACGGGTAGAGTTCAATGACCACCGGCATGCGGAAGGTTTTGGCGTCGCGCTGGTATTCGATACCGATCGAGCGCACCTGGCCAACCACGATGCCGCGAAAATCGACCGGCGCGCCCGGGGTCAATCCGCGTAGCGACTGGTCGAAATTGAGCACCACCAGAGCGGGACTCGATTCGTCGGCGGGTTTCAGCGCCTCGGCCTGGTCGCTGGCGAGCGCGAACTGGGTGTCTTCGGCGGCGGCTACGCGACTCGCGGGATTGTCCGGCGTCTGGAAGGCGATGCCGCCTGACAGGATGGTAGCGAGCGATTGCGTGTTCACCTTGAGACCGCCGCCGTCGAGCTTGACGTCGACGCCGCTGGCGTGCCAGAACAGCGTGTCGGCGGTGACCAGCTTGTCGTACGGTTTGTTGATGAACACCCGGAGAGACAGATCGCGTCCGTCGGGGGACAACTGGTAGGCCACCACCTGGCCGACGCGGACGCGCCGATAGTAGACCGGCGAGCCGATGTCGAGCGAGCCGAGGTCGGCGGCGTGCAACACGAACTGCTTGCCGGAGGTGTCGGAGGTCACCGCCGGCGGCACTTCCAGTCCGGTGAAGGAGCGGGTGCGCGCCTGTGATTTGCCCGCGTCGACGCCGATGTATGCGCCGGAAAGCAGGGTATCCAGGCCCGAAACGCCGGAGATGGCAAACCGGGGGCGCACGACCCAGAAGCGGGTGCCCATGGTCGCGAAATTCCCGGCATCGCCTGTCAGGGCGATGGTGGCGACGACATGAGAGTGATCCGGCGCAAGGTGCACGGCCGTGACCAGGCCGATGTCGACGGATTTGTAGCGCACCGGGGTTTTGCCTGGAACCAGACCTTCGGCGGAACGGAAGGTCACGGTTACCTCGGGGCCGCGCTCGACGAGGACATGGATCAGCAATGACAGCCCGATCACGGCGGCGACGATTGGAACCAGCCAGACAAGCGAGGGCAGCCAGCGTATTCGCCGGCGAATGTCGGGGAGCGTCGGGGAATGGGGCAAAGCGGGTTCAGTCATTATTTGTGTCCAGCGAATCCCACAGCAGGCGGGGATCGAAGCTGTGAGAGGCCAGCATGGTCAGCACGACTACACATGAAAAAGCCACGAGCCCCGCTCCGGGCGTAACGGTGGCTAGTGCGCCGGCGCGGATCAGCGAACTGAGCAGGGCGACGACAAAGACGTCGAGCATCGACCATCGACCGATTGTTTCGATGAGGCGGTACAGCCGGGTTTGTTGCCGGATGCGCCAAGTGGTGCGGAAACGCACCGAGAGCAGCAGCAACGTCAAGGCCATCATCTTGAGCAGCGGCACCACCATGCTGGGAATCAGCACCAGGATGGCGAGCCCTTTCGAGCCGGAGACCCAGAAATAAACCACGCCGGAGAAAATGGTGGCGTTCGATGTGCCGTCGATGGATTGCGTAACCATGATGGGCAGCAGGTTGGCTGGGACATGGAGAATCATGGCGGCGATCAGGAAAGCCCACGCGCGCGCCTGGCTGTCCTGTTTGCGGCTGTGCAGAGCAGCGCCGCAACGCGGACAACGTAGGCCTTCGAACGACTGTGGACTGAGTGCGCCACAGGCGTGGCAACACACGAGACGCATCGATGTGGTGGTGGGCACGGCGGGCAGCGGTGCATTCTCGTCGTCGAGCGGTTGGCGCGTCACGTTGTCCGACAGCTGCGAGGGACCGCCCCCGTCGGATGAGGCGGGCATGAGCATGCTCATTGCTGTGGCGCCTCGTCCGCATACAGCCACAGACTGCGCGGATCGAATGCAAGAATGGTCGTCAGTACGCACACGAGCGCGCCGAATGACCAAAGCGCAAGGCCCGGCAGTAGATGGGCCGTGCTGGAGATCTTGGCCAGCGTCACCAGCACGCCGAGCATAAAGACTTCGATCATGCCCCACAGTCGTGCCTGTCTGATGCCGCGCACCACGTGCGCGAAACCCGGCGGCACACAGCGTAGAGACATCGGCAGCAACAGGTAGAGCATCATCAGCATCTCGGCCAGGGGAAACAGGACCGTTGTTGCCAACACCACAACGGACATCATCGGCATGTCATCCGAGAAGAGCGCCTCTACCGTGCCCCAAAGCGTCGCCTGCATGCGCATGCCTCTGATATCCAGTTCGACGATCGGAAAGGCAACGGAGACCACAAACAAGATCAGCGCGGTCAGCACGAGGGGCAATAGCCGGAGATAGGCGAGCGTGCTCTCTCGGTACAGCAACCCGCCACAACGCAGGCAGCGAGCACAAGCACCTTCCACAAGCTGCACACGCAGATAGACAGCCGAGCAGTATTCGCAGGCAATCAGGCTCGAAAGACAAGCGGACGCGTGGCCGGCAGCGTGGTATTTCGGGTCGTGCTTCGTCATGGTGTCAATCTCGAAGACAATTCACCGCGGCTTCGGGCGACCACGGAATCACAAGTTCCCACTAACAATGTCGCGCACGCCTTTTGCAATCCGGAATACTCGCTTGCTGGCGCCGCTTACATATCGCAAGAGGTGTTCGATCTGACGCGGCGCAGTTGCATGCGTCCCGTCCGGACGGGACGTGCCATCGTGCTTTGACACATACGGTCGGGGAGTCTCGGTCTGACCGACATCTTGCGAGGACGTTAGGCGCGGAAAACGTGTCATGCGTCAACCTTTCGAGCTGGCTGGCTATTACGGAAAGGCATCAAGCATTCCGGGTGACGCTCAAAATAAGCGTGATGTATGCAAGTGCAGCGAACACGCCGGCCAGCGTTCCAAAGACGTCCCTGGACTCAGCGCCGCGCCAGCAGTGGACCGGAATTCCTACCAGTAGGTACGCAAGCACAAAGACAAGGGAAACGATCAAAGGGGGCGGGCCGAGCGTGACAACCGTGTCTAAAAATTGGTCCATTCGTACTCCCCCCAAAGATGTTCTCGAGCATCGTCGTTACATGTGCGCATCTTCCGTTGCCCATGATTTATTGATATGGACAACTGAAAATGAACGCCCAGATTGAAACATCATCCGAGCAACGGATCGTCAGCGCAGCCGCTCCACCAGGGCGTCTGCTCCCTTGTCGAGGCCGGTCTTCGCGGCACTCAGCGAACCGAAGGCCGCGGGCAAGTTCATCGCATTCGGATATTGCTTCGAGACGTATGCTTCCAGGAGGCGGCCGGTGCTGCCGTCATGGATTTCCACCGCATAAGAGACCGAGCCGCTGAATGCGCCCTGGCCCCCACGCACCGCCTGCACGCCGTTATAGAGGTTGCCCGCGATGTCGAAGTGCATGAACTGTCCGACGACCGGCTTGGTCTTTTCGGCGCCGGTGAGCGTCAGGTTGATACGCAGGGTGTTGGGGCCTGCCTGTCGCGTAACGTTGAATCGCTTCGACAGTTTTTCCGAGAACGTCTTGCTCATGTAGTCGGCGAGCGCTGCCTTGTCTGCGTCCTTCATGTCGCCAAACTGGTTATCGCTGCCCCGATAAACGGTGACCGGGTCCAGTACGACCTTGGAGTATTGGGACCAGGCCACCGGTGTGTCATACCTGTAGGGCACCTTGGCCGAGTCGTCATTCCGGTTCTGTTTCAATTGCGACGAGGACGCAAGGCCCGAGTACGGAAGGGGCTGCACACTCGTGCATGCCGCCATGGTGAGCATTGCGGCACCGGCCACGAGAAGCGAGGCGCTGTTGCGAACGGACATTTCGTATTCCTTAAAAGATGGGTTGATTTGGGGACGGAGCGACGTACTCGCAGTGCCATGAGCCGACGGACCGGATGGTAGCGCACGGCGAAATAAATGTAAACCGTCTATCCGGTCTGTGAAAATTCGGAAGAGGCCAGTACAATGTCGACTCCGTTCGTGGACGCCATGCTTCTCAGTCATGCAGGTTGCTGCACCGCTCGGCAGGTGGTGCGCGATCGGCGCCCCGACCATGGCGCCGGCCCGGCGTCACAATGTCATCAGCATCGAAAATGGATAACCGGACTCGTTCAGAGATTTCTCGCCGGAAGGCGATTGAGGCAGCGCTCGTCATCCTCCAGAGGGATGGCATTGGCGGACTTACGTTCGATTCGTTGTCGCGTGAAAGCGGTATCAGCAAGGGCGGGTTGCTGCATCAATTCCGCAACAGGCATGGCGTGCTCCAGGCCCTGCTGGAACATCAGGAGCGGCAGTTCGAGCAGATAGCGACCGACTACTTGGCGAAAGAGGGCCAATCGAAGAAGGAACCCAACCTGGCCGCCGAGATTGCCATCTATCGGAAAGCCATCGATCAGCCGAATTCCGTGGCGAGGGCCGCTCTTGCGGCGCTTGTCGATAGTCCGAGCCTGCTTGAAAACCGGACGTCGACTGCCTCGGCGAGAATGCAGGCGCTGAGCGACGAGGCGGCCGATCTCGATTTATCTCTGTTGCGGTATTTTGCTGCGAGCGGTATTGCGTTCCACTCTCTGTTGGGGCTTACACCGTTGGATGAAAAGATGCGGAACAGACTCTTCGATCGTCTTCAAGACGAGCAAAGCTGGCGAGGTATTCAGTCAGAGCCGGCATCGAAGCGGAGCTATCGAAAGTGATCTGTTCCGAAGCACTGTGATACGGGGTATTCGTACCTTTCGTGCGAATTCTGGCGCTTTGATTCGGAAATGCCTTTCTGATCAACCGTTTGCAGAATCGGGTTTTGAAAAGATGTCGCAGGGGCGCGGAGCCCCGCGAGATAAGGGGCTGCAGCGACTGACCGCCAGGATTTGCAAGAAAGGTACGAATATCCCCAGTACGGTCCTGGCCTCGCAACATGCTCAAGCAAGTCGAGCACTCGCGGCACGATCGTATGCGCCAGGATTGCGACAGAATCTGTACGTCCGGGTAAATTAATCAGCGTTGCCTGATCGTAGCTGGTCAGAGCTTTCATACCGTCCGGCGTGCCATCGGGTCGCGTAAGTTGAGCGCTGGCGCTAGTGAGGTTATGAGCGACCGGCGAGGGCGCGCGGGTCGTGTCACACACAGCGCGTCCGGGAGGGGCCGATGGCAAGCAAGAAATACCGCGACAAGACCTGTTGTGTATTGCGGGCGAAACCGAGCGTCGAGCACGGGCGATCACGTCGTTGCGCGCGAGTTCTGTCCGGGCACCGCGCGCGACAACCTGGCCAAGGTGCCGGCATGCGTGGCCTGCAACAACACCAAGTCGAAGCTTGAGCACTACGTGCTGGCGGTGTTGGCCGAAAACCCGATTGGGCCGTTTTCCCCGGCGCTTGACACGTCCAAAAGACGTGCTACCCTGCCGCCATACGACTTTTAGTCGAGTTCACGGAGATCGCTATGCAGCAAGACACGACCGGGGTGCTGTATGTGTACCGGTGCCCCGCGTGCGGCCATCGCGGCGAGGTGCGCCGGCCCGATGACCTGCACGACAGCGCGGCGGCCACCTGCGCGAAGTGCTATGGCCCGGTCGCACTGGAGTGGGACGGAGGCGTGACGCTGCTGGCTGGCCCCCGCGGCGCACCGGATGAGCCGGCGCCGACGCCAGAAGAATTCAAGGCTCTGCGCGAGCGCGGCCGGCGCACCCAAGTGGCGGCCGCCGCGCTGCTCGGCGTACAGTCGCGCCAGGTGCAGCGGTGGGAGGCCGGCGAAGCCGAGATCCCGATGAGCGCGTGGAAGTTGTTGCGCCGGACCTGGGGCTATCGGTATCCGAGCGATTTCGAGCGTTATGAGGACTTCGAGCGTGGTTGGAATCCGGAACGCGACGCGAAGCGCAAGACGATCGAACGCGGCGACGTGGTCGAGCTGCAGCCGCTCGACGGCCCGCTGCTGCGCGCGACCGTGTGCCTGGATCGCGTGCACGACGGCCTGGTCGACGAGGACAGCTACGGCGCGCTCGTCACCGAGTTCGTCGGTGCCGTCGGCGCAGGTCAAGCCTATCGCGGCTTCGTGATCGGCGAGCGCGTGACCTTCGCACGCGCGAACGTGATCCACCTCGAGCAGCGCGTACCGCACGCAGTCGCTCGGTCGACCGGAGCGTGAAATCGTGAGCAAAACCCTGAGCTACACGCAGCTGACGGCCCATGCCGAGCAGCTCATCCGCGACCACCTGGCCGAGGCGGCGAAATATCGGGAGGCAGGAGATGCGTCCTTCGAGATCCGCGCCATTGCCGCCGCGCGAGCTGTGCACGCTATGTGGGAATCACTGACGATCGCGCATCTCGATGCGTACACCCGGTCGGCGTTTATGGCCGACTTCACGCGGCTGGAAGGGCTGGTGTTCCCCGACGACTCGCTGCCGAGCGAGCGCGACACGGGGGCCGCTGACGGGCGCGTGACGCTGCACGCCGCGATTGCCGAAGTGCTCACGCTTGCCGGGCACGGCTTGCCCGCATCAGCGATCGCCGACGCCTAGGCCCGCCCATAGAAACCGACGTGCAAAGGCCGTACGCACAAAAAAGCCGCGGAGCGCGGCTGTGCGCATTGACTGATCGGGTCGCCAAACCCGGCGCCTGCTGTATCAGGCGCACGTCCAGTATACCGGCGGGCCGCCGCGTTTACAATGGCCTCAAGCAAATTTCATATGTGAACATATGTCTTGACATATGTTCACATATGCCTAGAATGAAGGGATGTTCTCTTCACCAGGAGCTGGCCATGCGCACCGTTTCCATTTTCAAGAACGCCAGCAATCAGGCGATTCGCATCCCGAAGGATATGGCCTTCGAAGGGGTCACGGAGCTCGAGATCCGTCGGGAGGGCGACACGTTGTTGCTCCGCCCGGTCCGTCCGACGTGGACGTCGTTCGCCGCCGAGTCGCGCGCGGACGACGACTTTCTGAGCGAGCGTCCGGAAATCGTTGAGCCCGGCCGATTCGATCTGACGGGCGCCGATGACGAACCGCCGGAGTCGAGCCGTTGAAGCAACTCTACATGCTCGATACGAACATCTGCTCGTTCATCATGCGCGAACGACCGCCCGAGGTACTCGCGCGCCTTGAGGCCTGCGTCGAAGCGCAGCATCGCATTATGGTCTCCGCGATCACGTACGCGGAAATGCGCTTCGGGTCGATCGGTAAAAAGGCGTCCCCGAAGCACGCCAAGCTCGTGACCGCTTTCGTGTCCCGACTCGACGGCGTGCTGCCGTGGGATGCGGCTGCCGTCGACGAGACGACCCGGATCCGCGCGGCGCTCGCCGAGCGCGGTACACCGATCGGCCCGAACGACTCGTCGATCGCCGGCCATGCGATCGCGGTGGGCGCCGTGCTCGTGACGAACAACACCCGCGAATTCAGCCGAGTGGACGGGCTGCGGCTCGAGGACTGGGCGACGCACGCCTTACGATAATGGGAACCACGATGCGCCACGAATACGAGTTGCATTCCGACGTCCTCGAGACGATTGTCGCCACCACACCCGTCACGAAAGGGCATGCGGCGCTGCTGAGCGCGTTTGCCACGCGCACCGAGTTTCGCGGCGCGCGCTACGTGATGACGCGCGACACCTTTGGCGAGCAGCCGGCGCGCGTCATCGACGTCAACGGCAACGAAATTGCCGCGGTTTATCGCGCATGGGCCAACGCGCAATTGGCCGAGCACGGTGGGTCCGTGGCAGCGGTACTAGCGGCGCATCGGGCGAGCGGCTATCTACTGACGAAGATCCAACCGGTGCTGCACTACTTCGTGCACGACCGCGGTGGCGATCAGGCGAATTTCATTCAGATCGAGGTGTGGGAGGAGCGAGAGTTCGTCGAACACGCGCTGCTTCGGGACGACGCGGGTTGGGGCGTGCCGAGTGCGGACGAGTTTACGTGCGGCTGGGACAGTGCATTGCTTCGCGTCGATCGCCGCGAGCTCAGCGGTCCCCGCTATCGGCTCAATACTGCACTCGACATGCAGCGCTTCGCCGCGTTAGCCGAGCAGGTCTTCGATGACCGCCGCCGGATAGACGGCGATCGTCAATTGATTACGACGAACGCCGAGACGGGCGAGCGCCGCGTCATCACGGTGCGCGAGCTCACGCCCGGCTACGATCGGCAACGCTGGCCCGGCCGCCGATTCTTCGACGACTGGAGCGAGTCGAGCGCGGGGCGCGCCGGCGAGCGGGTCTGCACGCGCTGGACGTTCGCGACATCGGATTACACTGATCCGCAGCGCGTCCGTGAGCTCCGCGTGATCCCGCAATGGGCGCACACAAAGAAGATCGCGCAACTGAAGAACACGCACCGGCTCGACGTCCATAGCCTCTATGGCAAGCTCCTCCAGCTGGACAAGCGAGTCGGCATGCCGTTCGCGTGGTACTTCTACGGCCTACACGGCGACCTCGTGACGAGCGGCCAGATGCAGCGCGTGCTCGAGGCAGCAGAGCAGGGGTTGATCGTGCTCCAGGAGCGCGACTATCGTGTCCTCAAGCGCTGGTACGACGATCAATACGGCTTCTGATCTGAGAGAGGCGCGCATCCCCGTGATGCTTGAACTCGAGGCTTTTGCGTTGTCGTTAATCTTTTCACCCGCGCAGTTGAAGGTGGAAAGGACCCGCGACCCGATTTCAAAGATTGAATAGATTTAATCGAGGAAATTGATGCAGTCAGATACTTTGTTCCGTATCGGTATGCTTTTCTTTGCGACCGGTATCCCCGGTTTGCTTTTCACGGAGAGCGATCTGCTTCGGCGGTTTTGTGGTGTACTGGCAAGTAGCGCGCTTACTTTCGTATGGGCTGGAGTCTCACCTGACTCATTCAACGTGTGGGGATGGATTCCGTGCGTGATGTTGCCTTGGATTGTTGTTTGGTTTTGAGAGGTGGCCTCGCTCGTTTGGACAGTTTTCTGAGATTTTTAAGTGGAACGTCCGGGGCAATCATGCTGCCGATTTGATTGCAGGCAGCGTCGCGAAGTATGCCTCATCCGGCGTCTGATCCGCCAGGCTCGAATGGGGCCGTTTCCGGTTGTACAGCTCGATGTAGTCGCCGATGGAGCGCCGGGCATGGCTGACCGACTCGTACGCTTTCAGGTAGACCTCCTCGTACTTGATGCTGCGCCAAACCCGCTCGACGAACACGTTGTCGCGCCAGCTTCCCTTGCCGTCCATCGACAGCCGGATGCGCCGGCCCAGCACGGCCTCGGTGAACGCGCCCGCCGTGAACTGGCTGCCCTGAACGGTGTTCACGATGTCCGGCAGCCCGTAGCGGGCGAACGCTTCTTGCAGCGCTTCGACAGCGTGCACGGCTTCCAGCGTGATGGCGACCCGGTGCGCGAGTACCTTGCGACTCGCCCAGTCCACCACCGCCGTCAGATACACGAATCCGCGCGCCATCGGAATGTACGTCGTGTCGAGTGCCCACGCCTGGTTGGCCCGCTCGATCTTCAGGCCACGCAGCAGATACGGCCAGATTTTGTGCTGTGCGTTGCGGCGGCTCGTGTTCGGCTTGCAGTACAGCGCCTCGACGCCCATGCGCTTCATCAGCGTGCGCACGCGACGACGACCCACTTCATGGCCTTCCCGGCGCAACAGGCGCGCCAGCATCCGTGCTCCGGCAAATGGAAACTCCATGTGCAGTTCGTCGATTCGTCGCATCAGCAACTGATCGGCCTCGCTGACCGGCTGCGGTCGGTAATACGCGCTCGATCTCGCGATGCCAACCAGCCGCGTCTGTTTCGAAACCGGCAGCGCATGCGTACGGTCGGTCATCGCTTTGCGCTCAGCAATCCCGACTTGGTGAGCGCGCCGCTTAAAAAATCATTCTCCAGCGTTAACTGGCCGATCTTCGCGTGCAGCGTTTTTACATCCACCGGCGGCTCGCTCGACGGCACGCCTGTCGCGCCAAACACGTCTGCCGCGCGCTCCTGCAACTGCCGCTTCCATTCCGTGATCTGGTTCGGATGCACATCGAACTGCTGCGCCAGTTCGGCCAGCGTCCGCTCGCCTTTGACCGCGGCCAGCGCCACCTTCGCTTTGAACGCCGCTGAGTGCGTCCGTCGGGTTCTCTTCGTCATCTTTCGGGTTCCTTTGCCAGCATTATCGCTGGCTCAGGCCCCGGCCAAACCACTTATCCGAATGTCCGATTTTGCGCGGCCTCCTCTCAGGTATTTGCCCGATGCGCGTGGCCCAATTTGATGGGAGCATTAGAGACGGTTTCAAAAAGGGCCCCTGGGGCTGTTAACTTTCGCGGCGAGCTGTTAACCTCAGGCATCGGAACAACCGAGACCGAGGAGATGGCCAAGCCGATCATCGACGACGAATTGTGGACACTGATCGAACCGCTGCTGCCGCGACCCAAGCCGCGGCGCGAGAAGAACCCAGGGCGCCTGCCGGTTTCGAATCGCGCTGCGTTGACTGGCATCCTGTTTGTCCTCAAGACCGGACTGCGCTGGCGCGACCTGCCTGCCGAGATGGGTTGCGGCTCGGGCGTGACATGTTGGCGACGGTTACGCGACTGGCAGGCCGCCGGCGTATGGGATCGCTTGCACGAGCTGCTTCTTGCGAAGCTGCGAGCAGCAGACCAGATCGACTTCTCTCGAGCTGCGATCGATTCATCCTCGATCCGTGCCGTTGGGGCGGGCCAAAAACTGGGCCAAACCCTACCGATCGTGCGCGACCCGGTTCCAAGCACCACATCGTCACCGACGCCAACGGCACCCCGCTCGCCGCGATCCTGACCGGCGCGAACGTCAACGACGTCACGCAGTTGCTGCCGCTGATCGACGCGATTCCGCCGATTCGCGGATTGCGTGGCCACCCATTGCAGAGACCGCGTGTGGTCTACGCCGATCGCGGTTACGACTCCGAGCGACATCGACGCGCGTTGCGCGATCGCGGTATCGAGCCCGTGATCGCCAAGCGCCGTACCGAACATGGCAGCGGCCTTGGCAAATATCGCTGGGTCGTCGAGCGCACGCATGCCTGGCTGCATCACTTCCGTCGCCTCCGTATTCGTCTCGAGCGCCGTGCTGACATTCACGGCGCGTTCCTCAAACTCGGTTGCTGCCTGATCTGCTGGAATACCCTCCGGCGCGCCCAGCAGCCTTTATGAAACCGTCTCTTAAGGAAATTCTGCACAACTCGCCTTCGCGTGTGCTTGCCATGAATCGTCGAGGCAGCGAGCATGTAGCCCATGAAACAAACTGACCTTGGACTGAACTGGTCGACGAAGCGCACGCGCAAGCGGGAATTCCTGGACGAGATGAACCGAGTGGTGCCGTGGGCCGACTTGGTGATGCTGATCGCGCCGTACGCGCCGGAAGGCAAGCGCGGTCGTCCGCCGTTCGCGGTCGAGGCGATGCTTCGCATCCACTTCCTGCAGCAATGGTTCGGCCTGTCGAACCCGGCGATGGAAGAAGCGCTGCACGACGTGCCGCTGTACCGGGAGTTCGCCGGTCTGGACAACTGGACGGTGCGGCTGCCCGACGAGAGCACCATCCTGCGATTCCGTCATCTGCTGGAGAAGCACAAGTTGGCCGCGCAGATCCTCGCGTTGGTCAACGATATTCTGCGCGACAAGGGATTGATGCTGCGCGCAGGCACGGTGGTGGACGCGACGCTGATCAGCGCGCCGAGTTCGACCAAGAACGCGTCGGGCGAACGCGACCCGGAGATGCATCAGAGCAAGAAAGGCAACCAGTGGTATTTCGGCATGAAAGCGCATATTGGTGTCGATGCCGAAAGCGGCTTGGTGCACACGGTGCGGGGCACGTCGGGCAACGTCAGCGACGTGCTCGAAGCCAACAGCCTGCTGCATGGCGACGAAACCGAGGCGTTTGGCGATGCGGGCTATCAGGGTGTGCACAAGCGTCCGGACGTCCGGGCCGGTGTGAACTGGCACGTGGCGATGAAGCCAGGCAAACGTCGCGTCCTGGACAAAAGCAAGCCGCTTGACGCGCTCATCGATCAGGTCGAGCGAATCAAGGCGGGCATCCGGGCCAAGGTCGAGCATCCGTTCCGGGTAATCAAGCGGCAGTTCGGCTACACCAAGGTTCGGTCTCGGGGGCTGAGAAAGAACACCGCGCAACTCATGACCTTGTTCGCGCTGTCCAACTTGTGGATGGCGCGCGGCAAGCTGCTGGCTGCTGGGGCATGAGCGCGTTTCTGGCTCACGCCGATACCCCACGCAGCACGCGAAGGCTGCTCGGCGCGTGCCGGCCAGCTTCGTTCCGGGCTGATAGGTTGGCGTCGTGGCGCATTCAGCTTCCTGTCAAACGACCAAGCACACTCGATTCGCGTTTGTGCAGAGCATCCTTAACTGCCCAGGGGGTGCGCGCACGTTCAGACGTAATCGCACCTCTTGATGGGCGGTGAAAATAGCGGGAGACTCGTAACCATGCCAATTAATAATAATCGGCGGCCTTCAAATGAGATTCCATATCCAATACCTCGACAAAGAACCAAGTTTCTGTCGAAAACATCAGATACGGATAGCGTCAACATTGATCTGATCGATGGCCACGATACCTTAAAGCGATTTGACTGGGCTTTCCAGCACGGTGATGCCAAGGGGGGGGCTGCTTGGGGGCAAGTTATCCTTGAAAAGTGGAACTTGGGCAAGCTTGGTTGCAAAGATGGGGTGAGTCCGGTTGTGACCGGATTTACCAGTATCCTTATGCGCCTCGATATGGCTGTGGAGCGTGGTAATCGCGAAGTAGTGGTGGCCGCTGCCAAGCTTATCGGCCAAGCATGGAGCAAGGGTGCGCTGCACGAGCCGGATGGCTGTGTCTGGAACGTCGCGCTCAAGCGTCGACCTGGTCGAGTTTCCCTTGATTGGCGGCGGTGCGGAGCGGTCATCCTCCAATGAGGTCGCCGCTTAGAAGGAGCCAGATTCTAATTGATTCAGTAGCGGCATCTTCGGGGTCGCACGCCCCCTGCCCTGAAGTACGGTTCTCGAAGTCTTAGGTCGCCACTTTGTTGGCTGTCAGTCAGTTGGCTTTCGGTCAGCAGTAGTTTTTATTCAATCTTCGCTACGTCTGCAACTTAGGTTGCAGGCGGCTCTTTTATTCGCCGATGCAACTACGTCGGCGATGTCGCTGGAATGAACGTATCCCAACTCGAAACGCCTGCGTCGGGCGACCCAGGTCTTGTGGCGCTCGTCGTAATTGCCCAATTTCACGGTATCGCAGCGAGTGCCGACCAACTGAGTCACGCCGCTGGCGCACGATCTGGTCCGCTCAGCGCCAAAGATATCGAACTGGCCGCACGCTCGCTCGGCCTCAAGACTCGCCGCGTTCGGGTGACCCGTGAGCGGCTGCCGAAAACGCCGATGCCCCTGCTTGTGCTCGACGAGAACGGACAGCATTTTATTTTGGCTGGTTGCGAAGGAGACAAAGCGCTGATTCTCGAGGCGGACGCCAGCAGCCCGAGCATCTGTACGTCGATGGAGGTCATTGCTCGCTCCGGCGGCCATGTAGTGCTTTTCGCATCACGCGCATCGCTCGCGGGCGAATTCGCGCGCTTCGACTTCTCGTGGTTCATCCCGGCCGTCGTCAAATACCGCCGGCTGCTGCTCGAAGTCTTACTGGTCTCGGCAATACTGCAGGTATTCGGACTTGTCTCTCCGCTAATGTTCCAGGTCGTGATGGACAAGGTGCTGGTCAATCGTGCGTTCAATACCTTGAACGTCGTCTGCATCGCATTGCTGGTAAGCGCTGTATTCGAGGTCTTGCTCACCGGTGTGCGTAACTATGTGCTATCGCATACTGCCAGTCGCATCGATGTCGAACTTGGTGCGCGATTGTTCCGGCATCTGCTGGCGCTGCCGCGCTCCTATTTCGGGGTGCGGCGCGTCGGCGATACTACCGCTCGCGTACGCGAGCTTGAGAATATTCGCAATTTCCTGACGAGCCAAGCGATCACCGCGGTGATCGACCTCCTGTTCTCGATTGTTTTCATCGCTGTAATGTGTATGTATAGCGTCTGGTTGACGCTTGTCGTCGTGGCCTCACTATTTGTATATGCGGCGATCTCGATCGGAATCACACCGACGTTGCGCGCTCGCCTCGATGAGAAATTCGCGCGCGGTGCGGACAATCAGTCGTTCTTGGTCGAAACTGTGTCAGGCGTCGAGACTGTCAAATCGATGGCCGTCGAGCCGCAGTTCACCCGTCGTTGGGACAATCAGCTTGCTGGCTATGTAGCAGCGAGCTTTCGCGTCAGCACACTCGGCAGCATCGGTCAGCAACTGATTCAACTGGTTAGCAAGTTCGTCACACTTGGCACGCTTTTTCTTGGCGCCAAGTTTGTAATCGATGGCAAGCTGTCGGTTGGCCAACTGATTGCGTTTAATATGATGTCGCAGCATGTCGCGGCGCCGGTGTTGCGTCTCGCGCAGCTCTGGCAGGATTTCCAGCAGGTCGGTATTTCGATGAGCCGACTCGGCGACATCCTCAACACCCGTTCCGAATTGCCGCAAAGCCGCCAAGCGTTGCCGGCGATCCGTGGCGAAATCAGCTTTCAGCATATTCGTTTCCGCTACCGGCCGGACGGCCCGACCATTCTTGACGACGTGTCACTGGAGATCGCGGCGGGAGAAGTGATTGGCATCGTCGGCCGATCCGGTTCCGGGAAGAGCACGTTGACGAAACTGCTTCAGCGTCTTTACTTACCGGAGCAGGGGCGCGTGCGTATCGACGGCATTGATCTAGCGCTTGTCGATCCCGCATGGCTGCGCCGGCAGATCGGTGTCGTGCTCCAGGAAAATATCCTCTTCAATCGATCGATCCGCGAAAACATTGCAGTGACCGATCCAGGGCTCTCGTTGGATGCCGTGATGCACGCCGCGCGTCTGGCTGGCGCGCACGACTTCATTTCCGAGTTGCCAGAAGGTTACGACACGGTCGTCGGTGAACAAGGTTCGAGTCTGTCGGGCGGGCAGCGGCAGCGGATCGCGATTGCACGGGCGCTTGTGACCAATCCGCGCATCCTGATCTTTGATGAGGCGACAAGCGCACTTGATTTCGAAACCGAGCATCTCATTCAGCGCAATATGCGGGCGATGTGTGAAGGCCGCACCGTTATTATCATCGCGCATCGACTCAGTTCGGTGCGTCACGCGAACCATATTGTCGCGATGGATAAGGGGCGTATCGTCGAATTCGGTACGCACGACGCACTGCTCGAGAAACACGGTTATTACGCACATTTGCTGTCGCTGCAGAACGCATGATCGCGTAGACCTCTCCTGATTCTTACTATGAAGTTCATTCATCATCTGCAAGCGATCGGCGATTTGCTGAGTCGGTATGCGGCGGTTATCCGTGAATCCTGGGCGATCCGCCACGAGCTTGATGGCGAGACGCGCCTCGCGCATGAGCTAGCGTTTTTGCCGGCCAATCTGGAGCTTGTGGAGACGCCGGTTCATCCGCTGCCGTTGTGGACCATGCGTGTGATCGTCGCGCTCGGGATACTCGTGGTGCTAGTCGCTTGCTTTGGCCGACTCGATATCGTTGCCACGGCGCCGGGCAAGCTGATTCCGCGCGAGCAGGTCAAGACGATCCAGCCGGCGATTACCGGCGTGGTGCGCCGCATCCTCGTTCGTGACGGGCAACGGGTCGCGGCGGGCCAGTTGCTGATGGAATTGGACGCTACGCAGGCCGCCGCAGATTCTGATAAGGCACGATTGAGTAAGATCGAAGCCGCATTGGCCGCAGCGCGCGCGCGCACGTTACTCGATGCACAGCAGCACGCCCGGGCACCCGTCGTTGCCCAGGTCGACGGCGCGACTGAAGCGCAACAACACGAAGCCCAGCATCTTACAGACGGCTTCTATCACGAGTATCGCGACAAATTGAGCAGTGCGCAGGCTGAGTTGATGAAGCGCGAAGCGGGGCTCGGCACAACCGCGCAGCAAATTGCCAAGCTGACGGCGACGGCCCCGCTCGCACGGCGTCAAGCGGACGATTACCGCTCACTCGCCGGCGATAGATACGTCGCAACGAGTGATTATCTCGACAAGGAGCAGACAGCGCTTGGCCAGGAACATGAACTCGCTGCACAGCGAAGTCATGCCCGTGAAATGGCGGCTGCCGTCGCGCAGCAGCGCGCGGAGATCGCGTCGATTACATCGCAGTTCCGGCGCCAGCAGTTGGACTCGCTCGACAAGGCGACCCAGCAACTTGCGCAGAGTCGCCACGATGAGACCAAGGCTGATACCCGGCAGAAGTTGCTTAACCTGACTGCGCCCGTGGCGGGCACCGTTCAGCAGTTGCGTGTCCATACATTGGGCGGCGTTGCGACGGCGGCGAGTCCCGTGATGAACATAGTTCCGGACGACGTGATCGAGGTGGAGGCGAATCTGGAGAACAAAGACGTCGGCTTCGTGAAAGCCGGTCAGCCGGCGATCGTCAAGATCGAGGCGTTTCCGTATACGCGCTACGGATTTCTGACGGGAACGGTCGAGTCGGTGTCGAACGACGCAGTCCAGGACCGCAAGCGCGGCCTGACTTTCGTGACGCGAATCCGATTGCCGACCAACCGGATTCGGACGAACGATACGTGGGTCAATCTGACGCCGGGGATGGCGGTGACGGCCGAAATTAAGACCGGCACGCGCAATGTTGCACGTTATTTTCTGGATTCGGTGATGCAGACGGGGCAGGAGAGCTTACGTGAGCGATAAGAAGGTGATTTCCCGGCATTTCAATTTACATGCGGTCTGGTGCGTTTGTTTGCTCGGTGCGCTTAGTCTGTCGGCTAGTTCGATATTTGCGATGGATCCGTTGTTCACTAGCCAGCCTGTTTCAGCCACGCCCGCGGCGACCGCAGTTGGCGATGGCCATGCTGGCGTATGCACGTTCGACGCGTTGCCGAGCCCGTTGCGGCTGCAGGATGCGATCGAGCGAGCGCTGTGCAATCACCCTAAAACGCGGCAAGCATGGGCGAACGTCAAGATCCAGGCGGCCGCAGTGGGCGCCGGCCGCGCCGGGTTCTTACCGACGCTTACAGGAAACTGGCAAGGGACAAGGGACAATACGACCAGCCAGATCGCCGGTTATCCGCAATACAACTCGAACTACCGAACGAATTTGCAGAACGCTAGTGTATCGCTCAGCTGGGTGCTGTATGACTTCGGCGGCCGGTTGGCCGCACTGCGCAACGCGTCGGCATTATTGGCCGCCGCGCAGGCCAATCAGCAGGCGACGCTGGAAGCAGTTTTCGCGACGGTCGCGAAAAATTATTATGCCGCGCAAGCTGCCCAAGGCGCGTTTTCTACTGCGCGAGAAGTCGAGCAAACGGCTCGTGACAGTTTACGGGCCGCTTCAGCGCGAGTCGATAAGGGTGTGGCGGCGATCAGCGACCAATTGCAGGCACAGACGTCCTATGCCGAGGCGGTGGTCAATCGCACAAAGGCCGAAGGCGAATGGCAAAGCGCGCTGGGCTTGCTTGCGTCGGATATGAAACTGTCGCCGAATGCGGCGATCACGTTACCGGATGTGGGGGACGGCGTTGCACCGGATAACGAATTCGGTGAATCCGTGGCCGAACTGATCGCGCAAGCAGAGCGTACGCACCCGAGCGTCGCGGCGGCTCAGGCGCAAATCGATGTCGCACGTGCGAAAGCCGATCAGACCCGCGCGGAGGGACTGCCTCGGCTGAGTTTAGTTGCGCAATTCAACTACAACAACCAGCCCACCAGCCTGCAACTTGGTTACCCGGTGTTGCCTGCCAGCCGTCGCGAATGGTACCTGGGCTTCCAGCTGACGATTCCAATTTTCGAAGGCTTTGCGCGCACCTATCAGGTGCGCCAGGCAAATGCGCAAATCGAATGGCAGCGCGGGGCGTTCGACGAGGCACGTCAGCAGATCGGACTCGATGTCTGGATCGGCTATCAGGCATTACAGAGCGCGACGAAGAACCTGGAACACAGTGCGACGCTACGAGAAATCGCCCTGCGTTCATACGACGCGGCGCAGCAGCGCTATCAGATGGGCGTGGGTAATATCCTGGAACTGCTGAATACGCAATCGTCGCTGGCCGAGGCGAAACTGCAGCGGATTCAGGCACTGACCGATTGGCGCTCAGCCCGGCTGCAACTGGCTGCGAAACTCGGAAAGCTCGGAATGTGGCGATTGACGAGCAGTGAGCAATCGCGAGGGCAGGGCGTTTGATTGGCATGTTAGGGCTATCCAAGATGCATGCGCCACGATGCGATTGTTAGCTAGCCGTAGCGATGTGTCCGAAGCGGCGTTGCGACTATTCGAACGTGAGCCAGGCGACGATCGACGACATGATCGCGGTTCGATCCGTCTGAACATCTACGGCCGCAGCATTAATACTCAGTTTTGATGGAATATCAAATAAATTAATATATTTGTTTTTCTATAATTTGCCATTTTTAAAGCGAACATTTAAATATTAAGGAAATAATACTTATGCGAGGCGAAAGTACAAATAACACAATCTTTTATGACAAATTCATAAATGATAAATGCCGCGAGATCCATGAGCTCCGCTGTCAATTTTTGCGTTCAGAAGGAGAAGACAATCTTTCATACCTTCGAAGATTGCTATGGGGTGGCCACCTGCCCATATTCGACGCCTGCATGGTGGCTGGGATTTCAGAGACGGAGTTTCACAAAGCGAGGAGGTGGGCAATGCTGGTCCGTGACGAGTACATTGACAGAGAAGTCCTCTCGAGTGGTGTTGGTTTGCGTCCAATGAATCCCGCAACTGATACGAAGCAGGAATCTGCCCCGCCCCTCCCGCCTAAGAGAAGACAGGCAGGCCTGAATTCGGCGGACCCCGCTATGGGGAGCGGAAACGAATCTCACTTGCCGCCTTCTGGAAATAAGGCGATAAGTAAAAAACATGTGCGATTTAATGACGTTGTCAGTGTAGCGGAGGCGTGCATTGATACGCGAGAGTGCATAATGCCATCTCGGGACGTGCGGAAGTATCGCGGCTCCGTCGACCGGTCGGCAAAGGCCAAAGGTTATGATTGGGCTGAGGGGTATGATGATCCAGCAGATGGTCCCTTCGTAGCTCCGTCCGTAGCTCGTAAGGGAAATCTACTCGTTCACGCTTCCGCTGTTCATAAAGACGTACGTCCTGCACCATCTCATTTTTTGTCTTCTGCGGAACGAGAAGTTTCACTGATTTTGACTGCCAGCCAGTAGTAGCCTGAGCCCGCCGACTGGGCCCTCGGCCGCGCCATTGGCAATAGCCGCTGCCGGATACTACCTGGGCCGGCAAAGCCGGCTGACGCTGTAGCGGTCGCGATGCTGATCGTAAGCGATCGTTCATCGACGCCCTGTTCTAGCGTAAGCGCCCAGCGAAGTCACCCCTCTGCGTAAATTGCCGTCAATCAAGGGGCGACGGGAGCCCAACGATGCGGCAGAAGCGCGGCGATGTCGTCGGCGCGATGAGTGGGTAGTCGCTCGAGCACGTCTTTCAGATAGGCGTAGGGATCGTGGCCATTGAGTTGCGCCGATCGAATCAGGCTCATGATCGCGGCGGCCCGTTTCCCGGTGCGCAGAGAACCGGCGAACAACCCATTCGCGCGCCCCGTCGCAAGCTCGCGTTCATTCTGCCCATATCGGGCAAGAAGTTGAAGTCCATTATCGTTGGCATCCGCTGTATGGTCGCCGCGTCAAGGTTCGAGACGTAGAGAATCGCAGCGGCGGCCGCGTGGTGCATGTCGACGCCGGCCCTGGCGTAGTCAAGGTGGTGGCAGCTTGGATGCTCGATCGGGCCGTGTGTTCAGTCATGGAGCTCGGCGAGCCGAAGGTTACCGTGGCGGTGCTATGCGTACTGCATCGGCTGCTTGTTGATCGGCGCTTGCGAGCAAACTCGCCGGACGGTGTCACGGATCGGCGTAAAGGAGCCGGGGATGATCGGCGTAATGGCGCCAGTGGAACTGGGGGTAAAGCGCGGGTTCGAACGGTTTCAAGGTTGCGGTTTTTTGCCGTTTTTGGCAACTGTATTTTGGGGCGGATCAGGCATGGGTTTCGGTGCGCGCCGGCTGTCGCCTTCGAGCACGAGCCGGTAGGCGCCGTGGCGTAATCGATCCAGGGTCGCCGTGCCGAGGATGCGGTTGTCGGGGAACGCCGCGCCCCATTCGTCGAAGTGCAGATTCGACGTGAGGATCGTCGCCGCGCGCTCGTAACGGGCATCCACGAGATCGTGGAAGTCCTCGTCTTGTGGGGTATGCAGGGGTTTGAGCGCGAAGTCATCGACGATCAGCAGCGGCACGCGGGCGTACTGCTGGAACCGGCGTTCGTAGGTACCGGTCGCGCGCGCGGCGTTCAGCCGCTTGAACAGCTCAGTCTGCGAGATGAACAGTACGTCCCGGCCCTGTCGGGCGGCGCAGTGGCCCAGCGCCTGCGCCAGATGGCTCTTGCCCGTGCCCGTCTGCCCGGCGATCAGGATCGCGACCTTCTCGTCAAGGTAGCGGCCGGCTGCGAGATCGAAGACGTAGGCTCGGTTCAGGGCGGGCAGCAGGTCGAAGTCGAAGGACTCGAGTGTCTTGCCGATGGCGAAGCCGGCACGCGAGAGGCGGATGGCGAGCTTGCGGTTCTCGCGACGAGCAACCTCGTCGTGCAACAGCATCGCGAGGAACTCGGTGTAGGCAAGCTGCCCGTCGATAGCTTCGCGGTTGCGCGCCTCGAGCGAGTCGAGGATGCCGGACAGGCGAAGCTGCTTGAGGATGGTATTCAGTTCGGGACTCGGATTCATGGACTCAGTGGATCAGAAGGGATTGGAGGTCACGGCCGAAGCGGCCGCCGTCCTGGTAGGTGCCGCCTGGCGTCGCAGCAGGACGCGTCGTGGCCTGACCGTCCAGGCCCTTGTCGAGGATGCCCTTGACGGTGCGGTACTTCGGGCTGCTGAAGGCGAGCGCGCGTTCGCAGGCCGCTTCCAGTCGGGCATCGCCGACCTGCTCGCGCAGCCGGATGAGGCCCTGTGCGCCGCGCAGGTTGACGAGCACCGTGTCGTTGAACAACGCGAGGATCACACCGTGGCACGATGGCCCGATCTCCTTCGCGCGCGCCAGGCACCACTGTGGATCGTGTTCGAGCCATGCCTGGGCTTCGGGAGGGTGGTGGTCTCGTACCGTGTGGCGGCCACCGGCCCGTTGCCGTGGATGAGTCGCGACGAGCTGGTGCTGGTGGTACAACTGGATGACGGTGTCGGTCGCCTTCAGCCAGAGGGCCTTGCCGACCAGTGCATACGGCACCGAGTAGAGGGTCGGCCGGGATTCATGAAATTTTCGCCAAAATCACCTTAAGTCAATGATTTTAAATATGAATTTCAAATTCTGACCAGGGCCATGGGACGCGAAGTTTTTCAGATCCGTATGTGCACGGTCGTAGCCCGAGTCGAGGAAACTCCAGTACCGTCGTGAGGCTTGGTTGGCAGCGGCGCGGATATGTGGTGGCGTCGTCACCGTTGAGGCTGTAGTTTGCGTCACCGACAGGTTATTGCCGCGACGCTTCCCTGGCGTCGCAGAAAAAGCTCAGGGTATCGTCGTCTTTGATTTTGACGTGCCAATGGCCAACACAGTACTTGGCGTCGGTGAATTCCTCCCGCCAGCGATTCGAAAGCCTCTCGATCCATGCACGCCCTTCCGAGGGCATCTGCGGCGAAGCGGCCAACTGCTGCAACATCTGTAGATAACTGGAGTCACCCCAGTGGGAGGTGGCCGCAACGTGCGCGTTCCAGACGAGCACAACCAGCTTGTATATCTCACGCACCACGGCGATCGGCGTCTCTTCGGTAATGGCCTCGGATAACAGTGGCTCGCCAAAGTACAGGATCGTCTCCGATATCTTTTCGGTTTTGCCCGCGCTTGCTTTATTCATCGTTTCGTTCCGCTTGATTGATGCGCGCCCCCGAAGTTTGCGCCGGCCATACGACCATTCGAGGTCGTCGGCGAGCGCACGAATTCGTCATCCCGTATTGAGATCCAATCGGCGAGGCTTTGTGATTTTCAGGCAAGCGTGAGCTGAAGTTCCTGTCCAGGCATGCACATCTGGTACCCGAAGGAGTTCCTCGGAGACTACGCGGGCACGCTGATGACGGACGGCTGGCCTGCGTGGCGGACGGTCAAATCGGCCACGCACCTCGGATGCCTTGCGCATGGACGCCGGATGTTCACGGATGCGCTCAAGGGGCAGAAGAACAAACCGAGCCCCCGCATCACGAAGGCGCTCGAATTCTTCCAGGCGCTGTACCAGGTCGAGACGCTCGCCAAACAGACGTTGCCCGAAGGCGAGACGCTGGCCGATTACCGGTACCGCTTGCGCCAACAGCACAGCGTGCCGTTGCTAAACGCCTTCAAGAGTTGGCTCGACGAGCTCGCGCCGAAGGTTCTGCCCAAGAGCCTGCTAGGCGAGGCGATCGGCTACTGTCTCCGGCAATGGCCTTACCTGAGTCGCTATGTGGACGATGGCCGGTTTGCAATAGACAACAACGTCATCGAACGCGACATCAGGCCGTTTGCCACGGCGAGAAAGTCGTGGCTCTTCAGCGATACGGTCGACGGCGCGAAAGCGAGCGCGATGGTCTACAGCCTGATGCTCACGTGTCGAGCCTGTGGCGTCGATCCCCATGCCTATCTGCTGCACGTGCTGACCGAATTGCCGCAGCGCGCACCGGATGCCGATATTGGCGACCTGCTACCGTTCAACTTCGCTCGACAGCAAGCCGTTACCGGGTAACTCCGATCGCTACCGCGCTGGGCCGAAGTATTGGTCCCACTGTTCCGAATCGGGATCGAGTCGGCGCACAATCGCGTCGTCTGCCCGCGCGATCAACCGTTCCAGCATCTGGCGCTTCGTTACCGAGTAACGGCGAGCTAACCGCGTCAGAGCAAGATACGCTTCCGTGCTCACCCACATATCCAGACGTCGATCACCGTTGCCGTCCTTGCCTGCCGTCTCGCGCCTTGCCCGATAAGCCGCCTGCCGCTGCGCCGTCGTTTGCGTCATCTCGCATCTCCTTCGTTACCCGGTAACTATCGATTCGAAACATGTTACCCGGTAACACGTCACCTAACGACGTGTGGCGGATTTAGCGCTTACGGATGAAGTGTAGGCGCGAGCGGTCCGGATGGTTTTTGAGCACCAGCACGAGTACGGCACGCAAGGGTCGGTGATCCGCTCGATCGCCGCGAAGATGGGGATGTCGCGCGAGACGCTGCGCAAGTGGGTCAATCAGGCCGAGTGCGACCGCGGCGAGCGGCCACGCCGTAATACGCGGCCATCTCGCCGTAAGTGCGATTCAGAATCGGATCGTAGAAGTCGGGCTTGTGCACGCCGGACTTCAGGTTGTCCGGCACGACAATCTCCACGCAGCCGCCAAGGAACGTGAAGGCCCGGACGTGCGAGCCGATCCAGTCCTCGAGCTGCTGGCTCCACGTCGCTTCCGCGTACGTGTAGTTCGATGCGCCGAGCGTCGCGACGAACAGCTCGGCTTCGCGGATCTCGCCGGTGTGCGGATCAACGATGCCGAGCTTGTTGCCCGAGTAATCGACGAACAGCTTCTCGCCGGGCGCATGGGTCTGACGCAGCGTCACCGGCAGAGTCGCCGCCCAACGCTCGTAATGCTCGCAGAACCAGCTGTAGCCGTAGCCATCGGGCTCCTGGGCCTTGTACTCGTTCCACAACAGATCGAGCGTGACACCCTTCTTGCCCAACTCGCGATGCACCGTCGGCCAATCGGGCTTCGGGCGCTCGCGGTTCGACGGCGGCGCCGGCGGGAACAGCAGTGCCTCGAGCGCCGCGTCGTCCATCGCCGTCGCCCGTTCGTAGCTCACTTGCGCCCGTCTGGCCCGATCCAGGTACTCCCAGACCGTCGCCTTGGACGCGCCAATCGTGCGCGCGATTTCGCTTTGGCTGCGCTCGCAGACAAACCGCAGGCGCAGCACCTCTTTGATCTGACGCATGGATAACCTTGTTCTTGGCATTCGTGGCACCCTGGACCAAATCGTCCAGCGTGCCATGGTTATCCCGCATCGCCGCCGTCCTTCCTACCGTTCGCTTACGCGTGGAAAGTGCGTTCGGTTTGCCGTGGAATCAGCGTTCGGTTTGTCGTGGAAACTGCGTTCGGTTTGCTCTGGAATCCGCGTTCGCTTTGGCCTGGAATACGCACAGCACTTCGGTGAGGAGCGCCCCGCACTGCAGGCGTTGCCGGCCGGCACCTTCAACGGCGTGATCCGGCTCGAGCGGCGCGTGAGCCACGAAGGCCTCGTCTCGGTCGGTGGCAATTACTACAGCGTGCCCGATCGTACGCGCAAGCGCGTGCTCGACGTCCACAGTCTGGCTCACGAGATCCGTATGTCACGGATCGGCGTAATGGCGCCAGAAGAAACGGGGGTAAAACGCGGAGACAGAGAAACAAGACCTTCGAAGCAGACTAGTGGTTGGCCGGAAACGAAATGGCCGACGCGAATTTGATGAGGCGGCACGGCAGGAGCTGGTCGAGCTATGCCTGAAGCCGGGTGTGTCCATTGTCCGTGCGGCCATGGACCACGATGTCAACCCGAACCACGACGAAGCGAAAAGCGGACAGCTGAACTTAACCGTCATGCAGCTATTTATGTCGATAATTTACCTTATGTCAAATCACTGAAGCTAGCTGAAACTGGCATTTCTTTTGGGTACGTCGCTTGACTGTCAGTTTTGTCTTACAAATAGTTACAGAATCTAACGCGGTCCTCCCCAATGAATGCCGCCGCTTCCCGTCACGGCGCGCTGCCTGATTTCCTCGCGCTAACTGACGGCCTCACCATCCGCCAAATTGCCGAAAAGCTCCGGTGTTGCACGCGGAGCGTTCGCAATTACATTGCCGGTCGCTCGCCGATCCCGTGGCATCGGGTCGAATTGTTGCGACTGCGTAAAGTCGAGGCAAACGCTTCGCAAGCGGCAAATCAAGCTCTTGCTGACGAAATCCCTGTCGAATCGACGATCGAGCCCGATCCGTCCACACCTGACGTGACGCCCGCCGAAATTCTCGCGTGGGTCGGCGTGCACGCGCCGCAGTATCTGTCGAGCCAAAGAAGCTTTCGCATGTACGTCCGCGGCTGGAACGTCGCTGACAAGATCCGGTTTTCAAAGGCGCAAGGCACATTTGCCGCCATTCTGACGAAATGGCGCTTCCTTGTCGTCGATTTGCCGCGGTCATGGAAGTCATGGTGATCCGGTGGCGTCTTCGCCGACATGGACTCGCCAGCATACCGCTGGCGCGGCAACGATCCATGGCCTCGTTCGCGAACTTCATCTGCGACAGGATCGGCGCGGCCATCTGCGCGTGATGCTCGTCGGCGAAGATCGTCATCGAGTCGCGCATCATGGTCAGATTGTCGGTGTAGCTCGAACCATGCACCTTCATGCCACGGGCGAACTTCTCCGCGTCCCGCGTCGACTGCTCGCCCAGGCCGAGAGCCTGAATGCGCGCAATTTCGTTCTGCGCTTTCTTGGCTTCGTCCAACGTGCCGCCCAAGCCGCCGAGGACGCCGGCGCCGGCGGACTTGGCCGCGTAACCGCCGATCGCCATGCCGCCGGCGACGCCCTGTAGCGCCTGCATCTTGCCGCGCGCCGCGCCGAGCTTCTTCTCACGCTCGGCCATGACTTCGAGCTGGCGCGTCTGCGTCTGCATCGCCGCGGTCGTCTGCACGATGTTCGCGCGCAACGTGCGTTCGTGCTCGGCAAGATGGCGCGTGCTGATGCCCGCCGCCGTCAATCCGGCGCGTGCATCTCGCAAAGATCGAAGCTTTTCAACGTGAGCCTGTCGCAGCTTGTCGGATGCACGCGTCGCTGCATCATATTGCTGCCGTAATGCTCGCAGTTGGTTCGCATTGATCGGCGTCTGGCTGGCGAGCTTCTTCTGCTCGGCTTCGAGTCGCTTGATTTCCTGCCGTGCCTTGAGCTGCTCTGCAACGAGCTGCCGATATTCAGCGGCCAGAACAGACGCCCCGGACTTGTTGCCCGTGAGTCGGTTCATGGTTTGCATGACTTTGGCGGTTCGGTCGAATTCGGCACGTGCCGCCTTCAACTGGCTCGCATTCTCAAATTTCCGGCGGGCGGGCCCCTCCAACGCGTCCAACTGCAATCGCAATTGCCGAGCCCGATCGCCTGCATGTTGCATTTCGACACTGCTAGCCTTGATGCCACGCTTCAGGTCCCGGAATCCGTCGAGCTTCTTCTGCTCACGATTGAGCGCCGCGAGTTGCTCGCGGCTTTCTTTGATGGCAGTTGACATCCCCTTGCTGCCGGCCAACATGTTCTTGAGGGGCTTCGTCATGTTGTCGATCATGTCGAACATGACGCGCAGTTTCAGGCGTTGTCCATCGTCACTCGTTTCCGCTACGTATCCGGGCGCGCTCGCGCCAGTCCATCAATTCGGCCAGAGCAAAGCCGTTCATATCGCGCGGCGTCCAGCCAAACACCGTCGCGATATCGGCCATGGCATCCTCTACGCGTTCGGGAATTCCATGCTCGCTTTCAGCGCCTTCGGCATCAAAAAACCCGCGAAGATGCCCCCCAATGCAACGTAAGCGCGAATTTAACCCCACCTAGAATCGAAAGCTGAACGAGCGCAGGCTTGCGTCCGCAACTACAACTTGCGGACGCAACCGATGACACAGAACGAAGTTGATTTCCTGCCACTGCGGGTGACCGGCGTGACCGCGACGGGCAAGCGCAGGTTTGACGCCGAGGGTAAGCGCAAGCTGATTGAAGCCTGCCTGCAGCCGGGCGCGTCAATTGCCGGACTGGCGTTGAAGGCGGGTGTGAACGCGAACCAGCTGCATAAGTGGATTCAATTGCGCGAACGCGCGAATGCTGCTGTGACGGCGTGCGTCGAGCCCTTGCCATCGGCATTCGTGCCGGTCGTTCCGATCAACGAGGTGGCACCGGTGCGCACGAACCCCGAGCCGGTGAACGTACGGCGAACGTCACACAGGTACGAAGCGGCGAAGGCAATGACGCCGGCGCGACTATCAGCGCAGTTGCCCAACGGCGTAACGCTACAGCTCGAATGCGCCGCACACGATGGCGCTCTCGTGAAGGCGATGATCGTAAGCGCTAAATCCGCCACACGTCGTTAGGTGACGTGTTACCGGGTAACATGTTTCGAATCGATAGTTACCGGGTAACGAAGGAGATGCGAGATGACGCAAACGACGGCGCAGCGGCAGGCGGCTTATCGGGCAAGGCGCGAGACGGCAGGCAAGGACGGCAACGGTGATCGACGTCTGGATATGTGGGTGAGCACGGAAGCGTATCTTGCTCTGACGCGGTTAGCTCGCCGTTACTCGGTAACGAAGCGCCAGATGCTGGAACGGTTGATCGCGCGGGCAGACGACGCGATTGTGCGCCGACTCGATCCCGATTCGGAACAGTGGGACCAATACTTCGGCCCAGCGCGGTAGCGATCGGAGTTACCCGGTAACGGCTTGCTGTCGAGCGAAGTTGAACGGTAGCAGGTCGCCAATATCGGCATCCGGTGCGCGCTGCGGCAATTCGGTCAGCACGTGCAGCAGATAGGCATGGGGATCGACGCCACAGGCTCGACACGTGAGCATCAGGCTGTAGACCATCGCGCTCGCTTTCGCGCCGTCGACCGTATCGCTGAAGAGCCACGACTTTCTCGCCGTGGCAAACGGCCTGATGTCGCGTTCGATGACGTTGTTGTCTATTGCAAACCGGCCATCGTCCACATAGCGACTCAGGTAAGGCCATTGCCGGAGACAGTAGCCGATCGCCTCGCCTAGCAGGCTCTTGGGCAGAACCTTCGGCGCGAGCTCGTCGAGCCAACTCTTGAAGGCGTTTAGCAACGGCACGCTGTGCTGTTGGCGCAAGCGGTACCGGTAATCGGCCAGCGTCTCGCCTTCGGGCAACGTCTGTTTGGCGAGCGTCTCGACCTGGTACAGCGCCTGGAAGAATTCGAGCGCCTTCGTGATGCGGGGGCTCGGTTTGTTCTTCTGCCCCTTGAGCGCATCCGTGAACATCCGGCGTCCATGCGCAAGGCATCCGAGGTGCGTGGCCGATTTGACCGTCCGCCACGCAGGCCAGCCGTCCGTCATCAGCGTGCCCGCGTAGTCTCCGAGGAACTCCTTCGGGTACTGCTGGCCACGCCCCGGCTGGTACTCAAACAGCACCACCGGCTGCTCGCTATCCTCCGCGCTTCGGTAGACCCACATGTATGACTTGTCCTGCGCGTTTCGGCCGTTCTCCTTCAGGACCTGGACGGTGGTCTCGTCGCCGTGAATCAGCCACTGGCTGAGCAGAATCTTCTTGAGCGCCTTGAACAGGCGCGTGTAGTGAAGCTCGGCGGGGCGGATGATCCAGTTCGCCAGCGTACCGCGGCTGACTGCGATATTCGAGCGTGCGAGCACGTCTTCCATCCGGTACAGCGGCGTGCCGTCGACATACTTGCCGGCCGTGACGGCGGCGATCATCGATGCACTGGCGTGACTACCCGGCAAGGGCTGCGCCGGCATCGGCGCGACCACGATCGGTGTGTGCGTGCCGTGACGCTCGCAGTGCCGACACGCGTACTTGAAACGCGCGTGCTGCAGCACCGAGACCTTGACCTGCATGTGCAACTGTTCGCTGATTTCCTCGCCCATCCGATGCATTGCCTTGCTGCAGCACGGGCAGATCTTCTGGTCTTCGGGCAGGTCGTACTCGATTCGCTCGCGCGGCAGGTCCGCGGGCAGCGGTTTGCGGCCACGCTTGCGCGGTTCAGGCTGGCCGGGTTCCGGCAACCCGGTATCGGGCAACGTCAGCGGCTCGCCGTCGTCCTCCTCGGCCGGCTCAGCGTGGGCTGCCTCTTCGGCCTCGTTGAACACGCGGTCGCGGCGCTTCTCGCTCTTCGGCGCGTACTGTCGGGCCAACGCGAGACGATATTGCTCTTCCAGCGCATCCAGGCGCTTGGTCAATTCGTCGATCCTGGCGTCACGCTCGGCAATGACCTGAGCATCGGCCGCCACCCGCTCCTCCAGCTTGTGGATATAGGCCTTGGCGGTGCGCGGAAGTCGGGGGAGATTGGGAGGGGACATGCGCTCAACGATAGCGAAACGCAGAGCCAAATAGGTTTACGCGAATTTGTAACAGCTAAAGCCGCCGTTGTTTACTGGCAACAGCGGCGATACCCTGCTTCAGTTCGTGTGGCAGTACTGCCGCGCTGGGTGGCGGCGCACGGCGTCGATATCGACGCCGTCGAGCAGCAGGTGAAGCTGCTCGGCCGTCAGTTCGATCACGGCTTGCTGACGGCGGGGCCAAACGAAACGGTCGGCCTCGAGGCGTTTCAATAGGAGCCAGAATCCGGCCCGGTCATACAGCAGAAGCTTCACGCGATCGCGTTTGCGGTTGTGGAACGCGAAGACGGCTCGCGCAAGCGGATCGAGCAGCATCGACTGCTCGACCAGCGCGACGAGGCTGTTGATGCCGGCGCGGAAGTCGATGGGCTCGCGGTGCAGGTAGATCTGCAGGTCCGCGTCGAAGCGGAACATCAGCGTGCCCCCAACGCTTCGATCATCGCCTTCACGAGAGCGCCATCGTGTGCGGCGCATTCGAGCTGTAGCGTTACGCCGTTGGGCAACTGCGCTGATAGTCGCGCCGGCGTCATTGCCTTCGCCGCTTCGTACCTGTGTGACGTTCGCCGTACGTTCACCGGCTCGGGGTTCGTGCGCACCGGTGCCACCTCGTTGATCGGAACGACCGGCACGAATGCCGATGGCAAGGGCTCGACGCACGCCGTCACAGCAGCATTCGCGCGTTCGCGCAATTGAATCCACTTATGCAGCTGGTTCGCGTTCACACCCGCCTTCAACGCCAGTCCGGCAATTGACGCGCCCGGCTGCAGGCAGGCTTCAATCAGCTTGCGCTTACCCTCGGCGTCAAACCTGCGCTTGCCCGTCGCGGTCACGCCGGTCACCCGCAGTGGCAGGAAATCAACTTCGTTCTGTGTCATCGGTTGCGTCCGCAAGTTGTAGTTGCGGACGCAAGCCTGCGCTCGTTCAGCTTTCGATTCTAGGTGGGGTTAAATTCGCGCTTACAATGCAACGAGGTCGGCCGGGTCCATGCTGGCCACGTCGAACTCGGAGAGCGTCGGCGTGCTGATGCGCGGCAGCACCTTACGCAGCGCGTCGACATCGAGGTTCACGAGCGCGGCGAGCGACGTGCCGCGCAGCGCGCCCGACGTCGGCTTGCGCAGCGTGACCTGCGTAATGGTTTGCCCTTCGCGCTCGATCGGCGTGTCGAGCGTGTGCGTGTTCTCGTCGAGCGTGGCGCGGCCCGTCGTTTCGATGTTGGCGGTATCGATGGTCGTCATGGTGTTTCCTGGTTGGATGTGAAATTGAACGGATGGCCCGCGGTCGCCGCGGGCGTGTGGTTACAGACCCATCGCGTGGCGAACCATCCGGGTTCCTCTGTGCGGCGACGCGCGACTGCTGGGCACGGCGCAGATCGCGGCCGAGCTCGCGCAGCAATTGACGGCGGGCGGCCGGCGACAGCTTTGCGAGCAGCCCGCCAGCCCATTTTTCGAGTGATTCAAGACTATTCGTTGGATTTGGCCGACGCCTGTCGCTGCTGTCCGGGTTGATTGCTTTCATCGTTGCCTGGACGTCACAGCGTGCTTTTACTTATCGATTGTTGACGGATACGCGGATCATTGTTGCCAGGCGGCGACATCGGAGAACGGACTGCCGGAGTCAATGGCGTAAATCGAATCGATATCCAATTCAATATCCCTCTGATCAAATGCGCTTCGCAGTTTAATCAGCCTGTTAGGTTGGTCGCTTTCCAGTAGCCGCCCCTGCTCAATTGAATAAATCATTGGATCATAAAAATCTCCGTATAGCGTTACATATTCTCTAGCAGGTATGGCCTTCAATTTCTCTTCGATTGTTTCGCTGGGGTAATTTTCGCTCCACATGCATGCATCGTGCTTGATGGCGTACATGTACATTGCAATCTGTCGAATGATTCCGTCGCCCTCGCTCTGCAAGGCGGCTTGAAGCGTTCTGACTGCGCCTCTCCAACAATCCATCTTAATTTTGTTCTCCTGAGACGTTCTGCCCCAGCGAAATCGGAAGCTAAGCGGCGTCACTGCGCGCTGCCATGAAGAAAGGAACTCATTTTTTACCCTTTCTATTAATTTTTCGCCGGACAAAGAATCGATTTCAACCCTGAATCTCTCTATGCCAGACGGCTGATGCTTGATAAAAATGGCCACTATCTTGGAGAATTCAATATCCGCGTGCCTGTAATTGTCCCGCTTGATCGTTGCAATTTCTGCCTCTTGATTGACGGCGCATGCAATTCCGACAATATTATCTCCGGAAACGGTTATCACGCTAATGATGCATCCCCTTTCAATGAGGGAGATGCACTTATTCCGGTCCATGGCTTCTCCTCGTAGTCGCAGAACCTATAAATGCTAGCGCACGTGGCCAGAAGACGGGAAACGTTGGGCCAAACTTTCACGTTCGTTTTGACATCCGAATCAGAAGTCAGGATTGAATTAAGATTCGATTTTAAAAAGCCAATTCGGCTCAAGGGGCCAACGAATCGAACCTTGGTTTAGTCTGCGAGCCACGGCTCGCTCGCGTCGTCGATATGCTCGACCGTTCGGTTGCCGGCTTCGTCCGTTCCGACCACGATGCTTTCCGACAGCTTCACTTTTAGCCCGAGGTCGACGGCGTTGTTCGACAGGATGTCCGCGACAAACGTGATGCCGTCGCGGCGCTCGTCGCGGTTCGTCACGAGGTCCGGCTGATTCGAGCGCGCCCATTCGACGACGGCAATCATCACGTCGTCCGCGCTGCCGACGAAATCGCGAATGATGATCTCGCACTCGTATTCGTAGTCGAACGACGCGGTTCGCGTGCCCGTCGCCTCGATCCGGCCCTCGTTGACGAACACGAGCAGTTGATCTGGCGACGCGCTGAGCTGCGGCAACGCGGCGACGAGCGCCGCACGCAGGCTGTTCGGCTTATTCATGGCCGCCCGCCTGCCGCACGCGCGCCTGACACGTCGTGATCATGTCGACTTCGGACGCGCAGCGCGCCCACGCCGCGCGCGCGACGTGCAGCGCGTCGCTCAGTTCACCGTTGGTTCGTGGCGCCATCGCCGGCATCGTGCAGGGCGTCACCGCCACGCACTCGTTGAGCGAAATCGTCGGCGCCATTGAGGGCGGGGCTTGCGTGCAGGCGCACAACGTCGTCAGGCAGAGCGCCAGCAGCCCAGGTGCGCACGGCGGCGTTTTCATCGATCAGTCTCCGCAGTTCGTTTCGATAGGTCGCGAGCGTCGCGTCGACGCCGGCCCGCCCGCGGTCGAGCTGCTCGCGTTGCGCGTCCTTCGCCTTGGCGTCGGCCAACAGACGCTCGATGACGGCGGCGCTCGCTTGCGCGTCGTGATTCGCACGGCGTGCGTCGTCGGTCGCCCGGTCGAGCTGCGCGCGCAGCGCGCGGCCGTGCTGGCAGCTCGCGACCAACGCAATCAGCGCGAGCAGCGCCAGCCACGGTGTCAGGCGCGAGAAATTCATGCGGCCGCCTTGCCGGTGCCGGCGTACTTCACGTACGCGCGGTCGAGCTTCACGTCATACAGGTTGATCGCGAAATCCGAGCCGTTGTAGCCTTCCGCAAACGCCGCCCACTTCCGGGCCCGGAGCGCGGCCAGCAGCTTCTTGTCGGCCGCGACGTACCGCACGAACGCGTCGAGGTGCTCGGCTTCGCCCAGCTCCATGCGGGACACGAATTCGTCGACGCTCGCGTAGCTAAGGCGCTTCCAGTGATACGCCATGATCTGGAATGCGCCCCAGCTCGCCGACTCGTAAGCGGACGCCGCGTCGATGCGCGCCGCGGTGTCGAGCCGCACGTATTCGGCGGCGCCGCCCTGGTAGCCGCCGCGCTTCGGATTGACGACGCCCGGCCAACGTGCGGCGGCCGCATCCGCCGCGTCCTTGCCGAGATTCACGCCGAGCCGCTGATACATGACATGCCGCTCGAACAGGATTTTGGGCCGACCATCGTCCAGAAAGCCCACGCCGCGCGACTCGACTTCGTTGACGGCGCGCACGCACGCGAGGGATACGCCGAGCGTCGCGGCCGCGCGCGTGAGGTCGCCGTCCGTCAGGTGCTTCGGGTCGCGCTGCCCGCTGGCGAGCACGCGGTACGTCTTCGGGCCGGCGATGCCGTCAACGACGAGGCCCGCGGTCGCTTGCAACGTCTGAACGGCACGCTCGGTCTGTTCGTCGTAGAGATGCGACACATCGAGCGAGTAGCCGGCGCGCACGAGGCGCTGCTGCAGTAGCCCGACTTCCGCGCCGTGATCGTTGAATCGCAGGATGTTCACGCTTCGTCACTCCGTAGAAGGCGCGCGACGTTGCCGCGCGCGAGGTACACCAACGCGGCGAACAGAACCGCGAGCGCCGCGTGAAAGAAGCCGGTCGGCTTCGGATGAAACAGCAGCTCGATGGCTGAGCCGCCCGAAATCGCGACCATCACCCAGGCCGCCCACGCGACGTGGAAGCGATGCCGCGCGCCGTTCTTGCGGTAGGTCAGCACGCGCACGATGACGGCGAGGTGCGCGGCGAGCGCGACGAGTGCGGACGAGACATGCACGTCAATCTCCCTTCCTGAACAGCGCGAACAGGTCCACGCCCTTCACGCGCTCGATCAGCGTCAGCGTGACCGCGATCACGAGCGCGGCCGCGAAGAACACGGCGACGCTCGTCGAGCGGATCGGCACCGCGTGGATGATCTCGGGCGCGGCGAGATAGCCCATCACGAGCGAGATGAGCATGTACGCGGCGCGCTTCGCGAGGCTGAGGTCTTTCGACGTGACGACGACGAGCGCCGCGCCCGCGAACGCGCCGATCAGCGCGTCGCCGTCCACGCCCGGCGCGATGCCGGCGAGGCCGACCGCGGCGAACAGCGCCGCGGCCGAGGTGGTGTTCGGTTCAGCCATTCAATCGGCTCCAGGTCAGTCAAACAGTTGCAGCAGCGGCTTCGTCGGCTCGATCGCGCTGCGCTCCGGCATCTCCACGACGGTTCCCATCGGCAGCACGACGCCGAGCTAGGCGAGGCCGGGGTTCGCGTCGAGCACGGCTTCGACCGTGCCCGCCGTGCTGCCGTAGTGCCGCCAGCACAGCGCGTCGAGCGTTTCGCCTTGTAGTGCCGCTACCTTCATTTCCCGAGCGCCTGCCCGTCGCGATCGAACTGGCTGAGCACGCGCGGCTTGATTCGAGCTCGCCGGCGCGCGATCACGTCGGTCCGTATGGCCGCCTCAGCGCCGACGCGATCCAAGCAACAGGCGATCTCGCACCAGAACAGGGCGGCGCCGCGCCGCTGCACTTGGAATGCGCTGACGAATAACAGCGCTTCGCCGCGCGGGCGGGCCCGCGTAATCTGCCGAATGCGATACATGGGGCGGCCCATCAGATCAGCTCCACGGTCGAGCGCGCGATGCCGAGGATGTCGCTGATCGCCCACCGCGCATTGCGGCGCGCGTCGTCGACCGTCGCCGCCAGATCGGCCGCGACCTGCCCGCCGCTCTTCGTCGTGTCGTAGCCGCGGTATTTCTCCGTCACGTCCGCGTGCGTCAGGTGGTACACCGCGCGCCGATAGCGGGCAACGTGCGCGGATTCGCCATCGATATGCGGCGCCGGTACGTCGGCGAGCGTCGCCGCGCCCGCCGCGCGCTGCCGTGCGCGCCACGCGGCAAGCTCATCGTTCACGGTCAGCATCGCGTCGCGCGCGGCGTGCCGCAAGGAATCGGACCTGAACCCGAAGATTGCGTCGCGCACCGCCGGCCCGAAACGCCGCGCGCCGCGCAACGAAATCAGCAAGGAACAGCACGAGCGCATCATCGAAGCGTTCCGCGATTCGCTGTTCGACTATCAGAAGGTTTGGTATCGGAACGGGGATCAGCGCACGCGCAACATTCTGAAATCGCGGCAGATCGGCGCAACGTGGTACTTCGCGCGCGAAGCGCTCGTCGACGCGCTTGACACCGACCGCAATCAGATCTTCCTATCGGCCAGCAAGGCGCAGGCGCACGTCTTCAAGCAATACATCACGCAGTTCGCGCGCGATGCCGCCGACGTCGAGCTCACGGGCGACCCGATCATCTTGCCGAGCGGCGCGACGCTGTACTCCCTGGGGACGAACGCACGCACCGCGCAGTCGTACCACGGCAACTTCTATTTCGATGAATACTTTTGGGTGCCGAAGTTCCGCGAGTTGAACAAGGTTGCGTCGGGCATGGCGATGCACAAGCGCTGGCGCAAGACCTACTTCAGCACGCCGTCGAGTGTCAGGCACGAGGCGTTCGCGTTTTGGAGCGGCGCGCACGCGAATCGCGGCCGCGCCGCGGGCGAGCGCATCCAGATCGACACGAGCCACGAGGCGCTCGTGCGCGGCATGTTGTGCGAGGACGCGCAGTGGCGGCAGATTGTGACCGTGCTCGACGCGATCGCGGGCGGCTGCGACCTGTTTGACATCGACGAACTGCGCCGCGAATACAGCGCCGAGGAATTCGCGAACCTGCTGATGTGCCACTTCAGCGCTGTTCTTCAAGGCGAACGTGCTCGCGTCGACGTTCCGCCCGCACCGCTGGCTGTCGCGGCACGCATTCGAGCGGTGGGCGCTCGATTTCCTGACGTTCGGCAACGGCTACCTGGAGCGCCGCCGCAGCATGGTCGGCGGCACGTTGCGATTCGAGCCCGCGCTCGCGAAGTACGTGCGACGCAAGGCCGATTTCAGCGGCTTCGTGTACGTGAACGGCTGGCAGGATCGGCACGAGTTCGAGCCCGGCAGCGTGTTCCAGCTCGTGCGGCCGGACATCAATCAGGAGGTCTACGGCCTGCCGGAGTACCTGAGCTCGCTGCACTCGGCCTGGCTGAACGAATCGTCGACGCTGTTCCGGCGAAAGTACTACGAGAACGGCAGCCACGCCGGCTTCATCCTGTACATGACCGACGCCGCGCAAAAGCAGGACGACGTCGACAACATGCGCGACGCGTTGAAGAACGCGAAGGGGCCGGGCAACTTCCGCAACGTGTTCATGTACGCGCCGGGCGGGAAGAAAGACGGCATCCAGCTTATCCCCGTGTCCGAGGTCGCCGCGAAGGACGAATTCTTCAACATCAAGAACGTGACGCGCGACGATCTGCTCGCCGCGCACCGCGTGCCGCGTGCCGCCTCAGCTGCTCGGCATCGTGCCGAGCAACTCGGGCGGGTTCGGCACGCCGGACACCGCCGCGCGCGTGTTCGGGCGCAACGAAATCAGGCCGCTACAGGCCCGCTTCGCCGAGCTGAACGACTGGCTGGGCGAGGAGGTCGTGAGGTTCGACGATTACGAGATTCCGCTGGCGCCGGTCGCGGCATCATAGGTGGCAGGCGTCACGCATGCGCGGCACGATCGAGCACTTCTCGGGCCGCGCGCCTTAACACCTCTTCCGACCACTGATTGACACTCTCCCCCGACACAGCCGCCGCGATGCCGACAACCGCATGCACTTCCGGGTTGATACGCAACATCAACTTACCCGATGCGGGCTTCTGAGGCGTCCGGTTCGTGTGCTTGCAGTCTTCCAGATAGTGATCAATGGCTGCGTGGAAATCCGCAGTCAGCTCGTCGACGGTTTCGCCGTGAAAACTGATTTTGTCGTCCACGCCGAGCACGTGACCGACAAAAATCTTGTCGCGCCCGTCGAAATCTACGCGGGCGAAATATCCCTTGTAATTCATTGCGTTGGTCATGGTTTGATCCCCAATTCGATGAACCAGTCGCGCAAATCTTCCACCTGATACCGCTTTGCCTCTTTACCCGGATGAGGGCGATGTAGGTAGCGGCGCGTCCCGTTCAATTCGAAGGCGATGCGCGACCCTGCGCCCTCATTGATGTCGCCGCCCAACGCGACAACCAGCGATTCGATGTCAGCGAATACGATGCCGCCCAAGGTCGGCTTCGTAAAGATCGCCGCGAGCGTTCGGGCGTGTTTCGTTTTCATGTTGGAATGATAGCGCAAAGTGCTATCTCGGTGCTAGCGAAAAATGATATCTGCAATCTGTCCTGAGCATGCTGGGTGCGATCCTTGTGCGTCTGGCGACGGCGCGAATAGTGGGCCTACAACGGCTTTGCATTCGCGAGGCACCCCAACCCTGGACCGTACGCCACGAGCGGCACAACGAGGCCGTGGCGCGTCCGGGAGCGGGGTGTTTGGGGTCAGGCTCTTCCGCGCGCAGCCAGGCCCCAAGGTGGCCTTTGCGCGGTCCCCCTCCTCGCCTGCACGCTTTCTTGATGGGGCAGTTTTCATGCATCGGTCGCCTGCCGCGCGAGCGCCCACTGGCGCGGGTTTCGGGCGATTTTGCATCGTGGAAAATTCGTGCGTCTTCGTGCACTTTGATGCGAAATTTGGCACCGCTATTGCGGCTCGCGCAATGGCACCAATGCATCAGGGCGACGGTGGTAGCCCAACAGGAAAAAACAAAATGAACCGCTTGTTTAACCAGCCGCGTATCGATGCAGCAAAGCTACTCAAATGCCCTGAGGCGATGACCGAGCGCTTGAGCCAAATCCGCGCGCCGCTCATCGCTCCGCTCACGACCGGCTCGCCTTGATTGGTGGAAACCGAATGCCGCGCAGAACAACCCAGGACGACGAGCGGGACGCCTTCGAGTCGTTCCGGCGACATTTCTCAATCCCGGACGGAGAGGTTAAGTTCGGGGACAGGCCTGATGTCATAATTGACGGTTCGCGCAAGATTGGCATTGAGATCACCGATGAACCGCACCGGATTTGGTGGAGGCTCCAACTCTTGAGAGAATGGAGCCATGAACAAGTCGAACAAGTTTTCTGCTGAAGTCCGAGAACGTGCAGTCCGCAGGTGCGCGAGCATCGCGACGAGTATCCGTCACAGTGGGCGGCGATTGAATCCATCGCCCCCAAGATCGGCTGCACGAGCCAGACATTGTTGGGGTGGGTCAAACGAGAAGAAGTCGATTGCGGCGAGCGTGAGGGGGTCACCACGTCGGAACGTGAACGCCTCAAGGCACTGGAGCGTGAGAACAAGGAACTGCGCCGTGCCAATGAGATTCTGAAGCTAGCGAGCGCATTTTTCGCCCAGGCGGAGCTCGACCGCCGCCTGAAGTCCTGAAGGCCTTTATCGATCAGCATCGCGACACCTTCGGGGTCGAGCCGATCTGCAAGGTCTTGCGGACCGGCGCGAACGTCAACGACGTCACGCAGTTGCTGCCGCTGATCGACGCGATTCCGCCGATTCGCGGATTGCGTGGCCACCCATTGCAGAGACCGCGTGTGGTCTACGCCGATCGCGGTTACGACTCCGAGCGACATCGACGCGCGTTGCGCGATCGCGGTATCGAGCCCGTGATCGCCAAGCGCCGTACCGAACATGGCAACGGCCTTGGCAAATATCGCTGGGTCGTCGAGCGCACGCATGCCTGGCTGCATCACTTCCGTCGCCTCCGTATTCGTTTCGAGCGCCGTGCTGACATTCACGGCGCGTTCCTCAAACTCGGTTGCCGCCTGATCTGCTGGAATACCCTCCGGCGCGCCCAGCAGCCTTTTTGAAACCGTCTCTTAGTAGTAACCGATTCGCTATGCGGCTTGATTCAGGCTCATCCGGTTCTCGCCAAGAATATGCGAGGCCCTTGTAAATATCGCAACATCATTCCGCCAAAAAATGGCCGTCGCGTAGGGATCTCCGGATTATTCAAGGCGGACCTGGCGCAAAAAATTCAATCACTTGCACGATAATCTCTTGAACTCGGGAACCCCATTTTCACGCGTGTACCCGCGTAGGTCCCGCGAGTAGACGCGAGAATCGGTTGGGGACGTCTGCGGGCGTGCCCATGCCTTGCTTGTGCGCGCAGAATGGAGAATATTTTTCTACTCGGCTCTCTTTGAGGCTCGTCAACATCGGGGGCGATTCCAGGTTGATGATGTTTTCATGTTGTCGCGGTGTTTCGTTGCCCACAAAGCCTCTGTCGCGACTTATCGTTATTGGTGTCGGAGTCAATTTGATATTTGGCAAAATAATTTCGACTAAATTGGTCAATTTCAGAGTAGAAAAATATTCTGCAAATGATATTTTTTGTCGCACTATTTTGGATGTTAATTCTATGCCCTATTGAATATAATATAATTCACAATTAATTAGGGCAACCAGATAAAAAGGTGGCGAAATGGACTCGAAATCAATGATCAGCTGGCTGCAAAGGGAAGTAACGCCGGCCCTTGGATGTACCGAACCGGTCGCGATTGCATTTGCTGCGGCGCTGGCCATGCGATACCTGAAGGAGCCGATAGTAGAGATCAGCGGAGTTGTCTCCGAAAATCTCTACAAAAACGCGATGGGTGTGACCATTCCCGGCGCGGGTGTTTCGGGCGTACAGTTTGCCGCGGCACTGGGCGCATTTGGGGGCGACGCAGCGCAAGGACTTCAGGTATTCAAGAATATTACTTCCAAACAGGTTGCCCAGGCACGCCGGCTGATTGAGGAAGGTAGGGTTTCGATTCTGGCAAAGGCAACGCCTGATTTTATTCATGTCGACCTCACGTTGCGTAGCGAAGTTAGTAAATGCCGGGTGATTTCGAATGGTGGCCATACCAACGTCACATATCTTGCCGTTAATGATGTAGTACAGATTTCCTGTAATGATGCGCCGCACCGAAACAGTGAATTATTTGAGAATTTCACATTGCGGGAGGCTTTTGAGTTTGTGCAATTCGAAGACTTTGAGCATATCGCGTTCATGCTCGATGCGGCCAAAGTAAATGAAGAATTGTCCGCAGAAGGGAAAAGGCAAAAATATGGCATGAGCGTCGGCAGAACGTTCTCCGAGGCCATCTCGCAGGGAATGCTACAGGATGATCTGCTCAGTCGGATTGTGGTCGACGCGACCTGTGCATCCGATGCGCGCATGGGCGGCGCAGCGCTGCCGGCCATGACCAACTTCGGCTCTGGCAACCAGGGCATTGTCGCCACCATGCCGATGGTGACCGTTGCGCGATACCTGAAGGCCAGTCTGGACGATTTGGCCCGGGCACTGACGCTTTCGCATCTGGTCGCAATCTCGATTCATGCCCGGTACACCCGGCTATCGGCTCTGTGCGCAGCGTCAACCGCGGCGATGGGTGCCGCTGCCGGCATGAGCTGGCTCTTCACGCGTGACTTCGGGACAATTGGGCGCGCGATTTCGAACATGGTCAGCGACGTTAGCGGAATCATCTGCGACGGCGCTTCCAACAGCTGCGCAATGAAGGTGTCAACCGCCGTCACGAGTGCATTCAAGGCCGTTCTCTTGGCAAGGAACGGTATCCGGGCTAGCACGAGTGACGGCATCGTCTGCGACGACGTTGAAGAAACGATCAATAACCTGTGCCTGCTTGTGACGCGTCCGATGACGCATACCGACAAGGCCATCATCCGGATCATGTCCGCAAAGCGGTAGCGCGCCGCAGTCTTTGAAAAGGAGATTCCCCATGAAAGTCCATCCTTTCGTTAGCGGCGCGAAGGCAATCTTCCCGCTGTGCGTCGGCAATTTTCCATTTTCCTTTATCGTCGGGGCGTTGAGCGTCACCGCTGGCATGAGCGTATGGCAAAGCACGGCCTGGGCCGGCATTGTCATCGCCGGTTCTTCCCAGATGCTCGCGCTGAACATGCTCAAGATTGGTGGCTCACTCGGTGTTGTGATCCTGACGACGGCTGTTATCAATCTCAGGCATGTCCTTTACAGCGCGTCTATGTCCGAAAAGGTCAAAGAGTATTCCTTTCTCACCAAATGCATGATGGCCTACGCATTGACCGACGAAGTTTACGCCACGACCATCAAGCGCATGGACGGTGACGGTCAACAAAAGCCGGGGTTTTATCTGTCGGTTATGTTCATCTTCTGGCTGTCGTGGATCGGGGCCGATCTGCTGGGTGCTATGGCTGGCTCGTCGTTTCCCGACATCCAGCGCTATGGTCTCGACTTTGCGATGGTTGCAGCCTTCATCGCAATCGTAATGCCTCAGATCCGCAGCCGTGCCTGTATTATTGCAGCGGCCGTTGCGTCCGTCTCGGGCGTACTGCTGGTAATCCTGCCTTATTCGCTTGGGATCGTGGCTGCGTCGCTGCTGGGAATCAGTGCCGGGCTTTACGTGGACTTTGCGGAGGAGAAGAAAGCGGCCATCAGCGCGGTGGCACTGGCGGGCTTGCCCGATGGAGCACAAAAATGGACAGCGTGACCTTTATCCTGTTGATGGCCGGTATGGCCGCAGTGACCTTCCTGATCCGGTTTTCGTTTATCGGATTGTCCGGGAGGATACATATGTCCGAACGTGTGAAAAAGACGCTTCGATTCGTGCCCGTAACGGTATTGCCGGCCATCATCGCCGTACAGATCCTCGACGTGAATTCACACATGGAATTCAACCTGCACAACCCGAAGGTAGTAGCCGCCATCATCTGTGCGCTTGTCAGCCTGCGCTTCGGGATGATCTGGGTCGTGGTGAGCGGCGTCGGTTCCCTGATCCTGTTGACCCGTTTCCTGTAGGGGGATTCGAGGAGATGGCTACTACTAAGATTTCCGAAAGAAATGTCACATAGCCGCGTATTGGTATTCGGGTTGGCGAAAGAAGGATTTCACCAGCGCGGGCTGGGCGCGGAGCGCCGATGGCGAGCCGTTTCATCTCGTCCTTGGTCTGCACGAGGCGTTTGGAGGCGCTGCGCATCACTTGCGCCCAAACCTGTTCGTCGAGGTTCAGGTGCGGCGAGTACTGCGGCAGATAGATCAGTTTCAGGGTAAGTCAGTATGACTTTCCGTGGGGCATTGGCTGGCTTGGCGTGGGGAATCCAACGCGGGTTAGCATCGCCGCCAGAGCCGCACGGTGTGGACAGGCCACACCCGGCAACTTCCACCACGGAGGCCAGCATGGGAAACAATAGCACGGTGTACGTTGGGCTGGATGTGCATAAGAGACGGTTTCAAAAAGGGCCCCTGGGGCTGTTAACTTTCGCGGCGAGCTGTTAACCTCAGGCATCGGAACAACCGAGACCGAGGAGATGGCCAAGCCGATCATCGACGACGAATTGTGGACACTGATCGAACCGCTGCTGCGGCGACCCAAGCCGCGGCGCGAGAAGAACCCAGGGCGCCTGCCGGTTTCGAATCGCGCTGCGTTGACTGGCATCCTGTTTGTCCTCAAGACCGGACTGCGCTGGCGCGACCTGCCTGCCGAGATGGGTTGCGGCTCGGGCGTGACATGTTGGCGACGGTTACGCGACTGGCAGGCCGCAGACGTATGGGATCGCTTGCACGAGCTGCTTCTTGCGAAGCTGCGAGCAGCAGACCAGATCGACTTCTCTCGAGCTGCGATCGATTCATCCTCGATCCGTGCCGTTGGGGCGGGCCAAAAACTGGGCCAAACCCTACCGATCGTGCGCGACCCGGTTCCAAGCACCACATCGTCACCGACGCCAACGGCACCCCGCTCGCCGCGATCCTGACCGGCGCGAACGTCAACGACGTCACGCAGTTGCTGCCGCTGATCGACGCGATTCCGCCGATTCGCGGATTGCGTGGCCACCCATTGCAGAGACCGCGTGTGGTCTACGCCGATCGCGGTTACGACTCCGAGCGACATCGACGCGCGTTGCGCGATCGCGGTATCGAGCCCGTGATCGCCAAGCGCCGTACCGAACATGGCAGCGGCCTTGGCAAATATCGCTGGGTCGTCGAGCGCACGCATGCCTGGCTGCATCACTTCCGTCGCCTCCGTATTCGTTTCGAGCGCCGTGCTGACATTCACGGCGCGTTCCTCAAACTCGGTTGCTGCCTGATCTGCTGGAATACCCTCCGGCGCGCCCAGCAGCCTTTATGAAACCGTCTCTAAGGAATCGATCACGATCGCCTATGCAATCGACGCAGGCGAAGTCGAGTTGCAGGGCAAGACCGGCACGACGCCAACGGAAATCGATCGCTTGTGCAAGCGATTGCAATCGAAAGCCCGACATGTACGTGTCGCCTTTGAGGCTGGTCCCTGCGGCTACGGTCTGTACCGACGTCTGGTCAAGCAAGGCTTCGACTGTATGGTATGCGCACCGTCGCTGATTCCAAGGAAGCCCGGGGAACGGGTGAAGACGGACCGGCGCGACGCGATTAAGTTGACGCGCTCCCTTCGCGCAGGAGATCTGTCGGCCGTGTATGTGCCGAGCGTCGAAGACGAAGCCTTCAGGGATCTCGCGCGGAGCTGGGCGTCTGCCAGGGACGACTTGCGGCACGCACGGCAGCGGCTGAAGTCCTTTCTGCTATCGCACGGTGTGCACTACATCGGGCGAGCGGACTGGGGTGCTGCACATCGACGCTGGCTGAGCAAATATTCATTCGAGAGTGCATGGCGGCAACTCGCGTTTGACGAACATCGCCGCACGATCGAGGATCGTCTGGCGCAATGCGACCGGCTGGTAGACGGCGTTACGCGAAGCCGTGGTCGAGTGGAGTTTCTATCCGGCGGTGCTGGCGTTGCCGGCGATGCGCGGCATCCAGTTCATCACGGCGGTGGGCATGCTGTCCGAGCTCGGTGATCTGTCGCGCTTCGAGCATCCACGCCAGTTGATGGCCTGGCTTGGCATCACGCCCTCGGAGCATTCGTCCGGAGGCACGCGACGCCAGGGTGGTATCACCACGGCCGGCAACAGTTATGCGAGAAAGCTGCTGGTTGAAGCCGCTTGGAGTTATCGGCATCCGGCACGCGTAGGCAAAACACTACAGCCTCGACACGAAGGTATTCCGAAGGAAATCATCGATCGTGCGTGGGACGCGCAGGTAAGGCTATGCAAGAAGTATCGCAAGCTCGCTACACGAGGCAAGAACGTCAACGTTGCCGTGGTGGCTGTCGCGCGGGAACTGGCGGGCTTCGTCTGGGATATCGGTCGCCTGGCGATGTCTCTGCGTGTTTGCAGATGCCAAGATGACGACCGCGCTGCTCGACCGTCTTACGTAAGCCCCCGGTGAAGTCATCTTGTCCAGTCGCTTCGTGACCGCGAGGATCGTGTCCACCAGATTTTTAAGTGGACACGTGTACACCATGGAAGGCAACGAGGTTGAAGGGCTGGAACTGATAGAGCCGACGCGACGGCGTCGGCATAGCCGCGAGTTTAAGGAGAAGGTCGTGCGCGCGGCGATGCAGCCGAACGTATCCATCGCGGCGGTCGCGTTGCATTACCGGCTGAACGCCAACCTTGTGCGTCGCTGGGTCGTTGCACGGCAGAAGCCGGACGTGATCGAACCGGCGGCCGTAGAAGCACTCGCAGCACCGCAGGCGGCATTCGTGCCGCTCCAGTTGGAAGCGTCGTCCGCGTCGGCGGGGCTGTCGGAGATCCGGATCGAGGTTCGTCGGGGCGCCGCCATAGTCACGGTGCATTGGCCGGCGTCGGCGGCCGTCGAGTGCGCGGCGTGGCTGCGGGACTGGCTGAGATGATCCGCATCGATGCGATCTGGCTCGCGACGGAGCCGGTCGACATGCGCTCCGGTGCGGATACGTTGCTGGCCCGGGTGGTGAAGGTGTTCGGCGCAGTGCGGCCGCATCACGCGTATCTGTTTGCCAATCGGCATTCCACACGGATGAAGGTGCTGGTCTACGATGGGCTGGGCATCTGGCTGGCCGCGCGTCGGCTGAACAAGGGCCGCTTCATCTGGAGCGATGGTGAACAGTCGGTTTCCTTGCCGTTGAATGCCGAGCAACTGCGCGCGCTGGTCACGGGTCTGCCGTGGCGGACGCTAACGCCCGATCACGCGATTACCGTGATATGAGGCGCACCGGGACGTAAACAGTTTCGCTTCCGTGCCGGAGTGGCCTCTGGCAGACTGGCCTGCATGGACTTGCCCACCGACCTCGACGCCCTGAGCCCGGAACAGTTGCGTGCGTTGGCCGCGCACCTGATCGTGCAGGTCACCGAGCAAGAGCGGGAGGCTGGCGAGCGAGAGCGGGAGCTGCAGTATCGGCAAACGCGTATCGATCAACTGACGCACGAACTCTCCGTGCTCAAGCGCCTGCAATTCGGCAAGCGCAGCGAGCGGCTCGATGCCGAACAGATGAGCCTGCTCGACGAGGCGATCGACGCAGACCTGGCGGCACTGGAAGCCGAACTCGAACAGCTTCAACCGGCCACGACTGCCGCTGAGCCTCGGCAACAGCCGAAGCGTGTGCCCTTGCCATCGAAACTGCCGCGTACGGACATCCATCACGAACCGGAAGACACCACGTGCCAGTGCGGTTGCCAGCGGGAGCGCGTGGGCGAAGACATCAGCGAGAAGCTGGACTATGCGCCAGGCGTGTTCACGGTCGAGCGGCATATCCGCGGCAAGTGGGCCTGTCGGCACTGCGGGACCCTGATCCAGGCACCGATCCCGCCTCACGTCATCGACAAGGGTATCCCGACCACCGGGCTGTTGGCGCAGGTGCTGGTTGCCAAATACGGCGACCACCTGCCGCTGTATCGGCAGGAACGCATCTTTGCCCGCGCGGGCCTGGCGGTCCCGCAATCGACGCTCGGCGCGTGGGTCGGCATCTGCGGTGTACGGTTGCAACCACTGGTCGATGCGCTTCGCGAAGAGCTCCTGCAGCGCGACGTGCTGCACGCCGACGAGACGCCGGTGCAGATGCTGTCGCCCGGCAAGGGCAAGACGCATCGGGCTTACCTGTGGGCGTACAGCACGACGCCATTCGCCGATCTGAAGGCCGTGGTCTACGACTTCGCCGGCAGCCGTGCCGGCGAACATGCCCGAAAGTTCATGGGAGCGTGGTGCGGCAAGCTCATGTGCGATGACTATAGCGGCTACAAGGCCGGATTCGAACTGGGCATCACGGAAATCGGATGCGTCGCTCACGCCCGCCGGAAATTCTACGAGCTGCACGTCAACCACAAGAGCCAGATCGCCGAGCAGGCGCTGAAATACTTCGGCGCACTCTACGACGTCGAGCGTGACGTCGCCGAACTGAAGCCCGATCGAAGACAGGCCATCCGCCAGCAGCGATCCAGACCCGTTGCCGATGCGTTGCACGCCTGGATGGTGACCCAGCGCAAGCTCGTTGCCGAAGGATCGGCAATCGCAAAGGCGCTCGACTACAGCCTGAAGCGTTGGGAAGCGCTCACGCGCTATCTCGATGACGGGCACGTGCCCATCGACAATAACTGGCTGGAGAACCAGATTCGACCATGGGCGATGGGGCGTTCATTGTGCACCTCCTTCCGAAACCTCGGTAAACATTGGGAGTTGCCCTTCAACGTCGTTGCGACACGGGCGATGTTTGCGCGTCAGCGCCGCCGTAACAGCTTCACTGCGCAGATCGCTCGCGCGAATCTGCCACGGGGCATCGGGCATTACCTGCTCGGCAGGCAGAACCTTATCGTTGATTAGACGCCGGATCATATAGTGGGTAACGCCAAGCGCTTTCGCCGCCTCGGACATCGTCAACCAGTCACCATCCTTCTCTGCCGACTTGTACGCATAGATGTTGCGCACTCGCCGTACGGAGCTGACGCGATGCGCAGTCCAGGTCTTGCCTTGGCCCGTACGTATCCCCATCCGGTTTAGTGATGCGGCAATATCCTGATCAGACCATCGGGTTGCCATGCTGCGCATGACTGCGAGCGCTTCGTCGGACGTGCTGCATCCGTGCTCGCCGGTCTTGGGTTTGCGGATCCGCACCTGCGAGTGCTGACCACCTTGCCAGTGAATCGTGAGAATGACTTCACGCGTTGACTCGTTCACGTCTGCGACTATATCGACGATCAGCACCCGAACCAGCTGCTGGCGCATGCGCATGGTGACGCCTGGAGCATTCCAGGCGGCATCGAGGTCCTCGGCGAGCTTCGTAAAGTCAGGAGCAGCGATTGGTGCCGCCGATGTGCGCGTTGTCTCCAGGCGCGCTTGGCAGGCCTGTACACGACGCAACGCTGCCTCCCAATTCTTCTCCAACTGCGCGGCGATCAGACGGTTATCGGGATCGCAGGCGGCGTAGCGTCGCTCTGCCAGCGTGGCTTCGTACTGAGCCTGCTGCAGTTCAAGTTCGATGATTCGCCGCTGCTCGCTCAGGGTATCCATAAGCATCTGCTCGGCCTGCAAGGCCGCCTCTATCGCCACTGGCTCCACGACACGCATCAGTTCTCTCGCGATCGCGGCGTCTATGCGAGAGCCACCGAAGCTCATGCACTTCGGTGGCAGGTCAAAGCGATAGCATCGGTAGACCGGTCGCGGTGTGCGTCCAGTATAGGCCACCGACAGACGGCGTCCGCAGCGCGCGCATCCAAGTAGTCCTGCCAGCAGGGCTCGCCCACCACGCCCCGATTTTACGTCGCCTGCCTTGCCATAGGCGTTTGCGGCGAGCAGCTTCTGATTGCGCTCGAATTCTGCCCAGTCGATGTAGCCTTCGTGGTGCTCTTTGAGCAGAACCTCCCACTCCTCGAACGGCTTGCGGTGCTTGTAGGTCTTATGTGCACGGCCATCGACGATGGTCGTCTGCTTCCCACTCTTGCCATATGCGTAGGCCCCGGCATAGAACGGATTCCTGAGCACCGAGATCACGTTACGGTAACGTATCAGCGTCCAGTCGAAATGCGTCAGGGTCCTGCCATCGGTCGGACGCGGAAAGTGGATTTGTTCGGCCTGTAACGACAGGAAAGCCTGCCGTGCGCTACCCAGTTCGCGAAAGCGAGTGAAGATCATGCGTATCACTTCCTGCAGCCGTTGGTTGGGATCAAGACCCAGGCCGACATCACGATGCCAGAGATAGCCAATCGGCACGCTGATGCGCAATTCACCGCGCTGAGCCTTGGAACGCGCGGCATCCAGCATGCGCGTTCGAAGCACGTTGAGCTCGAATTCGCTAATGCTGCCCTTCATGCCGAGCAGCAGCCGGTCGTTCGGTCGGCAGGGATCGTACACGCCATCAAGGTCGATGACCCGCGCCTCGACGAGACCACACAGTTCGAGCAGATGGTGCCAGTCGCGCCCGTTACGGGCAAGACGTGATGCATCCAGGCAAAGGACAGCTCCGACTTCACCGGCACAGAGCAATGCCACCAGGCGCTCAAAGCCGGGCCGGGCCACCGTTCCGCTCGCCGATCGACCCAGATCATCGTCGATGACCTCGATATCGCGAAACCCGCGGCGCTTTGCTTCTCCCACGAGTTCGTACTGGCGACGCTGGCTCTCGAGATTCATCTGGACCTGGGCCTGCGTCGACTGACGGACATAAACTACTGCCTTGCGCTGGAGAAGGGGCGCCGGCAAACGATCAGCGTTCGTCATCGTCACGCTCCTTCCCGGTGGTTGCGCCGGCGGCTTGGATCAGCAGGCTTGCAAGATGCGTGATTACCTTTGCGCGTTGCGCCGTGTTCATTCCCTGAAGCTCGACGTTGTCGAACACCATGTTCATCTGGCGCGGCGTCACCGCCGGCGATTGCGGTCGTGCTGGAACACCCCTTGGCAGCTGGCCCATTGCGTTTCTCCCGGACGATGGTGGAACTGTCCGGCGAGTTTGCTCGCAAGCGCCGATCAACAAGCAGCCGATGCAGGGCGCATAGCACCGCCACGGTAACCCTCGGCTCGCCGAGCTCCATGGCGGAACACACTGCGCGATCCAGCATCCACGCTGCCACCACCTTGACTATTCCAGGGCCCGCGTCGACATGCACCACGCGGCCGCCGCTGCGATTCTCTACGTCTCGAACCTTGACGCGGCGACCATACAGCGGATGCCAACGATAATGGACTTCAACTTCTTGCCCGATATGGGCAGAATGAATGCGAGCTTGCGACTGGCCGCTCGAACTGGCTGTTCGCTGGCTCACTGCGCGCAGGACAACGTGCAGCCGCGATCATGAGCCTGATCCGGTCGGCGCAGCTTAACGGGCATGATCCGTACGCCTACCTGAAAGACGTGCTCACCCGACCGCCCACGCATCGTGCCAACGACATCGCGTCGCTGCTTCCGCATCGCTGGACGCTCGCCGCGGCTTGATCAGCGGCACCTCCCGAGCCTCGGTGCCTTTACCGGGTGCTTACCGTCTTACGCATCACTGTCACAGTGTAGAAACAGGCAACGATAGCTATCGTTTCAGAAACAGTACAACGCAACCAAAAAAGGAGATAAAGAAAGCAAGGATACCCACCGAATAACCCCAAAGCTGGTCCAACGGGTGGGTCAGAATTCAATGCAAACCGTGGGTCAGGATTCCGTGCAAATCAACATTTAGGGGGCAAAATCACGAAAACAACCGGCACTCTTTCATTTAAATTACGCTTAGCCGTGACGGCTGGATATCCGTCGTCTTATGTCAACTCCGTGAAAATTATCGAGGTTGCCTTCATATCGACGATCCTTTACCTGACTATGTGTGCCGGCATCACACGGAAGTGAGAGGTGGCATCGTCGGCGCTCAAATACAAGGCGATCAATTCTCTCATTCTCTAGATAAAGCAATCAATTTTCCAAAATTGTCAATCGGTAGATTCCCAACCCCTATATTATGTCATCTGCATTTCGCAATTCTTTCATTTTGCATTGCGATAAGATAATTGCTTTATTCCCAACAAAGACTTTTCGATTCACAAACAATTCCCCTCATTTTAATGCATATGTAATGCTTATTTTGCGAATTCCGCAAGGCTCCCGCGGACAATTTCCCAATATGTAGGATGACGAAATAGATAGACTAATAGCATGTTTGGAAGTGCAAATTCTCGCCCCTTCAGCCTCCCCGATGAAGAGTACCGTTCCAAAAAAAGCCGTCGCCAAGGCACGCAAGCGCGGTCCAGATGGGCTGGAATTCGCCATTTCATCAATTTTCACACGGGCTCTAAGCAGACCAGTTGATGCGCTCAAGAGAGCGATGGAGGGAGATCATCCAGATTCTTTTCGTAGATTGACAACAATCTGTCCAAGACACCATATTGTTTACAAAGTTATGTGTATATACTTGTACCCGCACTAGTAGATGATCGGCGTCCGCCATTACCTTAGTAGCTTAACGAATTGCGGTCGATCACTTGTGCATGGATGGTGAGCACGTTGTCGTTCAAGGCGCGAGCGCCTGTTATGGCTCGCAGAGTCAGACCCTCACGTGATGAGTGACGCCATGCCGGAAGCCTCGCCGTCGACTGCCCCGGACTCCGAACCCAAGGAAGTCCAACCCGCCGCCCCCCTTCGCTGGGGACTCTTCGCCGCCATCGGTGTCCTGATCGTCGTCCTTGCATTGCCGCTGCCTGGCGACCTGCCCATCGCCGGCCAGCGGATGCTCGCAATCCTTGCCTTTGCGATCGTCGTATGGATTACCGAGGCCGTTTCGTATGAAGCCAGTGCGATCATGATCACGTCGCTCATGGCCGCGCTCATCGGACATGCACCAAAGATCACCGATCCGTCAACGCTCTACGGCACCTCTACCGCGCTTGGCATGGCGCTCGCGGGCTTTGCAAACACCGCACTAGCACTCGTCGCCGCCGCTCTCTTTATCTCGGCGGCAATGACGGTAACCGGGCTCGATCGACGAATCGCACTCGTCACGTTGTCCGTGATCGGTACAAGCACCCAGCGCATCCTTATCGGCAGCATCGCCGTGACGATTGCGCTGTCGCTTGTCGTACCGAGCGCGACAGCCCGCAGTGCCTGTGTGGTTCCCATCATGATGGGCATCATCACCGCGTTCGGGGTCGACAAGAAATCGAACATCGCGGCCGGCATCATGATTACCGTCGCGCAGGCAACGAGTATCTGGAATGTCGGTATCCAGACGGCCGCGGCACAAAACCTGCTGACGGTGGGGTTCATGGGTAAGCTGCTCGGCGAACGCGTCACTTGGCTCCAGTGGCTGATTGCCGGCGCACCGTGGGCGATTGTTATGTCGGTCGTGCTCTTCTTCCTCGTGCGCTTCATGCTGCCTTCCGAGACCGAAACGATCCCGGGTGGCAAGGAAGCAGTCCAGCGCGAACTGACGGCACTCGGACCAATGACGGGTGCGCAGAAGCGGCTCGCCGCAGTTTCGATCGGCTTGCTGCTCTTCTGGGCAACGGAAGGCAAGCTGCATCAGGTCGACACAGCGAGCATCACGTTCGTCGGCCTCGTGATCCTGATGCTGCCCAAGCTGGGCGTGATGGACTGGAAGACTATGCAGCAGCGCACCCCGTGGGGCACGCTCATCGTGTTCGGCGTCGGCATCAGCCTCGGCACCGCGCTGCTGACCACACAGGCGGGCCAATGGCTAGGCAAGTTCGTCGTCACGCATTCGGGGCTTGCCGACCAAGGCGCGCTCGCGATTTTCGCAATCCTGAGCGCGTTCCTGATCGTGATTCACCTGGGCTTTGCGAGCGCAACGGCATTGACGGCCGCGTTGCTACCCATTCTGATATCGGTCCTACAAACGTTACCTGGTAACGTGAATCGCGTCGGTATCACGATGCTGCTCGGCTTCACGGTCAGCTTCGGCTTCATCCTTCCGATCAATGCGCCGCAGAACATGGTCTGTCTTGGCACCGATACGTTCAACGGCCGTCAATTCGGGCGCATCGGCATCCCGGTGACGATCATCGGCTACGCGCTAATGCTTGTCTTCGCGGAAACCTACTGGCGCTGGCTCGACTGGCTGTAGACAGAGGCATCCGATGAAACTTCTGATCGAATCCGCGCACCAATTTGCGTTCGACATCCTGACCCGGCTCGACGTGCCAGATGACATCGCCAACGATGTCGCCGAACATCTCGTCGAATCGGACCGCTGTGGCTACGCCAGTCACGGCATCTCTATCCTGCCGAACTACCGCCGGGCAATCGAGACGGCGAACGTTGATCCGACAGGCCGCGCCGAATGCGTACTCGACCGCGATACGCTGATGGTGTTTAATGGCCACCGCGGGTTCGGTCAGCATGTCGGCAAAACCGTGATGCGGGCAGCCATCGAACGTGTGCGCGATCACGGCCACTGTATAGTGACGCTACGCCATTCACACCATCTGGGACGCATGGGGCACTACGGAGAGATGGTCGCCGGCAACGGTTTCGTGCTTCTCAGCTTTACGAACGTCACGAACCGCCCGCCCGTCGTCGCGCCATACGGCGGCCGCATCGCAAGGCTGACGACAAATCCCCTCTGCTTTGCCGGCCCGATGCCGAACGGGCGCCCGCCGATGGTCGTCGATATCGCGACGAGCGCAATCGCAATCAACAAGGCGCGTGTGCTCGCCGAGCGCGGTGAGCCAGCACCCGAGAATAGCATCATTGACAAGAACGGCAACCCGACGACGGACGCGTCCGTGATGTTCGCGGAGGATCCCGGCGCGCTGTTACCGTTCGGCGCACACAAGGGCTATGCGCTCGGCCTGGTCGCGGAATTGCTGGCAGGGGTCCTGTCGGGTGGCGGCACAATTCAACCGGAGAATCCGCGCGGCGGCGTTGCGACGAACAATCTGTTCGGAATATTGATCAACCCCGAACTCGATCTCGGCCTGAGCTGGCAGGCTGGTGAAATCGAGGCATTTCTGCGGTATCTGCACGATACGCCAACGGCGCCGGGCTTCGATCGGGTTCAGTATCCCGGCGAGTACGAGGCGGCGAATCGCGCTCGCGCGGCGACCCACATCGACATTGCCCCAACGATTTGGTCACATCTGACGAGACTCGGCCAGTCGCTCAAAGTCGAGGTGCCAAGCGTGTAATACCAGGGGACGAAGCAAAAAAAGGAAAACCTGCTGTCGCGGATCGGCGTAGTGGCCCCGGGGATGATCGCCGTAATGACGCCAGCAGAAACGGGGGTAAAACGCGGATTCGATTCGAACGGTTGCGAGAGTGCTATTCGGGCACCCCGACGGGCCAGCGCGAGGCGCTGTAAGCCCTGTCGCAACGCAAGGCATGTCGCTACCTGGGACTGAGTCGCCGGGCGGCGACCTAGATGTAGACCACATTAAAAGTGTCACCGTTACGACAGCAAATGTGTCAATCCGCGAACGTGCGGATCGCTGAAAACGCCAATGCCTTGTTAGATAAGGGTGGCGCTGAATAGCCCGTCCGCGCAGTCACTGTAGCCAACTCATCCCAACGCCTATCGTCTTTCCTTCCGAGCTCAACCCGATCCCTGTCCGGACCTTCAGATTGCTCGAGAGCCATGCTGTGCCTCCAAGCGCCATCGCATGGTAACCTTTGTAGGAACCCACACCAATGCCGATCGACAACGTCTTGTTCCTGTCGACGTCGGGGATCATCGTCAACGCAGTCGCGGCAGCCACGCCCGCGTATGCACTACGTGCGGTAGCATCGATCTGCCGCTGCAATTCGCCGAAGCGGCGTTCCGATTGAACCGTTATTGTCTTTAATGCCGAATTGAGCTGGTTCACATTTACCGCATCTGTTCCTTCTGTACCTGGCGCAACATGCACGATCTGGCGTTCGCCGCCGGCTTGTTCGACCGACACCGTGTTGTCTCGCGTCGCCTGCGAGCCTGCCCCCAGTGCGACTGAGTCGACGCCCGAGGCGGCGGCATCCGCGCCCAGCGCAATCGGCCTTTCGGCTTTCGCGCTCGAGATCCAATCGGGCGCAACCGCATCTTCCCATTCCCCCTCGAACTCATCGCGTCCGCTGCCGAACAATTCGTTGTCTGATTTCCCGGTCGATTCGGGCGAAATATTGCTCGAATAGCCCTCAATTTTGCTCAGATAGCCTTTAGTAACGTCTAGATGCTCCTTAATAGAGCTCTGTTTGATCTCGAGTTCACTCTCAACGTCGTTAACGATTTTCGAATACCACTCAATGATTTTCAAATAATCATCATCTACGAGACTGTCCTTCATTTTCCGTATATTATTCTCAATTTCACCCATAGATATATTATAATTGTCATTTTTCGAAATACCGTGCGAAACAGGCATTGCATATGCGAAACCGACCGACGCGCACAAAGTAGCGCACACACTTGCTGATCGAATTCCGCTCCAGCCATTTTTCCCACTCACGATATCGACGAACCGGATTTCTGGCCAGGATGCACCAGCCCGATCATGCCGCGCGCGATGCACCGCGAACTGTTTCACCCGCTTCCGAAACCACCCCGATGCTTCCATTCAAATCACCTCGCAAAAATTGACTGTCGTACGACGACCGAGCATTCCGCCCCTACAGTCGATCGGAACAATCGGCATACCTATCTCGTGCAAACTTTTGATGTCGACCGTCCAGCTATCCAGTCGGCCCTGAACAATTCACTTTGAACGACGACGGCGTTACGCGCCGCCCGTCATCATCAGGTTCCCGCCAATGACGCGCGCCAGAATCAGAGCGCAAAGAAGCCGCAGCTTCCTGAGGATCATCCGCAGGTTATGGCCGGCGCCGCACAGCACCGCATGAATCGCGTCGCCCAGCGCCCCTTTGAGCCAGTTCCGATCGAGCTTGCCGTCGGCCTTCATGTGGCCGATGGCCGGCTCAATGGCGCTACGGCGCCGGATCATGGCGCGCAGGCCGCGTGTAATGCCGCGCCGCAAACCCGGGTGATAGACCTGCACGCCATCGACGGCGACGCCCTTGTAGCCGCGATCGACCACGGCAATTTCCGGTTGAACGTCGCTCAGGATCGCTGCCTGTTCCAAGGCTTTGGCCAGCGTGTGTCCGTCGTACGGATTGCCCGGCATCGAGTTGCCGCTCGACGTCTCGCATCACACGCCCCACGCGCGAACGCAAAGTCCGCAGCGCCTTCCTCATCCGCTTGTACTGCTTCGCATGCGCGTAGCGGCCAATCTGGCTCGCCAGACGAGGCGCTTCGCGGTTGTAGTTCTGCCGCAGCTTCAGCCCGTGCCGAGCGGCGGCCTTCACCAGATGTTCCCGGCAGCGTTCCAGCAGGCGCGAATCGCTCGGATGGGCAATCGCCTTCTCCATCACCGTTGTGTCAACGATCACTCGCTTCAGGCTCGCGCTCTTGATGACGCTGGCCCGTTTGGCCGCTTCGATCGTCTCGGCCAACAGTTCTTCAACACCGGCCTCACCCAGGCGCTTCCTCCAGCGCGTCAGGCTCGATGGATCGATCGGCGGCTTCGTCTGCAAGTACGTCTCGCCCGTGAACACCTGCCAATACAGGTTCTCCAGCCATTGCCAGACCACGTCTTCGTCTGACAGGTCGAATGCGTGCTGCAAGTACAGCAGCCCCGCAACCAGGCGCGGCGAGGTCGCCGGCCGGCCCCGGTTCGAAACGAAGCTCACGCTCATCATCGCGCTCAACCGATCCCAATCGATCCCAATCGATCAGCTCGGCTAACCGCACCAGCGGATGCTTCAGGTTGATCTGCTCGCGCAGCGGTTGGCGGAAGAAATCTCCCTCCGTCACCGGCGTCTTCGGCCCCATCCAGACCTCGTCAGAATTTGCAGGAAACACGCGTCAATATGACTGCACCTTGCAATTCCCACAACACCGCTTCAGCCCACGAGCCTTGCTGTATAAGCCTTGGCGGATTGTTCAGGGCCGACTATCCAGGCGCAGGACGCTCGCACTTTCACGTTCATTCTCTCCACGAACATGCGCGACCGAATCGGGAAAACACTTGATTTTCCGGGCGAGCGATTACGATTCACACCCCGTATACGCGGCCGGAGCCGGACATTGCACCCGATGCATCGACCTCGATCGTTAGTAGATGCCGTTCATTCCTGTTCCTTTCATTTGAACACGTTTCGACTTCGATCAAAGCGACGCCGCCGAATAGCCAAATATCGGTTGTTTCCCCGACGCCCGGACATCAATTGCCTGAAACAATTGTGCCTCTGAATCGCCTGCTGAATGACCTACTTCTGTCATCGAGGCTGCGCCGCACGCACTCTCCGATACGAACAACAGTCATCCAGGTATCCGAATCACTTCGGATGGTGGCAAAAAGGGACCTACTGCATGAGCAAACAACGTCAAGCGCCACGCAATGGCACCGCTAACGCGGAACGGCGCCATTTCCTTGCGCGCGCTCCGCTATTCGCCGCAGGCACGCTCGCGTTGCCCGCGGTCACTGCATATGCTGCTGGTGAGGACGCACGCAATGCACGTTACGCGATCGACAAGTCAATCTCGTCGCCGAATCAGGACTCGCGCGTACGCACGCTCGTGCTGCATTACACCGCACAATCGCTCGCGCGCTCCGTCGCGCTGCTGACAGATCCGGCGCGGCCGGTGAGCACGCACTATCTCGTGCCCGATGCGGCCGATGACGGCAAGCGCTTCGGTGTCTATGAACTCGTGCCGGAATCTGGCCGCGCGTGGCACGCCGGCGTCAGCTATTGGCAAGGCGAGCGACTGCTGAACGCGAGTTCCATCGGCATCGAGATCGTTAATATCGGATTCCCGGAAGATGATGAACATATCCCGCTGATGAAGCGGCGATGGTCTCCATATCCCAGCGCGCAGATTGTGGTGATCGGAGAACTCGCAGCCGATATCGTAGCGCGCCACCAAATACCTCCCCACCGGGTTGTCGGCCATGCGGACATCACTCCTGGGCGCAAGGTCGATCCGGGGCCGCGATTCCCGTGGAAAGTGCTGTACGAACAATACGGCGTGGGAGCATGGCCTGATGCGGAGGCCGTTGAGTACTACCGCAATCGCCGGCCATTCGACTGGAATTTCAGCGAACTACAGGCCAAGTTACTTGCGTACGGGTACGACACGCCGCAAAGCGGCATTTTCGACGCACAGACGAAGGATGTTGTCACAGCATTCCAGATGCACTTCCGCCCTACGCAATACGACGGTTTTCCTGATACCGAAACCGTCGCGATTCTCGATGCGCTCCTAGAAAAGTACTTCGGCCGCGACAACCCGCGATTGCGCGACACGATGGCGCCCGAGCCCAAATCAGGCGATCACCCCCTCGCGGGGAATTCGCAGGATGCGGGCCCGGCCGCCTAGCGCCTATCCAGCGCGCTGATGCCGCGAACGGGAAGTAGCGCATCGACGATTGCGGCGCGGACGTACCTGCTTCCGCCCGCGTTACGACACGCCACTGAGTAACAATTGTAATCATGCACTTATCCCCGTCGTATTCCGATGTAAATACCAAGCAAAACGCACACAACGTACCGAAAGTCACGTTCTCCGGTTCGTCACCGAAGCTGGATGGACAGGCGCCATCGGCACTCGACCCTCATCCACCTACACGTCAGCCGTCGGTCATGACGAACAAAGTGGACCCGCGGGGTTTCGTGGCGCCTCCAGACATGCCGACGTGGTCCGGCACCGAAGGTATGCATTTCGACTTCAACGACGGCTGCCGCGTGCTGCTGCCGGACGGTGACTGGACGGTCCGCCTGTGCGACATACACACTGATACGCCACTGTTCGACACGCAGATCGGCGCAGGCATCGTGACGAGCACGAGGAAGCACTTCGTACCGTTCCTGATCGAAATCGACTCGGGCGGCAAGCGCGTGTTCAAGCATCAGCTCGACGCGCACGGCAAGCCCGTGCTCATTCAGTTCGAAGCGGGCCGGCTCGGCGAAGCGCTCGGCTGGTTCGGCTATGCCGTGAAATTTCAACGGCAACATCGCTGCAAGCTGACGTGCTCGATGCACGCGTCGCTGATCTCGCTGCTGAAGCCCGGCTATCCGGACATCGAGTTCGTGACGCCCGACCTCGTCAAGCCCGAGTGCTACTACGCGACATACCGACTCGGGCGCTTCGTCGGCGACGAAGCGCGCGCGTACCAGCCGAGCGCACCGCAGCTCGTCGGAATGCACCGCAGCGCCGCATACATGCTAGGCGTCGATCCGCGCGAGGTGCCGCCACGCATCGAGTTGCTCGACGATAGCAGGCCCTTTGCAGGCCGCTATGTCTGCATCGCCGCGCAAAGCGCGCTGCGCTGCGCGCGCTGGGAGCGGCCTGGCGGCTGGCGGGAATTGCAACGGTTCCTGACGGCGACCGGCTACCGGATCGTCTGCGTCGACTCGCCTTCGCCGGATGTCGTCGACGAAAGCAGCGCGCTCGCGGATGTCGCGCATTGCCTGCCGCCCGACGCGCCGTGGACCGAGCGCGCGCGCTGGCTGCGCCACGCGGCCTGCCTGATCGGCGTGCCCGGCGATCTCTCGTGGCTCGCGTGGGCGGTCGGCACGCCAGTCGTGCTGATCAGCGGGTTCACGCATCCGGTCAGCGAGTTCGACACGCCGTACCGCGTGATCAACTTCCATGCATGCAATAGCTGCTGGAACGACGCGAGCGCGCGCTTCGACGATGCCGATGCGTCGTCGTGCCCGCGTCATGCGGGGACGTTGCGGCAGTTCGAATGTGCGCGGCTCGTGAGCGTCGAGCAGATCAAGCATGCGATTCGATCGATTCCTGGTATCGCCGGCTGATTCCGGCAACCGACAATCAGCCTCGCTCATTCCGTACATCCTCACCGTATGAAATATCACCGCCTTCCTCTCGCTCATTCTCGACAAGACGCCGGGCAAGCTGCATCGACTGTCCAATCTCGGCGATTCGCACGTTTGTTGTGCTCGTCCATCGCTCCGCTGGTGCTTGGATTTCCCACGGACGCATTCACCGCCGATGAAGCAGTGACTTCGCCTTTCAATCGAGACACGTCGAATGGTGCACGTGGAAATCTGCTCGATGAGATAAGGAGAGGCGTGCAGCTGAGACATGTTTCAGTCCCCGAACGAAATCCGAATGGCTCGGGCGGCTCGGCAATCGCGGAGATGATGAGGCGAGCGATGAACGCACGCTTCTCGGCATTCGAATTGTCACCGCCCCCCTCCCTATCACCCTCCACGCCATGGTCGGACGACGAGTCTTCCCCACCGACGCCGATCCCGACGCAACCGGTATCGCGCCTCGAGTCTGCGGTGATCACCCCGCATCATCCCTCGTTCCCGAGTTCGCCTCACGTTTCCGTCGAGTCGCCCTCGCCGCAACCGTCAAATGCGTCGTCTCCGCGAACGCCGCCATCTCCGCTCGCGATGTCTTCGCCATCGCGAGAATCGCCGGAGTCCGCGTTCACGCACTGGCCAGAACCGCCGACACCGCTGCACGAAAGCCCGGAACGATCGCCGATTGCGTCGCCGCATGCCGCGTCGCCCGTCATGTACCCTGACCGAACGCAGCGAAGACCGTTCGCGTTGCAAAAGCCCCCGCAGGGGCCATCATGGCGTAAGAGAGCTGTGCCTGGAGCACACCCCGGTCCGCAATTGTCCGCTCAGCCGATACCGGCCCATCTCGCCGCGCCAGCTTCCGAATCCGCGAAATATGTCGCGATCAATTCCGTGTCGGCCGGCGCATCAGCAACAGGCACCAACGCGATTGCGATCGGTGCCGACGCACGAGCGCCAGGCCACGAATCGCTTGCGCACGGTCGGCGCGCGCAAGCTGGCGGCGCCCGTTCAGTCGCGATCGGCGTCGGAGCAATCGCATCCGGTCAAAACACCGTTGCGCTCGGCGCCGATTCCGTGGCGGACCGCGACGATACGGTATCCGTCGGCCAACGCGGCCGCGAACGCCAAATCGTCCACGTCGCGCCCGGCACCGAGCCCACCGACGCCGTCAACGTCACGCAACTCCGTGCGGCGATGTCGGATACGACCGCCTACACGAACCGGCGCATCGGCGACCTTCAGCAGAGCATCACCGACACCGCGCGCGACGCGTATTCCGGCGTCGCGGCCGCGACCGCGCTGACGATGATTCCAGACGTCGACCGCGACAAGACGTTGTCGATCGGCGTCGGCGGCGCAGTCTACAAGGGCCATCGCGCCGTCGCGCTCGGCGGCACCGCGCGCATCAGCGAAAACCTCAAGGTGCGGGCGGGCGTCGCGATGAGCGCGGGCGGCAATACGGTCGGCGTCGGCATGAGCTGGCAATGGTGAGCACCCTCCGGCGCGCACCGCACACATCGTCAAGGAGGCACACGACACGATGAAACTCCCAATCCGTCGTCTCAAAGCCCTCCTGGCGCTCGCGTTGTCGATTGCGAGCCTCAGCGGCTGCAATCGCGACGCCGAATCCATGCCCGCCGCGAATGTCGACGCCGGCGCGTCAGCCTCGCGAGGTTGGCCCATCTACATGGAGGAGTTCAACGAAAGCATCCGATCGATGAGCGGCGAGCACAAGACTGGCGTGTACATCAATCGCGGCTGGGGCGTCTTCAACACGGCCAAGACGGTGCCATCCACCGACTCGGCGCCCGCTCCGCCGACCGACGCAAGCGGCACTCACCTCACGCCCTTGCATGCGCATCGGTCGAATGCGCCGGCCGCCAATTCGCAGCTCCCCTGATCCGGTCGCGCCGTGACGTTCCGCCCGCGAGTAGTCGGGCCCGTCGCGGCGCGCTCTTCGCTCGCCGCTTGCGCAACGCATACCGTACAACGACTACCGCGCTCCCGTCTCGCACGATCGCCGTCCAACCGACACGCGAGCGACCGGAACGGGCTGGCGCCGGCATGCTCCGTGCATGTGCGCACGAGCACTACATCGCGTGTCGTTCCGCACACCTCGTTTCACGTCGACAACCGCATCGCCCGCGCCGCGTCGACGCTCGCGATATCGTCGAGCACCCCCTGCGCGTGCACCGAATCACGATCGCGCCGAATCAGCAGCGCGTATGCAGCCGACAGGCCGTCGAGCGCCAGCCCGGGATCCCACGCGAGCAAGTCGTGCCGGCGGATCGGATCGATCACGCCGCGCGCGAACGCTTCCGGGATCTCGTGCGCCCAATGATCGCGCACGAACTCGCACAATCGGATGCGCGCCTTCAGCCGGCATTCCGCGCTCGGTGCGCGATCGATCGCCTCCTGAATCGCATGCAGCGCGCGATCGAGCTGACCGTTTGCGGTGAGCGCACGTGCACGGTCGACGGCATCGTCGGCACAAGTTTCGTGCGCGTCGCTCCGCGTACGATCCGGTTCCTCTGTCATCGGTGAAGACGACGGCGACGCCGCGTCCGCCGCGCCGATCGGCGCAGAAAGCCCGGCGAGCCACGCACGCGTGGCATCGTCGGCAAACGGCGTGCCGTCCGCGAATTTCAACGCGTCGAGGCCCGGCAGCCGTCCAAGCAGCGCTCGAACTGCCGTCTCCACTTCGCGTTGCGCATCAGCGCAGTCGCTGCCCGCGCGCGCGAGCGCGCACGCAGCGATCCGTTGCAAATCCAGCCAGAGCGGAAACGCCTGGGCGTGCTCTTCGGCGAAGCGAATTGCATCCGCGGGCTCGCCGTGCACGTCGATGCCTTTCGCCACGTCGACGATCTGCGCATTCGGCGCTGGGATCCGCGTCCGCCCGCCGTCCACTTCCGTATCCGGCAACGCGCGCACTTTCGACCAGCAGGCGAAGCGGCGCAGGCGGAAGCTGCGCGCGTCGGTCCAATCGGCTTGCGCGAACGCCATCGCGATGCGATGCAAATGCGCAAGCACATCGTCGAGCGCGCGCTCGCGGCCAGTCGCGTCGTTGAGCAACACCGGTTGCCTGGCGGCGTCCACGTTCGCGCGCCTCCCCGTGCGACCGGCCAACTCTGCCGATACATGCTCGGCAGAGGCATCCGCGATGTTCGCGGACGCTTCGTCCATCGCATCGAGCACGTTCGCTGCATCCGTTTCATCCGGATCGACAGGCAGCCGGTCCGCGAACGCGGTCACCGCGCGCATCGTCGGCGCATCGTCGTCGCGCTCGGCCAGCAGCGCGTCGATCCGCCGCGCGGCTGCACGCAATTGATCGATCAATTCGGTAGGGCAAGCACCGCCGCATGCGACGGTCCCCGCGTCCCGCATCGCGTCGAGGCGATCGAGCAGCCACTGCAGCGCCCCTCGCCTCGCCCGCATCCGTGACAAGGGCGGCGACATCGCATCCCAATGGCGTTCGATGAGATCGCCGACCACCTCGAGGCCGCAGCGCAGCCCGGCTGCGCCGCCGATCTGCAGCAGCGCTCCGGCCAGATAGCAGCCGACGAGCAAATCCTTGCCTCTGTCGCGAAGCAGTTCCGTCGCGACGTTCGCCACCGAGCTCCAGTCAACCCGCCCGCCCGCGCCCGGCGATGCGAGCCTCGCGACCTCCGTCTGCAGCGCGTCGAAGCGCGCGTCGTTGCGCACGTCGCCCCCCGTGGGCGCGTCCGGATCGACGTCCGTGCGCCCCAGCACTAAGAGCGCTTCGAAATCCACGTTCATACACGCGCCCGATGACGCACTCCCGAGCTGACGCCGTGCGCTCACGCCCATACCGTCTCCACGTTTTTTGCTGCGAAGTAGTACCCGACGCCGCGTTCGGTCTGAATCAGTTCGGGACGCTTCGGATCCTTCTCGATCTTTTTGCGCAACCGCCAAATCTGCACGTCGACCGCGCGATCGAACACGTCGTCGAATGCGCGAGTGCATTCGAGCAATTGCGCACGCGTGACGATGCGCGACGGCGAACCGAGAAAGAACGCAAGCAGATTGAATTCGCCGACCGTCAGCGGGACTTCGCGCGCGTCGCATGTCGATAGGCGACGCGTATTCATGTTCAGTGTCCAGCCGTCGAAACGGTATGCGCGCGGATGCCTGCCGCGCCGCACGGGGGCCGTCGACGGCTCGGCTCTACGCCACAGCGCACGCATCCGTGCAAGCACCTCGCGCAGTGAGTACGGCTTCACGACGTAGTCATCCGCGCCGAATTCTAGGCCTATGATGCGATCCGCCTCTTCGTTTCGGCCCGTCACGCAGATGAGCGGGAAGCGCTGCGAATCGCGCCAGCTCAACAGCACGTCGATGCCATCTCCGTCCGGCAGGCCGAGATCGAGCAGCACCATTTCGTATTCGCGCCGACCAACCGATTCGACGGCCGCCGCAGCCGTTCCTACGCCGTCCACGGACATACCGTGGCCCGACAAATAATTGCAAAGCACACGCCGCAACGGCTCGTCGTCCTCGACGACGAGCACCGCTGGCAATTTTGTCGTATTCATCGTCCCATCTCCTGTGCTGCGTCGCACGCGCCGATGTCGGTTTCGCCAGACGCACCTGTCCAGCGCGCCGCCGGCAACGTGAGTCGGAAGCGGCTACCCGCGCCGCGCTCCGTCGCGACGGCGATTTGTCCGCGATGCGCGATCGCTGCCCCCGCGACGATCGCGAGGCCGAGCCCCGTGCCCGGTGCGCCGCGCCGGTTCGAATAGAACGGCTCGAAAATGCGGTCGAGCGGTTCGACGTCGATACCGTCGCCGTCGTCGCTCACCTCGATCCATACGCCGTTCGACATCGACGGCTCGCCGATCGCGACATCGAATTCGTCTGGGGCCAGCGCGTGGCAATCGCTCGCGCCGATGCGCACGACGACCGTCCCACGCGCCGCGCGCACCGCATTACCGACGAGATTGAGGACCGCGCGCGCGATCTGACTGCGATCGGCAAATACGATGTGTCGCGCTTCACCACACAGGGCATCATCACACCTCGCGTCACCGCATGCGTCATCGCCACACCGAACGATCTCGACGCCGCGCACGGCTGCCGCACGAGCCGAGCCAAGCGCCTCGTCAACGACCTCATCGACACTCACCCTCGTCAACACGGGTTCGCCGCGGCGCGCGGCAAGCAGGATCTGCGTCGTCAGATCGCGGCCACGTTCGACCACGCGATGAATTTCGTCTATCGATTCGTCCGCACCCACGCCAGCCGCGAGCCGATCGGAAGCGTATTCGGCATAGCAGTTGATCGTCGTCAGCACGTTATTGAAGTCGTGAACGATTCCGCCCGCGAAAAAACCGAGCGACTCGAAGCGGCGCGACCGCTCGATCTGCCTCGCGAGCCGTCTGCGCTCGCCGGTCGCGATCGCGATGCACATCGACAGGATCGCGACGCCGATCAGATCGACCTGTAGCGCCCATACGCCACGGCCATCGTAATGAAATGCATACGGGCCGCGACCACCAAGCGTCATCGCGATGAGGCTGATCGCCGCGCCCGCATTGAGCTGAGACGCGAGCACGAGCCCGCCTTCGAGCGCCGCCCAGCACAACGACAGCGCGAGCAACGCGCGCGCGACTTCGCCCTGGTCGCTCCAAATCGACGCGAAGCATAGCGAACCGAAAGCCGCGAGCGCGGGCAGCCAGTTGCGGTGCTGCGCCCATATCGTAAGGCAAGCGCGCACTTGCCACGTGATGAGTGCGGGCAACAACGTGAGCAGTGCGAGCGCGTTTGCTGCATAGGCGCGCGACCATTCGTTCAACCACTCGCGATCGTTCATCCACATGGACAGAACCGCCGCGGCGAACGTCGCGTGCATTGCCGCCGCGCCAACCGGCAACAACAGCACGAACATCGCGAAGCCGCGCAGCGTATCCACGCCGCCGTCCGGCATCACGTAGCGCCGCACAAGCCACGCACCCACCACAGCCTCGACGACGTTGACGGCCGCGAACAGCGCGTCGACGCACCACGGCACCCAGTCGAGCGAGCCCGCGATCAGCAGCGTGACGTACAGCGAAGCCGCGCCCAGCCATCGCGTCAGCGGTCGACGGCAATGCAGCAGCAGCGCGATGCCCAGCACCGGTGCGGGCCACACGACGGCCGACAGCGCGTGATTGAGCGATGTGCACGCACCAGGCCGCGACAGCAGATGATTCGCGTAGAACAGCAACAATAACAGCGCCGCCGCATTCAGCGCACCGCCCTGCGTGAACGCGCGATCGGCGCGCCGCAAAGGCTGCGTGATGCGTGCGGGCCGGGCCTGTCGCGAAAGGCTGGCATCGATGAAATTTCCGTGCATAGGTCAGTCAGAAGTGGGCGAATACTAAATCGTCTTCGTTTCGGATATCAACCTATCTTAACAATGCAGCGCACGATTCCTTTCATCCGCAACGAAAGCGGCACGAGGCAACCAAAAATTGGAACCCCGCGACTAACGCCGGTTCCATCTTTCCTTCGATACTTGTCTCACTGATGTCATTTCTGAGCCTTTTCTGAGCGTTTCATGCAAAACGCCGAACGCATCCGTAACCCATACTCAGCCGTCGCTCACGAGCGACAACGAAGAGGAGAACCCAACGTGACAACGAACGGATCCGTCGCACCGAAAGAGCGGGTCAACATCGTCTATCGCCCCGCGATCGGCGATGCAAAAGCGGCAGTCGAACTTCCGCTCAAGGTGCTTGTGCTCGGTGAATTCTCGACGGCTGACAACAAACCGCCGCTCGAGGAGCTTACCCCCGTCAACATCGACAAGGACGACTTCAACAACGTGATGAAGGCGCAGAATCTACGACTCGCGATAGGCGTGCCGAACCTGCTCGACGATCAGGCTAGCGAAGACGATCATCTGCCCGTCACGCTCGGCTTCGATTCGATCGACGATTTCTCGCCCGACGCGATCGTCGAGAAGGTGCCCGAACTTAAACAGCTCATCGCACTACGCGACGCGTTGAAAGCGCTGAAAGGTCCACTCGGCAACATTCCGGGCTTTCGCAAGCGCATCCACGAGATCGTGACCGACAAGGCAGCGCGCAAGCAGTTGCTCGCCGAGCTCGGCCTCGACAACCAATGAACCGCGACGCAAAAGACATGATCATGGAAGGCGAACACTTGCAAACCCAGAAGGTCGCCGATGTGTCGGACGCGGCGAGTCCCGACGCCGCGACATCCGACACGCCCGCATCCCTGCTCGACGAACTGATCGAGGCCGCGCGCGTGAAGCGCGACGAGGACGCGTATTCGGTAACGCGTCACGGCATTCAGGCATTCATTACACACCTGGCAACGCCCAAGCGCCCGATCGAGACCGTGAGCCAGACGACTGTCGACGACATGATTGCCGAGATCGATCGCAAGCTGTGCCAGCAGGTAGACGCGATCCTGCATCATCCGGATTTTCAGCAACTCGAATCGACGTGGCGCTCGTTGAAATTCCTCGTCGAGCGCACAGATTTCCGCGAGAACATCAAGATTCAGTTCCTCGACGTCGCTAAGACCACGCTTCTCGACGATTTCGACGATTCGCCCGACATCACGAAATCCAGTCTGTACCAGAAGGTCTACACGGCCGAGTACGGCCAGTTCGGCGGCCAGCCGATCGGCGCGATCGTCGCGAACTACACGTTTGGACCCGGCGCGCAAGACGTCAAGCTGCTGCAATTCGTCGCAAGCACGTCGGCGATGGCGCATACGCCGTTCATCGCGGCGGCGGAACCCGCGTTCTTCGGCATTGATTCGTTTGGCAAGCTGCCGAACGTGAAGGATCTGTCGTCGCTCTTCGAGGGGCCGCAATTCACGAAATGGAACGCGTTTCGCGAGAGCGAGGATGCTCGCTACGTCGGCCTCACGCTGCCGCGCTTCCTGCTGCGGCTGCCCTACGGTGCGAACACGACGCCCGTCAAGCGCTTCAACTACGACGAGCGCGTCGACGGCGGCGATACAGACTTCCTATGGGGCAACGCCGCGTTCGCGTTCGCGACACGGCTCACCGCGAGCTTCGCCGACTATCGCTGGTGCGCGAACGTGATCGGCCCGAAAGGCGGCGGCACGGTCGCCGATCTGCCGCTCTATGCATACGAGGCCATGGGCGAGATCCAGAACAAGATCCCGACCGACGTGCTGATTTCCGAGCGCCGCGAGTTCGAGCTCGCTGAGCAGGGCTTCATCGCACTCACGATGCGCAAGCACAGCGACAACGCCGCGTTCTTCTCCGCCAATTCGACGCAGAAGCCGAAATTCTTCGGCATTAGTAAGGAAGGCAAGGATGCCGAACTGAATTACCGGCTCGGCACCCAGCTTCCGTACATCTTCGTCGTCAACCGGCTCGCCCATTACATCAAGGTCATTCAGCGCGAGAACATCGGCACGTGGAAGGAGCGCGGCGATCTCGAGCAGGAGCTCAACCAGTGGATTCGCCAGTACGTCGCGGACATGGACAACCCCACCGAGGGCGTGCGTAGCCGCCGGCCGCTGCGCCAGGCGGAGATCTTCGTGTCGGACGTCGAGGGCGAGCCGGGCTGGTACCGCGTCGACATGAAGGTGCGGCCGCATTTCAAGTACATGGGCGCGTCGTTCACGCTGTCGCTCGTCGGCAAGCTCGAAAAGCGCTGACGGTGCGCGGCCGCCGGCGCACCGCACCGAATGTTTCATCCGAGATGTTCGAGCACTGCACCGAAACGGAAATCCATTCCGCGCCGCCAATAATCGTTTCACGTCAGCGGCCCCGCATAGGGCCGCGACGTTCGTCAATCCGGTGCGCCGCGCGGCGCGCCGCCACACCAGGAGGAATTCGCCATGCCGATGCCGTGCTATCTCACGCTCGAAGGGCAAACCCAGGGAAACATCGAGGGTTCCGTCGACATCCAGGGGCACGAGGGCAAGATTCTCATCCAGGCCGTCGAGCACACGATCGAGATCCCCAAAAGCCCGCAAACGGGTCTGCCGACGGGCAAGCGCATCCACGGACCGATGACGCTGACGAAGGAAATCGACAAGTCGTCGCCGAAGCTGTCGCAGGCGCTCGCGTCCGGTGAGCAGATGAAATCGGTCGCGCTCGAGTTCTACCGGATTCTGAAGGAGGGGAAAGAAGAGCACTACTACACGGTCAAGCTCGAGAATGCGATCCTGACGAGCATCCGCTCGTGGACGCCGAACTGCCTCGTGCTCGACAACAAGCAGCTCGGCCACATGGAAGACGTGTCGTTCACATACGAGAAGATCACATGGACCTACGTGCCGGACGGCATCGAGGCCGAGGACTCATGGCGCGCGCCGAAGGTATGACCGCTCGCACGCCTGCCCGCCCCCCGGCGGGCGAGCTCCGCCTGCTCGAGCGGATCACGGCCTGGGAAGCGGGTGGCGAGCACAGCTGCATCCCGCGCGCGGACGTGCTCGCGCGCTCGGTCATCGATCATCTGCGCCGCATCTTGAACACGCGGCAGGGCCACGTGCCGATCGATCCGGCCTTCGGCGTGCCGGACTTCACGAATCTCGCGGGCGGTTTTGCGCAAGGGTCCGCCCGCGAGATTGAAACGCAGATCGAACGCGTGATCAAGTGCTACGAACCTCGACTGAGATCGCCGCGCGTCGTGCTCGCCGAGCGTCCGCTCGATGCGGCGACGCTGCACTTCAGTCTCGACGCGCTGCTCGTGCTCGACACACATGAAGTGTCGGCACGCTTTCTGACAACCATCAGCGGCAACGGAAAGATCGATATTCAAACGACTTCCTGAATGCACGCGATTTCGCCGCGAGTCCATCATGACCACCACGCTGAATCGCTATTTCGAGGACGAGCTGCTCCGTCTGCGCGAACTCGCCTCCGAATTCGGCCGCGCACACCCGCTGCTCGCGCCAATGCTCGGCGCGCCGTCGGGCGACCCTGACGTTGAGCGGCTGCTCGAAGGCGTCGCGTTCCTGACGGGGCTCGCCCGGCAAAAGCTCGACGACGGCCTTCCGGAGCTCGTCCAGGGACTCGCGAACCTGCTGTTTCCGCACTCACTACGCCCGGTTCCGGCGGCAACACTGATCGCTTTCGAGCCGCGCGGCGCGCTGCGCGAGCGCGCGATCGTCGGGGCCGGCACCGAGATCGAATCGATGCCCGTCGACGGCACGGCCTGCCGGTTCCGCACGTGCGTCGACCTCGACATCGAGCCGATTGCACTCGCCGACTGCCGTTTCGTTCCGTCCGCGGGCGACGCACCCGCCCTGCGCCTCGACTTCGAGATGCTCGGCATCGACGCAAGCGAATGGGACGCGACGCGCATCCGCCTGTTCGTCGGTGGCGAGCGGCTGCACGCGAGTCGGCTGTTCACGCTGCTGATGCGAAACGTCGCATCGGTCGACATCACGTGCGGCCCTCCGGATCGACCTGGCCCGCGCATCGCACTCGGCGGCGGCACATTGCGGCCGGCGGGCTTCGACGACGCGCTGCTGCCCTGCCCCGACCGCGCGTTTCCGGGCTTCCGGCTGCTGCACGAATACTTCGCGTTCGCCGAGAAATTCCTGTTCGTCGAACTGACCGGCCTCGAGCGCTGGCGCGCCGCCCGCTCAGGCACGCAGTTCAGCGTGTGGCTCGCGCTCGACTGCGCGCCCGACTGGTTGTCGGGCGTCGATCGCGACAGCTTCCGGCTGAACGTCGCTGCCGCGCTGAACCTGTTTCCGCACGAGGCGGTGCCGATCCAGCACGAGCATCGTGCGACCGACTACCGGCTGCAGCCCGAAGGGGACGCACGCGGCCACTGCCGGATCTTTTCCGTCGATCGCGTGGTTGGCTATCGTCCGGGCCATCCGTGCGATCGGCATTACGTACCGTTCGGCGTCGTGGGCGACGCCGCAAGCTATCGGCTGATTCGCCGCACGGCGCTCGACGGGCGCAGACACAACGTCCATCTCGCGCTCGCCTATCCACCCGGCGAGGCACTCGCGACCGAGACACTGTCGGTCGACCTGTCGTGCACGAACGGCACGCTGCCCGCGAGCCTGAAGATTGGCGACGTGTGCCGCCCGACTGACAGTTCGCCCGAATGTTTCGCGTTCACCAACATCACGCCCGTGAGCCCGTCGATCGACCCGCCGCTCGGCGAGCCTCTTCTTTGGCGGACGATCGGTCTTCTCGCGCTGAATTTCCTGTCGCTTGGAAGCACCGACAGCCTGAAGCAGATGCTCGCGCTCCACGCGTTCGCCGAGTACCGCGAGGACGCGCGCGCGCAAGGCGATCGCCGCCGCATCGACGGGATCGAGTCAGTCGACGTACAGGCTGAGACGCGGATTGTCGGTGAGCGGATGCTAAGCGGCCAGCGCGTCGCGCTGCGCTGCCGCTCGGACGCGTTCGGCGGCACCGGAGAGCTGTATCTGTTCGGCTGCGTGCTCGAGCGCTTTCTGTCCGACTACGCGGCGATCAACACATACATGCGCGTCGAGATCGACGCGTCGCCCGACGGCGAGCGTTTCGCTTGGCCGCCGAGGATGGGAACGCAATGCCTGCTCTAGAACCTGTCCTGCTCGGCGAGGCGAAGCACTTCGCGTATTTCCAGGCGATCCGGCTGCTGCGTCGCATTGTCCGCGAACGGCGCGGCGACGCCGTAGGTGGACCCGCCGCGCCGATGCCAATCCATACGCGGCCGAATCTCGCGCTGTCGTTTCCGGACACCGACGTCGAGCGCATCGACAAGGCTGAAGACGGCGGCTACCGGGTCATCGCGAACTTCTTCGGGCTGTACGGCGTATCGTCGCCACTGCCGACGTTCTATACCGAAGACCTGATTGACGAAGCGTCCAAAGGCCGCCACGCGGCGCGAAGCTTCCTCGACGTGCTGCATCGCGTGCTCTATCCGCTGCTGTTCGACGCATGGCTCAAGTACCGGCTGTCGCTGCGGATCGTCGAGGATCACGACGCGGCCGCGCTGCGTCCGCTCTATGCGCTCGCGGGCGTTGACGTGCGCACCGCGCGCGACGCGGGCCTGCACGAGCACGCGCTGCTGCGACACGTCGGGTTGCTGAGCCAGCGGCCGCGTTCGGCGGCCGGATTACGCGCGCTGCTCGCCGACGTGCTCGCGCCCTCGACGGTCGACATCGAGCAGTGTGTGCCGCAATGGCTGCCGATTCCCGTTGATCAGCGCACTCGCGTCGGCGCGAACGCGCATCGGCTCGGCGTCGATGCGCGCGTTGGCGAGCGAATGCGCGACGACGGCGGGCGGCTGCGCATCGTGCTCGGCGATGTGCCGGGCCCGCTGTTTCGCGAGCTAATGCCGTGCGGCGACGCGTTTCGCCGGCTCCGGTTCCTCGCTCGCCTCTATTTGACGCTACCGTTCGTCGTCGACGTCGAGGTACGCGTGCGTACGCGCGACGCGGGCCCCGCGCGCTGCGGCGGCGACGCATGGTCGCGCGTCGGACTCGACGCGTGGCTGGGCGGCCCTTCTGCCAAACACGCGACGTCGCCTGAATTCCGTCTTCCGACTTCCCCCTTTGATCAAGCGAGACCCCATCATGCTGGTTGACCTGAAGCCGTTGATCGAACAGCTCAACCCCTATTGCCGAACGTCGCTCGAAAACGCGATCGGCGCATGCGTCGCGCGCCGGCACGACGACGTCACCGTCGAGCACTTGCTCGCGCGGCTGTGCGACGAACCGTCGGCTGACGTCGCGCTGCTGCTGCGCGCGATCGGGGTCGACGCGGCGCGCCTGCGCCGGCAAGCCGACGCGGCGCTCGACGCACGGCAGGCGGGCGACGGCGGCCGCCCCGCGTTCGCGCCGTCGCTGCTCGCGCTGCTGCAAGACGCATGGCTGATCGCGTCGCTCGAGCTCGGCGAAACGCGAATCCGCTCGGCGGCGGTGCTCGCCGCCGCGGTCGCGCGCGCCGCGCGGCAGCCATCGCCCGGCTGCGACGACGTGTTGCAGTCGCTACGCAAGGACGCGCTTCTCGCGCACTTCACTGACACGTGCGCGCAATCGGTCGAATCGACACAAACGCGCGCGCGCGACGGCGCGCCGGGCGGTGCGCACGATGGGTCGAGCGCGATCGCCCGCTATTGCGAGGACTTCACCGCGAAGGCCCGCGCCGGCGGGATCGATCCCGTGTTCGGCCGTGACGCCGAAATCCGTCAGATCGTCGACATCCTCGCGCGGCGGCGCAAGAACAATCCAGTGTGCGTCGGCGAGCCGGGCGTCGGCAAGACGGCCGTCGTCGAGGGGCTCGCGCTGCGGATCGCCGAAGGCGACGTGCCGGCGACGCTGCGGCACGCGACGCTGCTCGGTCTCGATCTCGGGCTGCTTCAGGCGGGCGCGAGCGTCAAGGGCGAATTCGAGCAGCGGCTCAAGCGCGTGATCGCCGAAATTCGCGCGTCGCAAACGCCCGTTGTGCTATTCGTCGACGAGGCGCACACGCTGGTCGGCGCAGGCGGCCCGGCGGGCACATCCGATGCGGCGAGCCTGCTGAAGCCCGCGCTCGCGCGGGGCGAGCTGCGCACGATCGCGGCGACGACGTGGAGCGAATACAAGAAGTATTTCGAAAAGGATGCGGCGCTCGCCCGACGCTTTCAGCCAGTGAAGCTCGACAGCCCCGATGTCGCGACGTCGGTGATGATTCTGCGCGGCCTGAAGGACCGCTATCAGGACGCGCACGGCGTGACGATCCGCGACGACGCGCTCGTCGCGGCAGCCGAGCTGTCGGATCGCTACATCACGGGCCGGCAGTTGCCGGACAAGGCGATCGACCTGCTTGACACGGCCTGCGCACGCGTGAAAGTTCGCCTGCAGACGAAGCCCGCCGCGCTTGAGGACGCGGAGCGCGCGATCCAGGCGCTCGAGCGCGAGCGTCGCGCGCTGCGACAGGACCTCGCCGATCGTTGCGAGCCGGACACGCCGCGCGTCGCCGACATCGCGGACGAGCTCGTCGCGCAGTCCACGCGCGCCGACGCGTTACGGGACGCATGGGCGGCACAACGCGACGCGGCGCAAGCGCTCGTCGACGCGCGCCGCGCATGCTGTGCGATCGCGGATACCGCAGCGCATGCACGAACCGATTCGGATGTGCGCGCCGCTTCGAACGCCCAGGCCGATTCGAATTCGCATGCCGACGCGCGCGACCGCGCGAAGCGCGCGCTCGCCGACGCGACCCATCGCTTCAAGCACGCGCAGCGCGACGCCCAGCTCGTGCGGATCGACGTCGATCCGCACGCGATCGCCGACGTCGTGGCTGACTGGACCGGCATCGCGGCCGGCAAGCTGCGCCGCGACCGTGCGAACGTGATGCTGCGACTCGCCGACACGCTCAAGCGCCGCATCCGCGGCCAGGATCACGCGATCGAGCAGATCGCGGAAGCCGTCAAGACAAGCGCGGCCGGCGTGCATGATCCGCGTCGACCGCTCGGCGTGTTCCTGCTCGCGGGGCCGTCGGGCGTCGGCAAAACCGAAACCGCGATCGCCGTCGCCGACGCGCTGTTCGGCGACGAGCGCTCGATCGTCGTCGTCAACATGAGCGAGTTTCAGGAGCGGCACGAAGTCAGCCGTTTGATCGGCTCACCACCCGGCTACGTCGGCTACGGCGAAGGCGGGATGCTGACCGAGGCGGTGCGCCAGCGGCCCTATTCGGTCGTGCTGCTCGACGAAGTCGAGAAAGCCCACCCGGATGTGTTGAATCTGTTCTACCAGGTCTTCGATAAGGGCTCGCTGTCCGACGGCGAAGGCAAGGAAGTCGACTTTGCGAACACGGTGATCTTCCTGACGTCGAATCTCGGCGCGGGTGCAATCGCCAATCTAGTCGCGGACGGCGGCCGGCCAGACGCGGACGAGATGCGCGCGGCGATCCGGCCGACTCTGTCGCACCATTTCAAGCCCGCGCTGCTCGCGCGGATGGCCGTGATTCCGTATGCGACGCTCGCGCCCGACACGCTCGTGGACATCGCGCGGCTGAAGTTCGAACGCATTACGGCGCGCGTCGCTGCGCAGCATGGAACGCGCGTCGTCTGTGACGACGCCGTCGTCGCGCACGTCGCTGCGCACTGTACCGAAGTCGAATCGGGCGCGCGCAACGTCGACTTCGTCCTGCAACGTCACGTGCTGCCTGCGCTCGCGCAGCACATTCTCGTGCGCGCGTGCGATGCGACGCCTACATCCGCGATCCGCGTCGCGGTCGACGCCGACGGCTGCTTCGCTGTCTCGACCGACGAGCCGGCCACGTCCAACGCGTCCTGACGCCCCCCGCTGCCCAGGAGTTCCCGATGTCTTCGTCCCACCAACTGATAGCCGACGCGGCGTCCGCGAACGCGCGGCGCTTCGCATTCGTCAGCGACGCGTACGGCGACATGACGTTTGAAGTCGTCGACGTGACCGGGCGCGAGGCGATCTCGCAGCCGTACCGATTCGAGCTGACGCTCATAAGCGCGGAGCCCCAAATCGACTTCACAAAGATGCTGAGCCGCGCGGCGACGCTGACGATCCGCCCGCAGTATGGCAACGCCAACACGACGCGCTATTCCGGTGTGCTCGCCGAGTTCGACCAGCTGAACGGCTTTCGCAACCGTACCGTCTATCGTGCGGTACTCGTGCCGCGCCTCTGGCAGTTGTCGCAGTACAAAGTGTCCGACGTCTACCTGAACGAACAGACGATTCCGGACATCGTGAAGAGGGTGCTGCGCGCCGCGTCGTTCGGCGGCCGTGACTACCGGTTCCGGCACGGCGGCGCCTATCGGAAGCGCAGCTTCGTCTGCCAGTACGACGAAAGCCATCTCGATTTCGTGTCGCGCTGGATGGAAAAGGAAGGCATCTATTACTACTTCGAGCAGGACGGCGCGCGCGACACGCTCGTGATTGTCGACGAGCGCCGCCATCAGCCGGGCCCCGCCGACGATCTCGCACTCCGCTACCTGCCCCCGACGGATTTCGACACGGGCATCGACGCAAACCGCGTGCAGGCGTTCGCGTGCCGCGCGAAGCCGCTGCCACGCGAAGTTGTGCTACGCGATTTCAATCACCGAAAAGCGGAGCTACCGCTCGAAGTCCGCGAGAGCGTGTCACGCGACGGCGTCGGCGAACGGGTGTCAAGCGACGAGCATTTTCATACGAAGGAGGAAGGCCAGCGCTATGCGAAGCTGCGCGCCGAGGCGCTGATCTGCGAAGGCCGCCGATTCGCGGGCGAAGCGACCGCGACCGGGCTGCGCGCAGGCCGCTTCATCGCGCTCTCGGGCCACTATCGTACGGATTTCGACGGCCGCTATCTGGTGACGGCGGTCACGCACCGCGGCTCGCAGGCGTGCCTGCTGTTTCCCGATCTCGACACGCCGTTCGGCGCGACGCCGCGCGAAGTCGTCTACCGCAGCGAATTCGACGCGATTCCCGCGAACGTCCAGTACCGGCCACCGCGCACGACTCCGAAGCCGCAAGCGGCGGGCGTCGTCAGCGCGATCGTCGACGGCGAGGGCAGCGGCAAGCTCGCCGAACTCGACGAATACGGGCAATACAAAGTGCGCTTTCCGTTTGCACATACCGCCCATCCGGCGAATAAGGGCTCCGCACGGATTCGGATGGCGACGCCGTATTCGGGCCGCGACCGTGGCATGCATCTGCCGCTCCTGAAGCAGACCGAGGTAAAGATCGCATTCGACGGCGGCGATCCCGACCGCCCCGTCATTGTCGGCGCGGTGCCCAATTCGTCGCACCACAGCGTCGTGACGCGCAAAAATCCCGCCGCGCACCGGATCATGACCGAACACAACCAGCTCTACATGAAGGACGGCAGCGACGCAGCGACGTGGTTGCACGCGCCGAACAACCATATCGGCATCGGCGCGGTCGGGCCGAGCGACGGGCTCGCGCTTCTCACGTCCGGCAACAAGTTCGATTTCTCGCTCGGCAACGCGTACAGCTTCTCGGGTGGACTCAAATGCAAAGTGTCGATGGGCGGCAACACCGACGTCTACGTCGGCGTGCGCAACAGTCTCGACATTAGCGCGAATTTCATGACGACGCTGCAAGGCAACCTGCACTGGATGCTGCCCGGCAGCCGGGCCTACGAGATCAACGACAGCGCGTCGACGCTGCTACAGACGCTCCACAAGCAGTCCGCAACGCGTGCTATCCGGCTGTCCGCGGGGCAGGACGCGTCTGCCGTGCTGCAAAAGCAGCTCGATAAGCTGAAAGGCACGGTCCGCAAGTTCATGATCGTGTCGGGCCTCGCGAATGTAGGGGCAGCAGCAGCCGCGGCAGCGCTCATCAAGGGCAGCGATGCAAGCGCCGATTTGCCATGGGAGAGCTTCGGCGTGTCTGCCGGACAGTTCGCCGGCGCGACTGCCGTCAGCGCCGGCCTAATGGCGACATCCCGCGCGCTGCTGATGAACATCGCAAAGCTGCAGGCGACGCTGCCGCTCATCGCCGACCTGTCGCTCGGCAAGCACGGCATCGCCCTCGCGGCGAAGAACCTGGCGCACGCGACCCGGATGTCGTTGACCGTAGACGGCGTCACGTGGTCAACGCACGGCAAAGGGCCGGGCGCAGCCGATGTCGCCATGAGCGTCGGCAAAGGCCATTGGGGCGTCGAATCGGCGAAACATGCGCACGTCCACGCGAACGACACGGTGCTGTTCGCGGTACCGGCCGATCCGGCGACCAAGCTCGACCTCAAGGACCTGATCGGGCTGCGTCAGAATCTCGACGCATGTCTGAAGGACATCGCCGATCTCGAAGCCGACATCTCGGAGCACCAAGTACTGTCGACCGATCAAAACGCGTTCGGCGTGAGTGCGCTCGTGCCGACGCCACCGTCGCCGGCCGACGCAGTCGAGGCGATCGCGATCAAGGCCAAAGAGGCGAAGCTCGTCGAGCTGAACGCAAAGCAGAAGCTGGTCGCGCTAAAGATCGACAACCTGCAGCAAAAATTCGTGAAGCACGTAAAGAATCTGAGCGCCGTGCGGATAAGCGCATCCGACGCGGAGCTCGGCTTCAAGGGCAACCGGCTCGTCGCGACAGCCGACGGCGTCACGCTCGCCCACGCGCAGGGCAAGGCGAAGCTCGACGTCAGTGAAACGAAGATCGGCGTCGAAGCGGGCAAATCGAGCGTCGAGGTCGACGAAGGAAAGATTGCGGCCGAGTGCGGCTCGACGGCGCTCAAGCTCGGCAGCGACGGCGCGATCAATGTGCGTGCGACGAACCTCAAGCTGAGCGGCAGCGCGTCGGTGAAGATCGACGGCCAACTGATCCAGCTCGGCTGATCTGATCACTCGTACGAATTCCTTCATGAAAATTGTCAAACCCAATACGCTTGCACTGCTCTACCGAACACTGCGCTTCGAAGGCGTCGACCGGCTGTCGATCGGCGCGCTCGCGCTCTTTCCGCTGCGCGCTGACGCACCTGTCGGCCCTGATGACCTCGCGACCGAGACAGAGCTCTGGCAAGTTGCACAACAGATGTTCGACGAACACGCACTGCTTGACGAAGGCTTTCCGAAGCCGGCAGGTGAATTTCTCGTCTACGGCAACGTGTATGCACCTGCGTGCGAACGCGGCGCGCGCACGTCTATCGCGGTACGCGCGCGCATCGGTGCGACGTGCAAGGAACGGCTCGTCGACGTGCGAGCGTCCGCGCCGCTTGCCGATTTCCGCGCGTTGCTGGCCTCGGATCGCGAGCGTGTGCGCCATCTCGGGCCATTGGACGCCCGCTGGCAGGCGAATCATTGGCCTCATCTCCCCCCCGGCACACGCGCCGAGTACTTCCACGCAGCGCCACGCGACCAACGGATCGCCGGATTCTGGCGCGGCGGCGAGAGCATCGAGCTCGTCAATATGCATGCGGATCGGCCGATCATCGCGGGCGCGCTACCGCGTCTGCGGGCGCGCTGCTTCGTCGAGCGCATGGTCGGCGGCGTCGCGCGCGTTGACACGTGTCCAATGCGTGCGGAAACCGTCTGGCTGTTCCCCGGCGCGGTCTGCGGAATCATCCTGTATCGCGCGCTCGCTGCGATCGACGACGAAGACGGCGATGATGTCGTGCGCGTGATCGCCGGCTGGGAATGCGCCGACGCTCCGCCGCTGGCCGACGATGCTTACATCGGCCAGCCGATGATCGAAGATCGGCGTCCGCTCGCGAACGCCGCCGCGCTGGCAGAAAGCGTCGACGATGAAGCGCGCGCCAATACTGGCCCCGACGTGGACCGTATGGCGGCCGTGTCGGCCTCGCACACGAAACCGCCTGTACTGGACCTGTCCGAGCTCGAACGGGATGCGGCGGCACTCGCCGTACAAACCGACGCGTTGCTCGCCGAACACGGCCTGACCGAAGCCGATATCACGCGGCTACTGCCCGCGCGCGTCGCACCCACCGACCTGAACTTGGACGAACTCGCCGCGCTCGCAGCGGAACTCAACGCGCAGACCGAGCAATGGCAAACGCAGTGTTGCGCATCAGCGGTAGCCGGCGTGCAAAACGCCACTCCGCCGTCGTCATCGTCTCCTTGGTCGCCGGAATCGGACGACGCACCACTCGTCAAACTGCTCCGGCAAGCCGACGCGCAAGCCCGCGCGCTCGTCGAGCAGCTCGGCTTATCGCGCGCGCAGGTGCAGGCGGCTGCGCACGACCGGCCCGAGCTTGCCGCGCTCGTGGACGCGCTCGATGCACCGCTCGACCTCGGCGCGCTAACGACAGGCCTCGCGGCGCCCGGTAACCGCGAAGCGATTGCACCGGATGCGCTGGTCGCCCCCGAACAGCCGCCCGCCAATCAGCTCGACGATGCCGCGCTAGCGCTCCCCGCCGCTTCGCAGATCAGCGGTGCGGCGCCCGCGCCCCCGCTCACGCGCGAGTTGGTCATCGAACGCCACGCCCATGGGCTCGGCTTCGCCGGCCTCGATCTGAGCGATCTGGATCTCTCGTCGGCAGCGCTCGAGCACGCGGATTTCCGCGATGCACACCTCGAGCGAACCTGCTTCGCAGGCTGCAAGCTGTCCGGCGCGTCGTTCGAGCGCGCCCTGATGTCGCATGCGGACTTCTCGAACGCGGACCTGAGCGAGACGACGCTTGTACAAGCGTCCGCGCCCGATGCATCGTTCCGAGGCGCCACGCTCGACCGCGCGCGCCTCGACCGCACCGACTTCACCAACTGCGACTTCACGCGCGCGTCGCTCGTCGACAGCCGCTGCGTGGGAGCGCAATTCGATGCAAGCGCGATGTCTGCGCTCACCGCCGCGCGACTCGATGGCGCGCATGCGAGCTTTGCTGGCTGCACACTCGACGCCGCCGATTTCACGTCCGCGCGCTTGCCGCGCGCGAACTTCCAGCACGCAACGCTTACGGACGCAACGTTCGCGTCGGCGCAATGTGACGGCGTCGAATGGCATGCCGCGCAAGCGCCGCACGCTCGATTTCACGCGGCATCGCTGCGCGGATCGCGCGCGGACGCGGCGACGTCGTTCCGGCAGGCCAACCTGAGCAGGGCGTCGCTCGACGATGCGAACTGGGACGGCGCGGACCTGAGTCACGCGAATCTGCACAAGGCGACGCTCGATCGCGCGAGCCTCGTTCATGCGATCGCGAGCGGCACGCAACTGACCCTGACAAGCGCACGGCACGCCGATCTGGCAAAGGCCGATCTATCACACGCGGACATGCGCTTCTCGAACCTGTTCGGCACATCGCTACGCCGCACACGGCTCAACGGTGCCCAACTTCAATCGAGCAACCTGTACGGCGCCGATTGCTATGGCACGGCGCTCAGCCGATCACAGTTCGACGGCGCGAACGTCTATCGAACCCTGCTTGACGTGCCGGTCCACCTCTTAACAGAAATCGCCCGCCGATCCATTTGACGATACCGATGTCCGACATCCTTCAGGCGGCACTTGCCACCCTCGCCGACACCCGCACACTATCCGGCGTCGATCTTTCGTATGCCGATCTTTCGCGGCGCGACCTGTCCGTCTGCACATTCGACCGCGTGATCTTGCGCGGCGCGAACCTCTCGGGATCGCAGCTCGACACGACGTGCTGGCTGCATTGCGACCTGACGGGCGCACGCGTTGACGGCGCAACACTCGGCGGATCGAGCTGGCACGCGGTCGCGTTGCACGGCGCGAGCCTGTGCGCGACAACGGGAGACGCGTTTGCGATGACAGACGCCGATCTCGCCGAAGCGACGCTAACCGACACGCTTTGGGCGCGCTCGACGTTCGAGCGCTGCGACCTCACTGCCGCACAGTGCACAGGGGCAAAGCTGCAGCGTTGCGAAACCGTCGATTGCCGCTTCGAGCACACCAACTTCGCGAACGCCGAACTCGAGCGCTTCGCAGCGATGCACGCCGACCTGTCGACCGCCCGCTTTGACGCCACGCGTCTGACGAACGCGCTCCTCACTAACGCGGATCTGTGCGGGCAACGCTTCGACCACTGCGAACTAACAATGACGCATTTCAACGGCGCAAAGCTGTCCGGCAGTGATTTCAGCAGCGCATCGCTCGTGCAGACGATGTTCTTCGATGCCGACCTCGAATGCGCGACGCTCGCTGGTGCGCGCGGCCGCCATACTCGCTTCGCGGACGCGACGCTCGTTGGCGCCAACCTCACCGGGGCGGCATTCGACGAAACTGATTTCGCGCGCGCGCGCTTGTCTTCAGCAAACGCCCGTGGGTTGCGTGCACAGATGTCGCTCTTCGCGCATGCCGATTGCGCCGACGCCACGCTCGCGGGCGGCAGCTTCGTTTACTGCGATTTCTCGCACGCAAAGCTGTCGCGCGCTGACTGCACCGACGCCGATTTCTCGCATGCGAACCTACACGCCGTCGACGATCGCGCCGCCCGCTGGGCCGGCGCACGCAAGACAGGCGTGCGCCCGACCGATCCCACACTCGCGCAGGCCGAGCGATGGACCGCACCCGAACGATAACGCCTGGCTCTTACGCTCCGATGATGAACGTTCCTTCCTCTTCCGCTCCGTCGATCTCGCCACTTCCGTCCGTAGACATGCCACGCATACTCGGCGTGACGCTGCGCGCGTCGCACGTAACCGGCCGCGTCGGCGACTGGCTGCTGCTCGACGACCCGGTCGGTCGCGCGCGACGCGCCGACGGCTGCGTGCTCGCCCCCGACGTTGGCGACAGCGTGCTGATCTGGGCGTGCGCAGCCGGCGACGCATCCGGCAGGCCGCCCGCTTATGTACTCACTGTGCTCGCGCGCGCCGGCGCGCCTCAGGCCGCGCTCGCGCTGCCCGGCGGCGTCGTGTTTGAAACCGGCATCGACGGGCTGCGCATCGACGCGCCGCGCATCGCGCTCTCGGCGCGAGACCGGATCGACGCCCGCGCGGCGCGTGTCGACCTGAGCGCGCATCGCGCATGCGTGCGCGCCGCGCATCTCGACGCGTGCGCGCAGTCGATAGACGGCCGCGCGCACGACGTGCGGCTCGTTGCGCGCCGCTTCACGTCGACGATCGGCCGCGCACTGCACACGCTCGGCGATTGCTTTCGCCGCGTGCGGGGCGTCGACGACACGCGCGCGAGCCGAGCGCGCTGGCAGATCGACGAGCGCGCGCATCTGCACGCGCGAGATGTCACGCTGCTCGCCGACCGTCACGTCGGCATCGACGGCGAACGCATCGACCTCGGCTGATTTTCTCTTCCTGATTCGGAGTTCAAACATGTTTGTCGTCACCACCGCGTCCGGCCTGTGCATGAGCCCCGCCGACGTCTGCAAAACGCCGACGCCGACCGGCCCGGTTCCCATCCCGTATCCGAACACCGGCGCGCCGATGATGGCCTCTTCGATCACGACAAAAGTACTCGTCTGCGGCATGCCCGCGCTCACGAAGAAATCGACGATTCCGATGACGAACGGCGATCAGCCCGGCACCGTCGGCGGCGTGATGTCCGGAAAGATCATGGGCAAAGTCGAATTCGCGGCGGGCAGCGCGAAGGTCAAGTTCGAAGGCAGCCCCGTCGTGCGGCTCTCGACGCCAACGAAGCACAACGACGGCAATGCGACCGGCGCCGTGCTGCAACCGAGCCAGCAAAAAGTGATGGCGATGAGCTGAGAATTCGACATGAACGATCAACGGATTTCCGCACGGACGACGGCGCGCCGCCTCGCGGCGCGCGCGTGCGCCGTCGCCGCACTCTCCGCACTCTCCGCGTTGACGGGCTGCGCGGCGGGCGTTACCGAAGAGCAGGCGCGCGCCGACGTGCGATGGGACTACGTGCCCGACGCGCTGCGCATCGATATCGATGCGTCGCCACGGCTGAACGAATACCTGAACGCGCCGCACACGCTGCTGCTCACGATTTTCCAGACCGCGGACGCGCAGGCGTTCCGCAACCTCGCCGACGATCCGGACCGCCTGCGCGCAACGCTCGCGGCAGGCGAGACGGCTACAGGCTTCATTCAGACCACACGCTACGTCGTCTCGCCGGGCGCGCGCGTCGCATTATCGATCGATCGTGTGCAGCAGGCTCGCTACTTCGGCATCGTCGCCGGCTACTACGACACCGACGGCCCGCGCTCCGTGCGGCTCTACGACGTACCGTTGCGGGTCGACAAGCGCGGCTGGCTCTCACCCACCTATCACGCCTCGCCACGAACGCTCGAATTGAAGCTACGACTCGGCGCGCAGAGCATCACCGACGCGCGCGAAGCGCGCCTGAGCCTGCCACCATCCGGCGCGCGCGCGTGGACGCAGCTCGACTTCGGCGCGAAATCCCTAACGCTGCCGCCCGACGACGTAGCTGAGGACAAGCACAGCCGCGACGCGACCGGCGCGCAGCGCAAGCAATGACTCACGAACCCCAAATGAACAACATGGATAACGTCTATTGGCATCAGGGCATGCTCCTGCAGCCGCAACACTTCCAACTGGCCGAACTACAGCAGCAGTTCCGCGCCAAGCCGTGGCTCGCGTCTGGCCCCCCGCACTTCTGGGGCGTCGGCGCGCTTTCACTCGCGGAAACCGCGATCGATAATCGCGTGGTCGAGATCCGCTCCGCACACCTGCTGTTTTCCGACCGCAGTTACGTCGAGTACCCGGGCAATGCGGTCATCGCCGCGCGTGCGTTCGATCCCGCGTGGCTCGACGACGGCCGGGCGCTCGTCGCTCATGTCGCGCTGAAGCGGCTGGCGCGGGACGCGAACAACGTGACCGTCGCGGCCGCCGCCGATGCGCTGCCGAGCGTTGCAACGCGCTACGTAACGCTGCCGTCCGCCGACGACGTCAGCGATCTCCACTCGGACCACCCGCCCGCGCCGGTGCGCACGCTCAAGCACGTGCTGAAGATCGTCTTCGAGCACGAGCTTGACACATTCTCCGGGCACGAGACGGTCCCGTTCGCGCGCATCGTGCGCGACGGTGAGCGCCTGCGGCTAGACAACGAATTCGTGCCGCCTTGCTACGCGCTGTCCGGCTCGCGCGGGCTGCTCGACCGAATCCGCTGCATTCGCGACGAGCTCGCAGGCCGCGCGCGGCAACTGCAGCAGTACAAGAGCCCACGCGAGATGCAGCGCGACGAGTTCGACGCGAGCTATACGGCGTTCCTGCTCGCGCTGCGCTCGCTGAATCGCTTCGGCCCGCTGCTGTTCCATCTCACCGAATGCGATCAGTTGCATCCGTGGGAAATCTACGGCGCGCTGCGGCAACTCGTCGGCGAACTGAGCGTGTTCTCCGAGCGCTTCAACATGCTCGGCGAAGCGCTTGACGCGCGTGGGCTTGACGCGCGTGGCGGCCTACCGCCGTACGACCATCGCGATCTCGGCGGCTGCTTCTCACACGCGCATGCGCTGATCGGCCATCTGCTCGACGAAATCGCGGTCGGCCCCGACTGCGCTGCGACGTTCGAGCCCGACGGCCCGCAGCAGCCCGCGCAGTGGTCCGCACAACTGCCGCCTGACGTCTTTGGCGACCGCCATCTGTTCTATCTGGTGATCCGCAGCGAGCATGATCCGGACACAGTCGCGCAACGCTTTCTGCACGGCAGCCGTATTGCTGCGACCGACGAGATGCCCCAGCTTACCGCACTCGCGCTGCCGGGTGTCGAGCTGACCCGCCTGCCGGGCGCACCGCAGCGGTTGCCGCGCCGCAGTGGCACGCAGTACTTTCGGATCGAGCAGACCGGCCGCCAGTGGGACGCAATTAGGCGCGATGGGCACGTGTCGTTGCGCTGGCACGACGCGCCGGACGACCTGCAAGTGGAACTCGTCGCAGTAAGGCACAAATCATGAAACTGTCCGATTCCATGATGCCGCTCGTCGCATATGCGCGACAGTTCGCGCAACACCCACGCGGCGATGCCGCTGAAGTTGCGCTGCGGTTTGAATATCTGATCGAAAGCGCGCGTGATCACGCTGCGTGTGCCGGCGTATCCGAAATCGACGTCGACCATGCGCTGTTCGCCGTGTGCGCGTGGATCGACGAAGCATTACTGAACAGCGGCTGGGACAACGCCGATCGCTGGACGCTACGGCTTTTGCAGAAACACTACTTCGACACGTCGCACGCGGGCGTCGAATTCTTTGAGCGCCTCGAAACACTCGACGGCGAGCGCGCGGACGTGCTGGAGGTCTTTCTCCTCTGTCTACAACTCGGTTTTCGCGGCCGATACGGCTACGACGGCGGCAGCAGGCCGCTCGATGTGATCCGTCAACGCGCGATCGAAGCTCTGTCTGCGGAAGCGGCCTCGCGCGCCGAGGGCGAACCACTGTTTCCAGCCGCCTATACGGGCATCGAGTCGCACGCCACGGTGGCAAAAGCGCGCGCGCACCGCCGTATCCGGCTCGCGGGCCTGAACTTCGGAGTGCCGCTCGCGATCCTTTTGTCCCTTTATGTGATTTTTCACGTCGTCATCGCGCGGATGGTCGACTCGGTACTCCCCACATTGCAATGAAGATCATCGGTATGGTAATCGCGCGCATTGCGGCGTTAGTCGCACTCGTCGCGTTCAGTTGGGCGACAACGCTCTATTTCGACTGGCCGCTGTGGTGCGCACTCGCCGCGTTCTGCGCGGTACTCGCCGGATGGCTCCTGGCTCGGGTCGCGCGTCGCGCGCTGCGTGCAATGCGCGCGCGGGGGCAATTGGCGCAACTCGACGCGTCCGAGCGCCTGCCCTCCGATCGCGAGACGCCTGAAAAGAATGCCGCCGCGCGTTGGCGAGCCTCACTCACGGCGCTCGAGCGCGCAGTGCCCGCTCCTGGCCTACTCGGTCGGCCGCGGAACGCCCAGCCATGGTATCTCGTGATTGGCCGCTCCGGCTCGGGCAAGACGACCGCTCTGACTCGCGCGCGTGTCTCGTCGCCACTGCGGCGCGCGCGCCGCGATGCATCCGTCGAGCCGACCGAGGATTGCGATTGGTGGTGTTTCGACGACGCGGTCATGCTCGATCTCACGGGCCGCTTCGCCGAGCCCGACGCGACGGACGCCGACCGGCACGAGTGGAGCGCCATCCTTGACCGGCTCGGCCGCGCACGCGCGCGCAAAGGCATCAATGGCGTCGTCGTCGCGATCGATGCGCCGCGCCTCGTCGAAGCAGATCACGACGCGCTGACGATTGACGGCCGCGCCATCCGTGAACGACTCGAGCACCTGATCCGGTTGTTCGACCGGCGCTTCCCGGTCTACGTGCTCGTCACACAGTGCGATCGGCTCTATGGCTTCGAGGAATGGGCCAAGCAACTCGCTCCGCAAGACCGTGAGCGCGCGTTCGGCTATCTCGGTGATCACGACGCAAATGCGTTCGTCTCGCACGCGTTCGACAGCCTCGACGCGCGTCTGAGCGTGCTACGAACGGCGCTAACGGCGCGCGGCGAGCCGCCGTCGCCACGCGCACTGATGCTGCAGCACGAACTCGCACGTCTGCGGCCCGCGCTAGACGCGTTCGCGCGCGCGGCGTTCGGACCGAACGTCTATCAGGAGACGCCGTATCTGCGCGGTCTGCTGCTCGCGAGCGGCCGACAGACAGGTGGCGCGCATTCGCTGACGCTACCCGACTGGCTCGACGCCGCGCCAGCGCACGACCCCGACGACGCCGGCCTGTTCCTGTACGACGTATTCGCGCGCGTGCTGCCGAGCGATCGTGACGCGTCACGCCCCGTCGAGCGGCCGAGCCGCTCGCGGCTGACGCTGCGGCGTCTCGGGCTGGCCGCATGGCTGCTCGGCTGCGTCGCGGTCGGGCTGCTAATGACTGCGTCGTTCGTCGGCGACATGCGAACCGTCGAGCTGGTCCGCCGCGACTATCCCGCGCATCCGCGCTTCACAGGTGAGTTCCGGCACGATGCGGCAACGCTCGAACGGATCGGCCGCGCGATCGCCGACGTCGAGCAGCGCGACGATCGGCCGCCCGCTCGCACCATCGCCGATGCCACGCCCGTCGGCAGGCTCGAAGCGGAACTCAAGCGCCACTACGTCACGCATTATCGACGGTCGATCGAGCCTTCCGCCGACCGGCTGTTCTTCGGTGAGCCGGACGATGCAAGCGACGCGCGCGCGAACGGCAGCGGCGAAGTCGCCGCGCGCATCCGCAATCTGGTCCGCTACGTGAACCTGATGCAGGCACGCCAGCGCGGCGCGGACCGCAAAACGCTCACGCGAATGCCCGCGCTGAAGATCACCCGGGCGCCTAACAAAGACGAGGCAGACGACACACGCGATCGTGACGACGAAGCGTCGCCGCGCATCGACGCGCTCGCCGTCAACCAAATTGCCTGGAGCGCGCCGGACGACGGCGCGCTCGCAGCTCGAATCGCGGCGGCCCAAGCGCAGCTCGAACGGCTCGCGTACCGCGATCCCAACGGCGCATGGCTGCTCGACGCGCCCGACGCGTCTACGCCACACGACGTGACGCTCACCGACTTCTGGCCGGCCGCTGCAGCGCGCACGCTGCCTCCCGCGCTGCACGACGTGCGGGTGTCAGCCGTGCTGACGGCCGCACATCGTCCGGCAATCGATGCGTTCCTCGACGAAATGGCGCAGGCTGTGGCGAACCGGCCAACGTTCGCGTTCCATCGCGACGCGTTCTACGCCTGGTATCTCGCGCAGCGAATTGACGCGTGGCGCGACTTCGTCGCTCGCTTCCCGCAGGGCGAGAAATTGTTGACGAAAAAAGCGCAATGGCGCGTGGTGATCGACCGAATTCCCGACCGCCGCGATCCGTTCGCGGCGCTGCTCGCGCGCATCACGCGCGAATTCGAATCCGAGCACAACGATACGCTGCCACCCTGGCTGCGGTTCGTCCGGACGGCGTCACGCATGCTCGCGCCCGTATGGGCGCCCACGCCAAACAACGGCCTCGGCGCGCTGCTCGGCTCGATCTCGCGCAGCGGTGGCCGGGCCTTGCACGAAACGCTCGGCGGCGCGCCCGCGCAAGGACGGTTGACGCTCGAGCGCGACGCCGCGCTGCGCGACGCGCTCGTCGACTACGATCGGCGCGTCGCCGCACTCGCCGTCGACGCGCTCGCGGGCACAGGCGCCGCCTACCGACTCGCAGCCGACTTCCACGGGTTCGGCGCCGATGCATCAGTCGAAGCGTCCGCGATGCGGGCAGCCGACGACGCGCTACGGGGCGTCAAGCAACTCGCAGGCGATCGCGACGGCGGCGGCGACGTCGTCTGGAGCCTCATCGGCGGCTCACTGCATTCGGTATTCGCGTATGTCGAGCAGCAGGCATCGTGCGCACTGCAAAGCGACTGGGAGCGCGACGTGCTGTGGCCGCTCAAGCGCGCCGCAACGCAAGACGATGCGGACGACCGGCTGTACGGCCCGCAAGGAGCGATCTGGGCGTTCGTCAACGGTCCCGCGAAGCCGTTCGTGCGCGTCGGCGCGGCGCGTGCGTCGGTGGTCGACACGCTCGGCTACCGACTACCGTTCACCGACACGTTCCTGCCGCTTCTCGACGACGCGGCTGCCCGTCGCGTCGCGCAAGCGCGGCGCGACGCCGAGCGGCGCGCGCAACAGCAAGCAGCGGCGGAACTCGACGAGCAAATCGCGTCGCTCAGCCGACAGATCGACGCGCTACATGCGCAGACGATGCACATCGGGATCGTCGCGCAGCCAACCGACGTGAATCCGGATGCGCAGGCGAAGCCGTTCGAGACGATGCTGACACTACAATGCACACCGCAAGCGCGCACGCTAACGAACTACAACTTCCGCGTATCCGAGCAAATCGATTGGCGGCCTGATCAATGCGGCGACGCGACGCTACGCATCGCGCTCGGTGGCGTCACGCTCGTGCGTCGCTATACAGGGTCGCTTGGCGTCGCGCGCTTCGTGCAAGATTTCCGCTACGGCGTGCGCCGTTTCACGCCCGGCGATTTCCCCGACGCGAAAGCCCAGCTCGAACGACTCGGCGTGCGCTACGTCGACGTGCGATACGACTTCTCTGGGCAGGACGCGCTGCTCGCGCAAGTCGACCGGATCGACGAGCTCGAACAAACGCGTCGCGACAACATCGCGCGCCAGCGGCGCAACCCGATTCGGCAGAATGACGAAACGGCCGCGAGCGCCGCAGCGAACGCCGCGCTGCCTCCCCGCATTGGGGCGTGCTGGGGCGACCCGGCTCGCGACGGGCAAAACGCCGGACAAGGTGCGTAATCCGCGGTCCCTTCCGAACCGGCGGCGCACAGCGCCGCCGGTTCATCGAACCCGTTCATGTCCCTCTTCGATCTTGTCATGATGAAACGCACTTCGACACACCCTGACCATCCCAACGCGCCGCATTCGGCGCATCGTCTTATCCGCCCGGCCCGTACCGGCGCGGCCACAACGCGTCGTCGCCCGTGCCGCGTCAGTGCGGCGCTCGCGCTAGCCGTCGCGTCGTTCGCCGGATGCGGCGGAGGCGACGATTCAAACCAGTCCGCCACGAGCGTGCTCGCGCCGCCGACAGTGCAACTCTCGTATCCAGCGCAACCAGCGGCGCCGCAGCCGAATGTGCCCGCAGCACCCGCGCCGTCGACCGCGACTCCAACAACACCGCCCGCTGTCGTATCCGCCGGCGTCGCGCCGACGCACGCGGCATTGCGCCGCCCAACGATCATGCTCGAATTCGATCGTGCGATCGAACCGCGTTCGGTCAGCAACATCGCGCTACACGACGGAAATCGCGCAAGCGTTGCCATCGGCCCGTTGTCGTGGCTGAGCGATCGCCGGCTCACTTTCGCGCCACTTGTGTCGCTTAAGTCGAACAGCCGTTACGAAATCGTACTGCCGACCGGCATCGAAAGCGTGACGGGAGAACGGTCGGCGCACCGCATGACGGCCAGCTTCGACACTACGCCGACCACACCGCCGCGCGGATTGTCGAACCTCGGCAACACATGCTTCATCAATGTGGCGCTGCAACTGGCCGTCCATTCGACAGCGCTCGACGACATTCTGTCGAATGCCACCGTCGATTCCGCCGTGCGCGCGCTGCTCGACGGCTATGACGCTGCGCCAGCCAGTGAGCTCGAGAAACAGTGGCGCGCAGCAGTCGCCGCGATGCGCGCGCTGCCGCAGTTTCGCGGCGGCGGCATGGGATACACGTTTGATGTATTGAAGGCGCTGCAGATGCCGCTGCATTCGGCAGATAACGCGGACGCGATACGCTACGCGCCGCCGGAAGCAAAAGCGTTCTATCTGACCGGCATACCGCTCAGCTACGCGGAGCTGCCGAACCATGACCGGCTCGTCGCATTCGACTACAGCACGGGCGGCCATTACATCGCATATGTGAAGCGGGATTCGATCTGGTACCGCGTCAACGACGGCGTTGTAACCGAAGTCACGGAGCAGCAGTTGTCCGCCCTGCCGGCTCATAACCACCAAGGCGCCTTGGCGATCGAGCTCGCGATCTATCGCTGATCGGTCGGCACACGCAGCACGCCGACGCCGTACGCGGCGTCGAGCGGCTCAGCTTCGCTGCGGCGTCCCCGCGCCGCGCGCCGAACGTCGCCGGGCGTCTTACCGAAGCGCTGGCGAAACAGCTTGCCGAACGTCGACTGATCGGGGAAACCACACGCGTGCGCGATCTCGCCGATGCTAAGCGTGAGCCCTGGTTGCTCGAGGTAGCCGAGACTGCGGTTCAGCCTCGCATCACGAATCGCCGCCTTCACCGTCTGCGATTCGTGGCGGAACAAACGATAGAGCTGTGTGCGCGAGCAATGGATCGCGTCGGCAATTCGGTCGGGCGTCAGGGTTTGCAAGTGGAGATGCTGACCGATGAAGCGGTACGCGGCCTGCAGACGATCACCGCGCGCAGGCGCGGCGCGCGGCGCGCGCGCCGATAGCGCCGCCTGCAGCAGCATGCGACCGAGGTCGGCCGTGCGCGCGAGCGTGTAATCGAGTTCGCCGGACGACAGCGCCGGGCCGCGCCCACCGATGAGCGCCAGCTCCGCCGCAAGAAACGGCGCGAGCCGGCCCGCCTGCAACGAAACTGCGGGTTGCGACGCGTCCATCGCCACTTGGCCAAGTGTCCGCCCCACTGACGAACGCGGCAATCTGAGTGCGCTGAAGCACGGTTCTTCCCAGTGCACATGCATCGGACGACCGCCGTCGAGCATGAACAGTTCGTTCGCACAAAAGCGCGCGGCTGGCGAGCCGGGCGCCTCGACCACGCATTTGCCCGCGTGCAGCGCGCAAATCGTCACGTGCGTGTCGGTCGTCGCAGCCTTCAGCCACCCTTCGGTGATCCGCGCATCGAGCGATGCTCCGCGAAAACGGACGAACCGGGCGCGCTCGCACCTGCACAAAAAACCGTGTCCATGAAACGTCCGCGCCCGTTCCGCACGCACTTCCTCGCACTGAAACACGTGCGCGCTCCAGAACGCCGTTCCGTGCACAAGCGGCATGTCGTCGGTGGAAAAGAACTGCAGCAGCGTGCCGCTGCCAAGCGCGTGCATCTTCGCCATGATGAAGCCCGGTGAAATGTGCGACTGGAAGACGCGCCGTGCGTGTCGCATTGCATGTGTTGCGCGGCGTAGGTCACGTGTCATGCGACACAAAATCGGAACCCGCTGCGTGCATCGCGCGATATGGGGCGTGCACTGTGTTACATGAGCGGATGCGGCGCATCAAGATGCCCGGCGGGCGCGGCCGCGTTCCCGCCACACCGCGCACGGGGTGACAGGCTTGCGCGACATCCGCCGCCCGCTCCGCTGCGTCACCGGCCCACGTGCGCATTCATCCTGACGCGAGTCGTCTGCCCGGCCGCGCCGCGCGGGCGCGGCATGCGTTCACAGTGTCGGACTCTGCGTGCGCGTTGGCAAGACTTTGTACTTGCAGTCCTCGGGCCGGTCGCCGATGTGCCGATTAACGAACGCATGGAGTTCTCTCAGCTTGCGCCGTTCGAAATACAGGCCGCGGTGTGCGACGCATTTGACCGCTTCGATCGTCTTGCCGAACAGCCCTTTCCTGGCAAGCTTTTTGCCGACCTCGTCGATGTTAATGGTAATTCGCTTTTGTTTCGCGAGCAGCACCGGTTGGCTGACAGCGCTGTTGAAGCGGATCTCCCTGAGCACATCCATTCTGATGGCCTTGATCTCGCTCTTCAGCGCCCGACCGCGCTCGTCGCGGTTCTGTTTCGCATGTTTTTCAACTACGACATGTTGAGGTTTCAAAATCGCGGGGGACATCCCAATCGTTTTCATGATCTGTTTCCTTTTCCTGAACATTAGCGAGCGTTCATTCTCCGCCGCAGATTGGCTCGGCACTTTCACGAATCGCTCGCCCGGCTACACGGCGTAGCCTCGCTTGCTTCGTCGCACGAATCGCACAAGCTGCGCGAACAGCGCGAGTCGCGGAACGCAAGCGCGTACGACGCCCACAATCGCGTCGCGCTGATTAAACCGCACAGCAAACGGATCCGCCGAAGTGTCGTACGCACGCGCCATAGAGCGCGAACCCGCGCCGGTCGCGCGCTACGTCAGCGGCGCGCACGCATTCGCGTATCCGTATCGATACGCCCACTGAATCACGTTCGCCACGTTGCGCGCGCCGAGCTTCTGCATCAGCCGCTGCCGATGGCAATCGACCGTCTTCGGGCTGATGTTGAGCCGCGACGCGATCTCTCGGTTGCGCATCCCGTCGGCGATCAATTTCAGCACCTGCTTCTCGCGCCGCGTCAGTTCGTCGACAGGCGTGGAAAACGAGCGGCCATTGACCGAGGACGCGATTCTCGCGCCGTCGAGCGCCGGGTCGATATAAACTTGCCCAGACATCACGCGCCTAACCGCATGCAAAATGCCTTCCAGGCTGCACCACTTCAGCAAGTAGCCCGACGCACCGAAGCGGATCGCATCCGCCGCGCGCGTCTCAGATCCGAGCGCGGTGAAGACGATAAACCTGACGTTTGGATGCTCGCACAGGAGCTCGCCCATTGCTGGCAGCGGATCATCGCCCGGTAGCATCACGTCCATAAACACGAGGTCCGGCCTGTCGCGACGGCATCGGTCCCTCGCCTCAATCATGTCGGTGACCCCGCGCACCTCGATTCCCGCATACGCCCTGCCGAGTACGCCCTCAATGCCATCGCGCACGATAGGGTGACTGTCAATGACGAGCACCCTTTCACACTTACTCTTTTCGACCATAATTGATTCTCCGTTGCTCCGATGCGCCCCTCTTCCGTAAGCCCACGTGATGCGCCGCCTAGACGGCCCATGCCGCACGCTACGCACGCGCTTTTTTAACATAGTGCCCGCACGTCACCGAAATATTTCAGATCCATTTCATTAGTTCGCCGTTCAGCGATCCCAATTGCACGCAGGCCGTGCGTGACTCCGCCGGTGCGTCCCACGTGCGCGCGTCGTAGGCGCCCATCCGTGCGAACGCGTCGATCAGGCCTTCGAGGCGAGACGCAAACACTGCGAGTGCGTCGACGAATTCTCGGCTCTCGAGATTCGCCGTTGCAATGCGCTCGATCAGCATCACTGCTCCCGCTTCATCGTCGAGTCCGAGGCCGCTACCCGATTCGGACAAGTCGAGATTGACGACGAGCATCCGTCGCCAGAAGTCCGCAGGCGCATGCGGCGGAAATTCACCGACCATCCCATACAGCACGAGCGCGTCGGACCGGTCGCGAATCGAGATCATCAGTTGCTCATCCAGCAGCAGGAAACACTGCCCTTTCTCGTCGAAGCCAAGCGTCACGCCCGTCGCTTTGCTCAGCGCATTCAACAATTCGGTGTGTGCATTCATAGTTTGAGGTACTCCATCGGATTCGAATCGGTCGGTCGCGCGCCGCCAACCGACGAGCGGAGGGCATGCGTCATGCGGCGATCGCGGTCGACATGAACGCCTCGATTTGCCCGATCATCGCGTGCGCGGCCAGCATCCGCAGCGCGGACCGGTCGTCCGGCGGCGGCGCATCGAGATGCCGGCCGAGCGCCTCGACAAAGGTTCTCGCCTTGCGCGTCAACGCCGCGACGTCGTCGCGCACCGATGGTGCGCAGCGCTTCATCGCCTCGGCGAGATCCGCGTCCGCCCGATCGCGATGCTTGACGGATCGCGCGGCGGACAGCTCGTCGAAATACGCGCCGATCCGCTCGACTTCGAGCGCGTGACCGTCGAGGCGCGCTTGCCGCGGCGCGCCCGTGTGCGCGGGAACGCGACCGCGGCCGGCTTCGCCCGCGAGCACGCCCCGCACCGCTTGGCCGGGCTCCGAGAACGCGCGCCACGCCTCTCGCACGGGCGCGCTGTTGCACAGCCGATCGCAGTGGCGCGCGATATCAGCGCGCTGCTGGTTCAGCGTGTCGATCCTCGCCTGCACGGCCTGCGCATACGCATGCGCGCGATTCGGATCTTCGGAGATCCATGCGGCCGTATACGGCACGAAATGCTCGGCGCCGCCGGAGCGCAACACACGCAGCGCCATCGACGCGCAGTTTTCCTTCTTGCTGATCATCTGGTACTTGAGCTCGCCCGTCGTCGCAGCGTGCTTCACGGCACGCGCGTCGCGCAACATCGCCGCCTCGTTCAGGCCGAACAGCACGAACGCGTCCCGGCCGGCCGCCTCGCGCTTGTCGCGGTTCAATCCGATCGCCGGAAAATACACCTTGCGCGCGCTCAGCCCCCATCGCCACTCCTCATCCCGTTTCTGCCCCGCTCTCGGGAAAAAACGCGCGGCGCGAAAATCCGCTTCGTCAAGAAGATGGTTGGCTTCCTTCTCGATCTTTTCTCTCGCGATCTCGCCTCGCCGCAGATTGCGCACTGTTTCCTTGCCGATTTCCGATCGCTTGTCCTGCCGATATCGGCTCAGCGCCTTCGCTTCGACACGCCCGAATTCCTTGCTGTCGAGAGGTTTGAGCGGCCACCAACTAACGTGCTCGTACACATGCCGGCCGGCGTCGGCGTCCGCCTGATTCTTGATCGTCAGCGACGCGTGTCCCGGATGATCGAGACCTCGGCATTCCCATGACCGGAACACGATCTGGCGGGCGAGCGGCTTCGCATCGCCCGTCCCGTGAAAATGCTCGGCGATCGACATCATGTTGCGCACGAGCCGCCGATCGAGCGGCGCGTCGTCGCGGCGCGCGCCGTAGTCGAGCGCCGCCGTCGCGCCCTCCGGGCCGTATCGCTTCGACAACGCGCCCAGGAACACCGCGAGCGTGCGGCAGTTTTCCGTGCGGACCCGCTCGGCGTAGCGCCGCACCGCATCGCAGTGCTTGAGCAGCGGGACGTGCGCGAGAAACGCGAACAGCCGCTCCTTCATACCCAACCTCGCGACCGACACCGCCGGGCCGCGCGCGCCGTCACCGACGACGACACGCCCCCCCCACGGCAGCGCATGCGCAACGAATGCATCGACATTGATCATCAGGTCCTCCCATCGACTACGAGATATTCCGATACGACGCGGCAGCCGCGCAGGCCGCCGCACGTTGCTGTCGGACGGGCCGTCGCGCGCCGGGCATGCAAGCGAGACCGGCGCACGGCGCTTCAACCCGGTCGACATCGATACCGATGCTAAAGACATTCGTCCCGCGTCGCTTTCAGATTCCGCTCAGGCCACCGCGTACATGTCGGCGCCGCCGGCAAACAATGCGACGTCACGGGCGAAGGATGCGCTCGTCCGCATGTGCGGCTCGCGCGGCCGTCCGGCGTCGATCCGACTTCGCAGCGTCGCACACAAGCGGATCCGGCCAAACGGGACAACTCGCGCCGATCCGTGCCAATCCATGCCGATTCGTCCCGCTTCGCTCCGACGTCGCCCATGGCTGCAAATGGTCAAAAATTGCCGTGCATGGCCGCCCGTCGCCGGCACGCATGAGCACTTTATGGAATCGGACCACGCGACTCGCCCCATAAAATCGAATCTATTCAGAAGCCTGTTCCCGCGCGCGCCGTTGTCGATCGAAATCGAAACCGAAATCGCCGCGCGGATGCGGGCGTGCCGGATCCCGCCATTCCACTCAATCGAGAGCACGACATGATTTCCAACCTGAGAATTAACAGATCCACGCACGTCAAGAAAGCGTCGTTCGACGTTCACGTCAAGCGCTGCGAAGCGCGACCGCGCACGTTGTTTGCCCAGCAGATCAAGCGCATCTTCAGCAAGATCGGCGAGACGCTCGGGCCGCTGTTCCGCCGCTGTGCGCCGGACAGCGCGCCCACGCGGGTCAAGCTGCAGGGCATTCGCTACGTCAGCAGCTATCGGCCCACCGGCGACCGGAAACAGGCGATCCGGCATTTCGTCGACGAGGCGGTCAAGCAGGTCGCCCACACGCGTACCCCCGAGATCCAGCAAGACGCCGAATTCGGCCGGCAGGTCTACGAAGCGACGCTCTGCGCGATCTTCAGCGAAGCGAAGGACCGGTTCTGCATGGATCCGGCCACCCGCGCGGGCAACGCGCGGCCGGCGTTCGTCGCGGCGCTCGGCGATGCGGCGCGCGCAACCGGGCTGCCCGGCACCGACAAGCAAGGCGTCTTCACGCCAAGCGGCGCCGGCACGAATCCGCTCTATACCGAAATCCGGCAGTACGCCGACAGGCTGATGGACGCAGAACTAGCCGCGTGCCCGGAATACCGGGAGCTTCAGCCGTATGCGAGACAACAGGCGATCGACCTCGTCGCAAATGCAGTGTCGAATGAGCGCAAGAACACGCTCAAAAATTTCCAGACGACGACGCAAGAGCTCGATGTCCTCCACCGCGGTGCAACGGGCACCGTATAACGAAGGCGGGTGCCGGCCGCGATGACTGGGAAACGCGATCGGCGTGCGGGTGCGCTCCAGTTCATGGTAAGCGCTAAATCCGCCACACGTCGTTAGGTGACGTGTTACCGGGTAACATGTTTCGAATCGATAGTTACCGGGTAACGAAGGAGATGCGAGATGACGCAAACGACGGCGCAGCGGCAGGCGGCTTATCGGGCAAGGCGCGAGACGGCAGGCAAGGACGGCAACGGTGATCGACGTCTGGATATGTGGGTGAGCACGGAAGCGTACTGCTGGCCACGCCCCGGCTGGTACTCAAACAGCACCACCGGCTGCTCGCTATCCTCCGCGCTTCGGTAGACCCACATGTATGACTTGTCCTGCGCGTTTCGGCCGTTCTCCTTCAGGACCTGGACGGTGGTCTCGTCGCCGTGAATCAGCCACTGGCTGAGCAGAATCTTCTTGAGCGCCTTGAACAGGCGCGTGTAGTGAAGCTCGGCGGGGCGGATGATCCAGTTCGCCAGCGTACCGCGGCTGACTGCGATATTCGAGCGTGCGAGCACGTCTTCCATCCGGTACAGCGGCGTGCCGTCGACATACTTGCCGGCCGTGACGGCGGCGATCATCGATGCACTGGCGTGACTACCCGGCAAGGGCTGCGCCGGCATCGGCGCGACCACGATCGGTGTGTGCGTGCCGTGACGCTCGCAGTGCCGACACGCGTACTTGAAACGCGCGTGCTGCAGCACCGAGACCTTGACCTGCATGTGCAACTGTTCGCTGATTTCCTCGCCCATCCGATGCATTGCCTTGCTGCAGCACGGGCAGATCTTCTGGTCTTCGGGCAGGTCGTACTCGATTCGCTCGCGCGGCAGGTCCGCGGGCAGCGGTTTGCGGCCACGCTTGCGCGGTTCAGGCTGGCCGGGTTCCGGCAACCCGGTATCGGGCAACGTCAGCGGCTCGCCGTCGTCCTCCTCGGCCGGCTCAGCGTGGGCTGCCTCTTCGGCCTCGTTGAACACGCGGTCGCGGCGCTTCTCGCTCTTCGGCGCGTACTGTCGGGCCAACGCGAGACGATATTGCTCTTCCAGCGCATCCAGGCGCTTGGTCAATTCGTCGATCCTGGCGTCACGCTCGGCAATGACCTGAGCATCGGCCGCCACCCGCTCCTCCAGCTTGTGGATATAGGCCTTGGCGGTGCGCGGAAGTCGGGGGAGATTGGGAGGGGACATGCGCTCAACGATAGCGAAACGCAGAGCCAAATAGGTTTACGCGAATTTGTAACAGCTAAAGCCGCCGTTGTTTACTGGCAACAGCGGCGATACCCTGCTTCAGTTCGTGTGGCAGTACTGCCGCGCTGGGTGGCGGCGCACGGCGTCGATATCGACGCCGTCGAGCAGCAGGTGAAGCTGCTCGGCCGTCAGTTCGATCACGGCTTGCTGACGGCGGGGCCAAACGAAACGGTCGGCCTCGAGGCGTTTCAATAGGAGCCAGAATCCGGCCCGGTCATACAGCAGAAGCTTCACGCGATCGCGTTTGCGGTTGTGGAACGCGAAGACGGCTCGCGCAAGCGGATCGAGCAGCATCGACTGCTCGACCAGCGCGACGAGGCTGTTGATGCCGGCGCGGAAGTCGATGGGCTCGCGGTGCAGGTAGATCTGCAGGTCCGCGTCGAAGCGGAACATCAGCGTGCCCCCAACGCTTCGATCATCGCCTTCACGAGAGCGCCATCGTGTGCGGCGCATTCGAGCTGTAGCGTTACGCCGTTGGGCAACTGCGCTGATAGTCGCGCCGGCGTCATTGCCTTCGCCGCTTCGTACCTGTGTGACGTTCGCCGTACGTTCACCGGCTCGGGGTTCGTGCGCACCGGTGCCACCTCGTTGATCGGAACGACCGGCACGAATGCCGATGGCAAGGGCTCGACGCACGCCGTCACAGCAGCATTCGCGCGTTCGCGCAATTGAATCCACTTATGCAGCTGGTTCGCGTTCACACCCGCCTTCAACGCCAGTCCGGCAATTGACGCGCCCGGCTGCAGGCAGGCTTCAATCAGCTTGCGCTTACCCTCGGCGTCAAACCTGCGCTTGCCCGTCGCGGTCACGCCGGTCACCCGCAGTGGCAGGAAATCAACTTCGTTCTGTGTCATCGGTTGCGTCCGCAAGTTGTAGTTGCGGACGCAAGCCTGCGCTCGTTCAGCTTTCGATTCTAGGTGGGGTTAAATTCGCGCTTACAGTTCATGGAACCAAGTCTTCAATACCTGGGCCGTGTTTGACCACAACGGGATGCTTCGTTCCTTGCGGCCCTTGCCCATCAGGTTGATCAGCGTGCTGCCGCTGAACTGGACCTGCTCCTGTCGGAGCGCGATGATTTCGGAAACGCGCGCTCCGGTGTTGTACATCGTCAGCAGCAGTGCATAGTCGCGACGACCGCGCCATAGAGACCGGTCGGGAGCAGCAAGCAGCGCATCGATTTCGACTCGGGTGAGCGCCTGCACCAGCAGTCGATCGGTCCGCTTCAACGGAATCGCAAGTACGCGGGTACGGTTCCCGCGTACTCAGGAAAACTGCTCTGCAAGCACTGGCGGGGCGTTCGCGTTGAAGATAGGCGCACAATGCTTCGCCGACCTCGCAAGGCAACGGCAGTCTCCGTTCGCGGTGAGACTTTCCAGGACGAACGCGCACGCAGCCCTCGACCCAGTCGATGTCGTCGAGCATCAAATGCGTGAGCTCGCAGGCCCGTACGCCCATTCTCGCCAGGACCAGCAACATCGCCCGATTGCGCAACTCGTGAGCGCTGCCGTCGAGCGCTGCTCCGAGCACGCGCTCGGTCTCCTCTGTGGTGAGACGAACCGGCAGAGAGGCGTACTTCCACTGGAGCATCGAGGGAATCGCGGCTTCGAGCTCACGGCCCGCCATGCCGCAGAACATCAGATACCGGAGCCAAGCTCGCAGTGCAGTACCTGGCTTCTTGCGCGAGTGTCCGTGAAGACGTGCAGCCTCTTGGCGAACAAAGGCGGTGCGCCATTCCGCGCGAGGCACCCACTGGTCACGGGCGATTGCCGGGCAGTACTCCGCCAGGAACCGCCGGACAAAGAAGCGATATTGGCGGCGGGACGCGGATGCAAGCCCCACAACCTGCGAGAGATGGCGATCGAAATCGCCGACCCAGCTGTTCTGTTCGTCGGGCAGCGCTGCCTGCGCCAAACGCTTGCCGTTACCTCGTGATCGAGTTGCGGACGAAGTCGGAGACGGTGTGTTGTTCATGAGTCGGCCCTGAACAATTCACTTTGAACGACGACGGCGTTACGCGCCGCGCGTCATCATCAGGTTCCCGCCAATGACGCGCGCCAGAATCAGAGCGCAAAGAAGCCGCAGCTTCCTGAGGATCATCCGCAGGTTATGGCCGGCGCCGCACAGCACCGCATGAATCGCGTCGCCCAGCGCCCCTTTGAGCCAGTTCCGATCGAGCTTGCCGTCGGCCTTCATGTGGCCGATGGCCGGCTCAATGGCGCTACGGCGCCGGATCATGGCGCGCAGGCCGCGTGTAATGCCGCGCCGCAAACCCGGGTGATAGACCTGCACGCCATCGACGGCGACGCCCTTGTAGCCGCGATCGACCACGGCAATTTCCGGTTGAACGTCGCTCAGGATCGCTGCCTGTTCCAAGGCTTTGGCCAGCGTGTGTCCGTCGTACGGATTGCCCGGCATCGAGTTGCCGCTCGACGTCTCGCATCACACGCCCCACGCGCGAACGCAAAGTCCGCAGCGCCTTCCTCATCCGCTTGTACTGCTTCGCATGCGCGTAGCGGCCAATCTGGCTCGCCAGACGAGGCGCTTCGCGGTTGTAGTTCTGCCGCAGCTTCAGCCCGTGCCGAGCGGCGGCCTTCACCAGATGTTCCCGGCAGCGTTCCAGCAGGCGCGAATCGCTCGGATGGGCAATCGCCTTCTCCATCACCGTTGTGTCAACGATCACTCGCTTCAGGCTCGCGCTCTTGATGACGCTGGCCCGTTTGGCCGCTTCGATCGTCTCGGCCAACAGTTCTTCAACACCGGCCTCACCCAGGCGCTTCCTCCAGCGCGTCAGGCTCGATGGATCGATCGGCGGCTTCGTCTGCAAGTACGTCTCGCCCGTGAACACCTGCCAATACAGGTTCTCCAGCCATTGCCAGACCACGTCTTCGTCTGACAGGTCGAATGCGTGCTGCAAGTACAGCAGCCCCGCAACCAGGCGCGGCGAGGTCGCCGGCCGGCCCCGGTTCGAAACGAAGCTCACGCTCATCATCGCGCTCAACCGATCCCAATCGATCCCAATCGATCAGCTCGGCTAACCGCACCAGCGGATGCTTCAGGTTGATCTGCTCGCGCAGCGGTTGGCGGAAGAAATCTCCCTCCGTCACCGGCGTCTTCGGCCCCATCCAGACCTCGTCAGAATTTGCAGGAAACACGCGTCAATATGCCTGCACCTTGCAATTCCCACAACACCACTTCAGCCCACGAGCCTTGCTGTATAAGTCTTGGCGGATTGTTCAGGGCCGACTCATGAGCTTCTCCCGTCGGCCGGAATGACCGATCGGGGAAGCTTGCCCCGATTATGCGCAGACGGCTCAGATGCCAACTGGCTATGACGGACACCCCACGGGATCTGCAGAACTTAACCCGTCACGAGCTGGGCATAACCGGGAACTGTGCCTAAAAGCGCAATTTCCTATCATAAACCTCGAAGTTATAAAAATACCCGTGCTTATGCATAAATTCTCATAAGAGAGCGATTACTTGAGATCCCTCGCGCCAAACGCTTGATCGAACTGCCGGGCTCGTTGCACCTCGTCGCTGTGCAGGTAGGTCGAAGTCGTCGAGATCAATGCGTGTCGCAGGTTGTCGCGCACCATGATCAATTCGGCGCCGCGCGCCAGTGCGTGTGACGCGTGGGTGTGCCGCATCCAGTGTGGGCTCGCGCGCCGTAGCTTTTCGGCGGTTGCCGGCCGCTCGTCCTGGATCGCGTCAGCCGACAGCACGAAGAACCGGCGCAGCACGCGCCAGAGCCGTCTGGATTCGATGCCCGCGCCATCCTCATCGAGGCTCGCGACGAGCGGCGCCGTCGGGTTCCAGCGTGTCGGCGTGACCGGTAGGCCGCGCTGCGCGAGATATTGATCCAGCGCAGTCCAAGCGAGCGACGGTAAGGCCACCTTGCCGAGCTTCCCCCCTTTGCCGAGCACATCCAGATCGTGCCCACGATCTCACGTGATCCATGCGGAACTTGCCAAGCTCTCACATCATGCCCCACGCGCGCGCGAATATCGAACTGGCCGCGCTGAGCCGCTTACCTTTCGCGTCTGGCTATTGCGTTTGAACACTACAATGAGCGCCACCCGCATAAAGCTCTGAAATACCGCTCGCCTCGCGAGTTCAGGCGTGCTGCGGTGTCATCGACCTAACGGTGTCCGCGTGTCCTGTGTTACGGGGGCAACTCCAGCAACTATCTCGCCTTCGCAGCGCCTGCCTGCGCCTTTGGGCCGCTGGTGAGGTGTGTGAACAGAACCATCACGACTTGAACGCGTAGCCACATCGCGTCTCCCCAGGGGGATGGAACTGCGTAAAGCAGTGTTTCCTTCTTGTTTTGCATTAAATTATTTACTAGGATGACACATGCTCTCGATTGTTTTGGGAGTCGATATAAGATCCTGCTTAGTGTTGGTTTGGGCTAACTTCCTGAGTTGGTTGGGATGTCGAAATAATAATTGTGCGAATCTGTAATGTCGCAGGCGCATGCACCTTGAATGTGCAAAGCGAGATCGAGGCGAAACGGACCTTCGGAAATAGCTCCGGGTAATTCCCAAAATGTGGGATTTGTCGTGGTGGGGCAACTGATATGCTGCCGTGCATACAAGTGCATCGCTCATTTCTGGGGATGTGGAACAAGTGAACTTTGATGAGGCAGCGAGCAATAAATGATAGAAACAAAAAACGATATGAATTCCCAATCGATGTCTCTGGGTGACTTCGTTGAGCAGAGTCATCAATTCGTCATGTGGTTTATCCACTTGAGGTGTCATGTAAGAGCAAGGGCGACGGCGCTGGAGGGAAAAATAAGAATAGGTTGGAAGTAGTTGTAGACGTAAAAGTATTCGAAATTATATAAAAATAGACATTAACTATAGCAAATCAATCTTTGATATTAGATTTATTTGTATTGAGGCTATGATTAGGGCGGTTGATTGTGGATGTGTTGAAATTTGTTGTAATGAGCCTCGATTTTTGAGGTGAAGGTTTTCTAGGTGAGCCGAATGCGGTAATGTGCCGTACTTTTTGATCCGCTGTCGTGGAAATGAGCAGATACGTGATTCAGTAGAAATGGATGGCCGGGCGGAACTGTGTTCCAGATTACGTTGATGAACCACGATGCATTGGGTGGCAGTGGCGAATGATACGCGTTATCGATATTTTATCCGCGCGATTTATTTTGAGGATGTCCATGGCGAATAGGATAACCAAATCATGATCAGTGCTTGGCTCAAGCTTCAACCGGAGATCGCGCTGTTCGCGAGCCTCGCGATCGGATATCTCATCGGCTCGTTCCGAATCGGGCCAATTCAGTTGGGCGGTGTATGCGGCACGCTGATCGTTGCGTTGTTACTGGGGCAATTGGGAGTCCGGCTGACGCCGGATCTGAAAAATATCGCGTTTGCATTGTTTATCTTTGCGTTGGGATTCACCGGCGGGCCGCAGTTCTTTGCCAATATAGGTTCCGGCTGGCGTTATGGCCTGCTGTCGATTGTGGAAATTGTTTCGGTTCTATCTGTCGTGATGGTCGCGGTTGCGGTGCTCCATCTCGACGCCGGCACGGCCGCCGGCCTCGTTGCCGGTGCGGCGACGGAATCCGCCGTGGTCGGCACGGCGTCAGAGGCGGTCGCAAAGTTGGGTCTCGCGGGCGCTGAAACCGCGCAGTTGCAAGCCAATATCGTAACTGCTTACAGCGTCTGCTATTTGTTTGGCATCCTGACGATCGTCTTGCTTACCAGTCAATTTTCGCCACTCCTACTGCGCGTCAATTTGCGCGATGAGGCGGAGCGTCTTTGGCGCGAGTTGGGCGGCGACGATGCACTTAGCGAGGGGCAGCGAGTAGCGGCTCCCGCTCTGGTTGGGCGCGCGTTTCGGGTCGTATCGGGTGCGAACATGACGATCGCAGCATTCGAAAAGAAGTACGGCAACAACTTGACGGTAGAGCAAGTCGAGCGCGACGGTGCGAAATTGCTGGTCGAGCCTCAATTTGTACTCGCCGCGGGTGATCTCATTTTGGTATTCGGGCGACGTGCGGCATTGATCGCGGCCGCGTCGGATATTGGTCCGGAAATCGCGGGGCGTGGCCTGGAGGTGGTTGTCTGGGACAAAGTCGACGTGGTGCTGACGCGTCGCGAGGTGCAGGGGCTAACAATCGCTCAGGCGCGGGAGTTGGACGCGCCGGAAAACACGCGAGGTGTATACATTGCAGCCGTCACCCGCCAGGAGAGCACGATTCCTGCCTTGCCTGACACTGAACTGAAAGCCGGTGACGTGCTGACGCTGGTCGGCGCAAAGTCGAATCTCGCGCACGGCGCGCGTCAGCTCGGTTACGTGCTTGCGACGACCGAAGCGACGGATCTTGCCTATCTCGGCCTCGGCGTGCTTGTGGGGATCGCGATCGGACACTTGAGCGGCAGCATTGGCGGTGTGTCGATTGCACTCGGCACCGGCGGCGGTTGCTTGCTGTCTGGACTGCTGTTCGGTTGGGTTCGTTCACGCTATCCGCTCGTCGGTTCGCTGCCGTCTGCCGCTGCGCAGGTTCTGAAGGATTTCGGGCTCGCCGCCTTCATTGCCGCAGTCGGCCTGTCGGCCGGACCGGATGCGATCAAACTCCTGTCCAAATACGGCCTCGCGCTGCCGCTCGTCGGCGTTCTTATGGTGCTCGTGCCCGGCTTGCTGTCGCTCTGGCTTGGCCACGCGCTTCTCAAACTCGACGCGCCGATGCTGCTCGGCGCGATCGCCGGTCAGCAGTGCAGTACGCCAGCAATCAGCGCGCTGGTTAGTGCGGCTGGCAATTCCACGCCAGTCATTGGCTACACGATCACCTACGCCTTGTCGAACATCCTGTTGCCGTTGATGGGGCCAGTCGTCGTCGGACTGGTCGGGAAGCTAGGTTGAGGTGAACAAATCTCTGCACTTTCATTGCGAGGAAACGATGGACTGGCTACATGACGTCTTTCACAAATCACCCGAAATCGCGCTGTTTTTCTCTCTGGCGACCGGTTACTTCATCGGCCAGATCAAGTTCGGCAAGTTCCAGCTGGGCGGAGTGGGCGGATCGTTGCTCGCGGCGGTCGTCATCAGCCAGGTGGGCGTCACGGTCGATAACGGCGTGAAGGCGGTGATGTTCGCCATCTTCATTTATGCGGTTGGCTACAACTCGGGGCCGGGATTTTTCAATTCATTGAGTCGTAAGACGCTGCGTGAGGTTGCGATGGCGCTGTTTCTTGCGGTTTCGGCGTTAATTACAGTCGTCGTGTGCGCAAGGCTTTTCCATCTGAACAAGGGAATTGCTGCGGGACTCGCGGGCGGCGCACTGACGCAGTCGGCGATCATCGGGACAGCCGGCGATGCGATCGCGCGCCTTGGCTTGTCCGCCAACCAGACCAAATCGCTACAGTCGGACGTGGCGATTGCCTATGCGGTGACCTATGTGGTCGGCTCGCTCGGCGCGATCCTCGTCTGTGCAAATCTCGTGCCGAAGTTCATGGGGCAGGGCTTGCGCGAAGCGTCGATCGAAGCAGAAAGGGCGCTGGCTGGCGACAATGCGAGGGCTGAGCCGGGGCAGTTGCCGGCGTTGCCGGATCTGGTCGGCAGAGCCTATCGCGTGAATCATGCGTCCGGCCGCACGATTGCGGACATCGAGATGAACCAGGACGACCTGATCACGATTGAGCGCATCCACCGGCATGGAAAGTCGATCGAGCCGCGACCCGATATCAAGCTCGAAAAGGACGATGTGGTGCTCGTCGTCGGCCGTCGCGAAGGGATGGTCGATGTGGCGCCGCTGATCGGTGCCGAAGTGGCCGATACCGATGGCATCAGCGTCGTGATGCAGACCCGTCAGGCGGTATTCACGCGCAAAGGCATGAATCACACGACGATCGCCGCTGCGAAGACGAATATCGATCGGGATCTGCGTCGCGGCGTGTACATCGAGAGCATTACGCGCGTCGGACAGCCGCTGCCCGTTTTGCCGGAAACGCGAGTCGAACACGGCGACGTTATCACGTTCTACGGCACCCCGGAGGACACGAAGCGAGCCGTGCAGGCGGCGGGCTACGAGTTGCCGTACACCATCAAAACCGATTTCATCTACATGGGCGTGGGTATCGTGCTGGGGCTATTGATCGGCCTGATTGTCATCAACGTCGCGGGGATTCCGCTCACGCTCGGCTCGGGTGGCGGCTGCCTACTCGCGGGACTGGTGTTTGGCTGGATGCGTGGTAAGCACCCGATGTACGGCGTGATGCCATCGGCTGCATCGCATCTGCTTCAAGATTTTGGCCTGGCGGCGTTCGTCGCGGTGGTTGGGCTGGACTCGGGTTTGCAGGCTGCCGTCACTGTCAGGCAAAGCGGGCTGACCATCTTTTTGCTTGGCATTTTCGTGACGCTTTTCCCGCTGTTGTTGACGATGCTGTTTGGTCGCTACGTACTGCAATACAAAAACGCCGCGATCCTGGCCGGTGCGCTGGCTGGGTCGCGCAGCGCCAATCCCGCGTTCGGCGGCGTGCTCGACAAGGCGGAAAGCGCCGTGCCGACCGTACCGTTCGCGGTGACTTATGCGCTCGCGAACGTGCTGCTGACGCTTCTCGGGCCGCTCGTCGTGGGGCTCGTTTGATGCATGGCTGCTATATCGCAGCTCAGTTGTTTCTTTCTTGCTGGCGCGGCTGTAGAACGGTCCACCAAGTCGACGTATTACCCTTACTGGAGAATGCATCATGGCAAAAGGCAATGTCGGCAACGACAACAAACGGGCCAAGCTGGCCGCCCTCAGCCCGTTCGAACTGAAGGACGAACTGATCAAGGCAGCGGGCGGCGGCGCGGTCGAGCGCCCGGCGAACGCGGCGATGCTCAATGCCGGCCGCGGCAACCCGAATTTTTTGGCGACGATTCCGCGCCACGCGTTCTGGCAACTGGGACTCTTCTCCATGCGCGAAGCGGAGCGCTCGTTCGCGTACATGCCGGAGGGTTTGGGCGGATTTCCGAAGCGCGAAGGACTTACCGAGCGGTTCGAGCTCTTCGTGCGCGAGAACAGCGGCATACCGGGCGTCGAGTTTCTCGCGGGAGCGGTTTCGTACGTGCGTGACCAGCTCGGGCTTTCGGCCGGTGATTTCCTGTACGAAATGTGCGAAGGTATCCTGGCGTCGAATTATCCGGTTCCGGACCGGATGTTGAAGCTGTCCGAGATCATTGTCGGGCAATACCTGCGCCGCGAGATGATCGGCAAGCATCCGTTCGTCGGTGAATTCGACATCTTCGCGGTCGAAGGCGGCACGGCGGCGATGACTTATATCTTCAGCACCATGCGCCAGAATCATCTGATTCAGCCTGGCGACACGATTGCGCTCGGCATGCCGATCTTCACGCCTTACATCGAGATTCCAGGCCTGAACGATTACCAGTTGAATGTCGTGCACCTGAATGCCGGCGTCGAAAGCAACTGGCAGTACTCGAAGCAGGAACTCGACAAGCTGCGCGATCCGAAAGTCAAGGCATTTTTCCTCGTCAACCCGAGCAATCCGCCGTCGGTGAAACTCGACGACGAGAGCCTCCATTACATTGCGCAAATCGTCAAGGAACGTACCGACCTGATTTTCCTGACCGACGACGTGTACGGCACATTTGCCGACGATTTTGTATCGCTGTTCGCGCTTGCGCCGAAAAACACGATCCTCGTCTACTCGTATTCGAAGTATTTCGGCGCGACTGGCTGGCGGCTCGGCACGATCGCCATTCATCGCGATAACGTGCTTGACCGGTTGATTGCCGAGTTGCCGAAGAATGTGAAGGAGACGCTCCACGAGCGCTATGAATCGATTACCACCGAGCCTGAGAAGTTGAAGTTTATCGATCGGATGGTCGCCGACAGCCGTACTGTTGCACTTAATCATACTGCCGGCCTGTCGACGCCACAGCAAGTGCAGATGGTACTATTTTCTTTGTTCTCGCTGATGGATACGCCCGATGCATACAAGGGCGCACTGAAGCGCCTGATCCGCAGTCGGAAGCGGGCTCTGTACGAAGAAATGGGCATTGCTTTCGAGGATAACGATTCGAACCAGGTCGACTACTACACGATCCTGGACGTCGAGTTTCTCGGTGAGCGGATGTTCGGACGCGAATTCGTTGAATGGCTGTTCCAAAATACCGAGCCTTCCGAACTTCTGTTCCGACTCGCACGCGAAGCGCGGGTCGTGCTCCTGCCGGGGCGCGGCTTCGGCACTGCGCATCCGTCGGGGCGCGTGTCGCTGGCCAACCTGAACGAATCCGACTACCGCAAGATCGGCCGAGCTATGCGTAAACTGATCGACGAGTATGTCGAGCGTTACACCGCTGCGACGGGAACGAAGCTCGACGGGAAAGAGTGAAATAGCACTGGAATGGTGCGTTGCGTGCCCTGTGATGCGTCGTCGTCGAAATAAGGAGTAGGAATTCATGCTTCGAGCAAACTCGTTCTTTGTGCTGATTCTGCTGCTTGTGGGGTGAACCGCCCCGAGTTTTGTGGAGGCTCCAACTCTTGAGAGAATGGAGCCATGAACAAGAAGCCAAGCAAGTTTTCCCCGGAAGTCCGAGAGCGCGCAGTGCGCCTGGTACGCGAGCAGCGTAGCGAGCACCCATCGATGTGGGCGGCAGTCGAATCGATTGCGCCGATGATCGGCTGCACGCCGCAGACGCTGTTGGATTGGGTTAAGCGCAACGAGGTCGACCGTGGAGAGCGCGATGGCGTGAGTACGGCCGAGCGTGAACGCATCAAAGCCTTGGAGCGCGAGGTCAAGGAACTGCGCCGGACCAACGAGATTCTCAAACTGGCGAGCGCGTTTTTCGCTCAGGCGGAGCTCGACCGCCGTTTCAAGTCCTGAAGGCCTTCATTGATCAGCATCGCGACACCTTCGGGGTCGAGCCGATCTGCAAGGTCTTGCGGATTGCCCCGTCGGGCTACCGACGCCATGCAGCACAACTTCGCGATCCGTCGAAACGCTGCGCCCGCGCGAAACGCGATGAGCTTTTGCAACCGGAGATCAAGCGTGTCTGGCAGGCCAACATGCAGGTCTACGGCGTGCCGAAGGTCTGGAAGCAGATGAACCGGGAAGGCATTACGGTGGCACGCTGCACGGTCGGACGGTTGATGAAGCTGCAGGGCTTGCGTGGCGCAGTTCGCGGTAAGCGTGTTCGCACGACGATTACCGATGTGACCGCGCCGCGCCCGCTGGACCGAGTCAACCGGCAGTTCAAGGCTGACCGACCGAATCAGCTCTGGGTGTCGGATTTTACGTATGTCTCGACATGGCAAGGCTGGCTGTACGTGGCATTCGTGATCGACGTGTTCGCCCGCCGTATTGTTGGCTGGCGGGTCAGCTCGTCGATGACCACGGACTTTGTTCTGGATGCACTTGAACAAGCGCTGTACGCCCGCCAACCGAGCGAGGACTGGACCTTTGATTCATCATTCCGACAGGGGGGCTCAATACGTCAGCATTCGCTACAGCGAACGGCTGGCTGAGGCCGGCATCGAGCCCTCAGTCGGCAGCCGGGGCGACAGCTACGACAATGCGCTGGCCGAAACGATCAACGGCCTGTACAAGACGGAACTGATTCATCGGCGCGCCCCTTGGAAAACGAGGGAATCCGTCGAACTGGCAACGCTGGAATGGGTCGCCTGGTACAACCATCATCGGCTGATGGAACCGCTCGGCTATATCCCGCCCGCTGAAGCTGAGGCAAACTACTACAGACAACTCAGAAATGCCGCTGACGTGTCCGCATTAACTTAAACCAACCAGCCTCCACGATTCCCGGTGCGGTTCACACTTCCGTCGCCTCCGTATTCGTCTCGAGCGCCGTGCTGACATTCACGGCGCGTTCCTCAAACTCGGTTGCTGCCTGATCTGCTGGAATACCCTCCGGCGCGCCCAGCAGCCTTTATGAAACCGTCTCTTACGATGCAACGATTTGCTCAACGTCTACAGCGCTACTGGCACGGCATCCTGGCCCGCTGCCGCCGTCCGCTCTATATCAGCATCGTCGAAGGCATCAACAACACCACCAAGGTCATCAAGCGTCGAGCTTGCGGCTACCGCGACCAGGATTACTTCTTCCTCAAAATCCGTGCCGCCTTCCACGGTAATCCTTGATGAACCATAAAAATGTGAGGGCATCAACTATCGTTGCGATGAATCTAACAAATCACAAGATTATTGATTTGCTATACACTTCACAACGGTTCCCTCGATTTTTCGCCTTCCAACGGTCCCGAGTTATGCTGCGGCGTTTTGGGTCTGCTGAGCTTTGATCCAGTCTCGAAGGAACCGCTCCGGAGAAACGCAACCAAGCGACGAATGGCGACGATTGCGGTTGTAAAACTCTTCGATGTATTGGAACAGATCGGCCTTCGCGTCCTGATGCGTCCGGTAGCGCGTGGCGTGAACCCGTTCGTTCTTCAAGCTGTTGAAGAAGCCTTCCGTCGGGACGTTGTCCCAACAATTTCCCTTGCGGCTCATCGAGCAGCGCATGTCGTAGGCGGCCAGTTTGCGCTGGAACTCGTGACTCGCGTACAGGCTGCCCCGATCCGAGTGGCACCGTGCGCCGAGAGCGGGACGGCAGCGAAACCATGCCATCGTCAACACGTCCGTCACGAAAGCCGCCGTCATACGCGGCTTGGGGGACCAGCCGACTCCCTCCCGGTTCGTATGCCCCTGTTTTTTTTGATCTCAAGCTCCATCTGCTCCGGCTTGACCGGCTTCGATCCGGCGCCGCTGTGCTCGCCCGTCGCCTCAACCTTTACCCAGTTGCGAAGCGTCTGCTCAGAAATGCCCAGCTCGCGCGCCACTATGGCCATTCCCCGGCCATCCTCGACCCGCTTGCTGCGGCCCGTTCGAACTCCGCCGTGTACACCAGTTTCGGTACCTTACACATGCGTGATTGCCTTCCTTTCCGTCGAGTTTATACACGACATCTTGGAAGGCGAAATTTCAGGCGACGCTCACACAGTCACTTCCTCATTCTTGCTAGGTAGGCGAGCTTGGGGCGTACGAGGTGCGCGAAACGTGATATGTGCTTGCGAATTGAATTCCCAAAAATCAATAATTGTAAATCAAGGTATTAGCTGACGAGAAAGTATTCCGTAACGATGATTGCAATAACTACCGCTTGCATTACTTTTAAAAATCTTTTTGTCATGAAAAATATAAGGAGTGCAGATGGAAAAGATAAAAGTTGGTGTTGCTGACAGCCAGCCAGTGGTTCTTGCTGGAATTTCATCCGCCTTGAGTGGAATTAATGATATAGAATTGATTTTTGGAAAGGATAGCGTTCGAGAGATGCTGGAGGCCATCAGAAATAATCGAATTGATGTATTGATATGCGACTTCGAATTTGAAGATGATTTTCGCATAGATGGCGCGCGTTTATTGGGGATTGTCAAGGACATTTCTCCGGGAACTAGAGTCTTGTTTTTTAGTGCGTCTTCAACTCCTGAAATCGTTTCTCGAGCTCTCAAAGCCGGTGCTGCAGGATTTGTTAGCAAATTGGGGGCGGACTTCTCTAGACTAGCCACTGGCATTCGAGATGCGTATCTTCAGAAAATCTATCTGGCCCCATCACTGGCTGGAACTGTGATTTATTCATTGATTAATCAAAGGAAAGGTGTGAATGGAGTTTCTTCTCTATCGAAATGTGAGGCTGCTGTTGCGAGATTAATTTGCGATGGATTATCGATTGATCAAATTGCAAAGCGAATGAGTAGGAGTCCAAAGACGATTAGTAATCAAAAAAATTCTGCAAAGAGGAAGTTGGGTGCTAGAAGTGATATTGAGTTGGCGAGAATTATGAATGAATCTAAATAGTGACGATCCTGACGAGCCGCCTAGAAGCTCCAACGCAATGAGTTTTGAAGCTGTCGCCGGCAGATGATACAGGCCGCGATTTTCATGAGCGCCTCGTGCATGGTCGCGAGGCGTTCGAACCGAATGCGCAGGTGTCTGAAGTTGTGCAGCCATGCGAAGACTGTCGCCGGGTCGACATCGTTAGTTTGAGGCAGGTCCATTGCAATACCCTAGAAAATGCAAAATGCCGATGCTAGTCGATTGCGTTGCGGATTTCGGTGATGGTGATCAGGCGTTTCGGCGAACGTGATCAGTTTGGAAGGTGGTGTTGCGCGGTCAATGGTGAACCGCTCCGGGTTTGTCGGAGACTGCCGAGTTTGGCGCTACGCCGCGCGAGCGGACAGCGCCAGATTCCGATTGTAAGCTCCCTCCGCTTCTGCCGGCGACACGTACCCGAGCGGGCCGAGCAGCCGATGGTGGTTGTACCAGTGCACCCATTCGAGCGTCGCGAGCTCAACGTCCTGCAGCGTACGCCATGCCCGCCGATGCACCACCTCAGCCTTGTATAGCCCGTTGATGGTCTCGGCCAACGCATTGTCGTACGAATTGCCGACGCTGCCCGCAGATGGTTGCACCCCAGCGTCCAGCAAACGTTCGGTGTACCGAATGCTCAGATATTGGGCCCCGTGGTCGCTATGATGAATCAGTCCGGGTGCCGGCTGGCGTTCATGCAACGCCTGATTGAGTCGTCGCGCCAGGCAGAGGTGGCCTCACTCGTTCGGACAGTTTTCTGAGATTTTTAAGTGGAACGTCCGAGGCAATCATGCTGCCGATTTGATCGCAGGCAGCGTCGCGAAGTATGCCTCATCCGGCGTCCGATCCGCCAGGCTCGAATGGGGCCGTTTTCGGTTGTACAGCTCGATGTAGTCGCCGATGGAGCGCCGGGCATGGCTGACCGACTCGTAAGCTCGCAGGTAAACCTCTTCGTACTTGACGCTGCGCCACACGCGTTCGACGAACACGTTGTCGCGCCAGGCCCCTTTACCGTCCATCGACAGCCGCACGCCTCGACCCAGTACGGCCTCGGTGAACGCGCCCGCCGTGAACTGGCTGCCCTGATCGGTGTTCACAATGTCCGGCAGCCCGTAGCGCGCGAACGCTTCCTCGAGCGCCTCGACGGCGTGCACTGCTTCCAGCGTGATCGCCACCCGGTGCGAGAGCACCTTGCGACTTGACCAATCCACTACTGCCGTCAGGTACACGAAGCCTCGCGCCATCGGAATGTATGTCGTGTCCAGTGCCCACGCCTGATTGGCCCGGGCGATTTTCATGCCGCGCAGCAGGTACGGCCAGATCTTGTGCTGCGCATTGCGTCGGCTCGTGTTCGGCTTGCAGTACAGCGCTTCCACGCCCATGCGTTTCATCAGCGTGCGCACGCGGCGGCGGCCGACCTCATAGCCTTCCCGGCGCAACAGACGCGCCAGCATCCGCGCTCCGGCAAACGGAAACTCCATGTGCAGTTCGTCGATCCGCCGCATCAGCAACTGGTCCGCCTCGCTCACTGGCTGCGCCCGGTAATACGCGCTCGATCTCGCGATGCCAACCAGTCGCGTCTGTCGCGAAACCGGCAGCGCATGCGTACGGTCAATCATCGCTTTGCGCTCAGCAGTCCGGCTTTGCCGAGCGCTCCTGACAAAAAATCGTTCTCCAGCGTCAACTGTCCGATTTTCGCGTGCAGCGTTTTCACGTCCACCGGCGGCTCGTTCGACGGTGGAGCGGCCGCGCCGAACACATCCGCCGCACGCTCCTGCAGTTGCCGCTTCCACTCCGTGATCTGGTTCGGGTGCACATCGAACTGCTGCGCCAGTTCGGCCAGCGTGCGCTCGCCCTTGACCGCCGCCAGGGCCACTTTCGCTTTGAACGCCGCTGAGTGCGTCCGTCGGGTTCTCTTCGTCATCTTTCCGGTTCCTTTGCCTGCATTATCGCTGGCTCAGGCCCCGGGCATTCCACTTACCCGACTGTCCGAATTTGCGCGGCCACCTCTAGCGATCATCCCAGCACGCAGCCGGCGCCCGCGGGACAAGGAGTAGGTTTCACATTGCACCTTGTCCGGTAGTTGGAGCGGCGATGAAGGTTGCTTGTGTTGCTTTGCGTCCACCCGCGCCTCTTACGAGCAGGACATTCCCCGGAGGTTCGTACAGACAGCGGTGATCATGCCCGTAAACCTGCCGCCGTAGAAGTCCTTGGCGACCCCATTGATGGATGGTGGTCTGGCTCACTTTGAACTGCGCGGCGAGCTCGGCGCCGGTAAGCAGACCGCGCGAGCGCAGTCGCTCAAATCGGCTCGGCAATCCATAGGTGGTCCGCACCAGCGCAACCTTCCTGGCGGTAAATGCTTGCTGCTGCCAGTTTGTATATCCAAGTTCATTGAGTCGCGTGGCGACCTGCTGATCGGTACACGTTTCGAGAAGCTCATCGATAACCGTCACGACGGCCGGTAGTGTCTTGCGTACAAGTGCCATCGGCCTGGGATTGTCGACCGCCAGTGAAGTCGTCCGGCCACCCCGGAAACGCACGTGGATCGAGACCTTCTCTGACTTCACAAGAGTGACGTCTTCGATAAGCAGTCCGAGCATTCGCTTGCGCTCGATGGATTCGACGCGCCTATCGTTCCAGACGGCGGCGAAGTCATCTGCAAGAGCGCGGATACGCGCACGAGCCTCATCTCCAAGCAGATCCTGGTCTGACCGGCGTTGGCGATCGTGTTCCTGCTGCAGCACGTCAAGTCGACGTAGGCGATCGTTCCAATCGGCTTCCAGCGCATCGGCAACCATCCGGTTCGCTGGATCGACATTCATGTAGCGACGGCGGGCGAGTTCGGCTTCGTATCGTGCGCGTTCCAGTTGCTTCAGACGCATGGAATCGGCCTGCTCAATACGTCCGGCGATCTCGTCCTCGACTGCGAGCGCCACTTCGATGGTTGCCGGCCCAACTGTCTCCAGGAGCAACGCACTGATTGCATCATCGATCGCACGCCCACGTATCGACTGGCATGGTTTGCCCGCATCGTGAGCAGCGACGTCGTGACATACGTAGTACGGCTCCATCCTGTCGCTTACCTTCTGATAGCGCACACGCATGCGATTGCCGCAAATACCGCAGATGACGCGCCCCTGCAGCAGTCCGTCCCCTTCGCGAGGGACCGTACCTCGCACGAGCGAACCGAAGCCATTCGCGCTTTGCCTAAGCGTCACCTGATTGCGCTCGAATTCGTCCCAGTCAATGTAACCGATGTGGGCGTCTCGTATGAGAACCTGCCAGTCGGATTGCGCGACCTTGAGTTGCGTGCTCGTCAAGTCGGCTTTGCGTCCAATTCTCGTCCGACCGTACACAAAGGCACCGGCATATCGGGGATTGTGGAGGATCTGTAGAACACGCGATGTGTTCAGTGCGCCCCAGTGCACTTCGCCTTTGCCGATGCCGCGGCGGATCCGGCGCGGGAAGGACCAGCCTTCGCGACGGAAGCGGCGTACCACCATGCTTGCCGAGTGCGTTTGCCGGTAGGTATCGAACAGCAGTCGCAGGCTCGCGTGGATTTGCTGGTCGGGGTCGAGCACAACCGATCCGTTTGGATGGTAGACCAGCCCGACGGGAAGTGGCAGTTCGAGTTCGCCACGTCGCGCCTTGTTGCGCATCCCACCCTGCAACCGCGCGTTCAGCACGTGCAGCTCCGCCTCGCTCATGGTTCCCTTCAGGCCGAGCAGCAGGCGGTCGTTGAAGTAAGCCGGATCATAGACCCCGTCTTCGTCCAGAATCAGGGTGTGGGTCAGTGCCGCAAGTTCGATGAGCCGATGCCAATCGGCGTTGTTGCGCGCCAGACGAGATACCTCAAGTCCGAGTACGATGCCGGCGTGGCCTATGGCGACCTCCGAAACCAGTTGCTGGAACCCGTCCCGGTGTTCTGCGCTTGCACCGGACAGCCCAAGATCGGTGTCGATAACGTGGATGCGTTCGATGGGCCAGCCCAGTGACACGGCGCGCTCACGCAAAGCATACTGGCGCTTCGTACTCTCGGTGTTCTCAAAGACCTGGCGTAGTGAAGATTGCCGCACATAGAGGAAGGCATCACGGCGCAAGTGGTCGTGCGTAACCTTCTGATACCGTTCAGTAGACATGGGCGAGCTCCGAATGGGTCCGTAGAACGAGGTTGGCCAGCAAACGCACAAACTCGTCGCCAGCCGGAAAGGCGTCCATACGCTGCGCCTGGTGACGCGAGGTAGCGTCTATGGCCGCCGTTGACTTCACGAGTACAGGAAGTCCATGCAGCATCCCGTGATAGCGCAGCGCTGCGGCGCCCTCGGCGCGCGGGGTGCCGTCGATCACCGCATCGCGTAGGGCCTCGTAAGCGGCGGTCAAGGCTTGCGCGAAGGGGACGGCGGCAACGGTTGGCTCTACGGTTTTTTTTTGCGCGCGATTGCGCGTTCGATGCTGCGGGGGTGGACAGAGATGCCGAGCTCGGATTCCAGTTGCTCGGCTAGCGCCCGGGCGTGAATCGCGCCATCGCCTTCGAGATGTCGTTCGACGAACGCCATCGCCTCGAAATTGAGCTTGTGCGCTCCCTTGGGCCCACGCTGCTTCGGAGCGAGTCCTGCCAAGCCATCGCGAGCAAACGCGGCCTCGGCCTGATAGAAGGTTGGCCGTGACATGCCGAACAGGGCCGCAGCATCGGCCTTCGATGCGCCGTCGACGCTGACATGGCGCAGCATCTCGTACTTGACTTGAATCAAGTCGCGGGCGTCGAAAAAATCGCTCGACTGGAACCAGGAAGCCTGCACCCTCTCGGGATGGGGATTCAGTACCCCGAGGCGCCTGAGACGTTCCAGCTTTGGATCGGGCTTGGTCAAGATCGCTGCACCGGTGCAAAGTGTGTAATCTAAAATATGCCGCACACACGTCAATGTCAAGGTCGGCGCGCAATCGAATGCGCCGGCCAAATCGCGATATTGTGGGTATATTGCTACGCACGTCGCGCTCACGCGAATCTGATGCGGCGTAATTTAACTTACATTGGCGGCGTAATTTACTTGACACGCCCCAGGACCTCCGGCCTCAGGTCGTCGATTAGCGCGCGCAGCCTCCGAAGGTCGTCGACACGAAAGGCGGAGCGCCCCGCCGCAGCCTGCGCGAACGCGTCCGGCTCATCCACGTTCGTCCATGAGGCCAGTATCGATACCAGCTGGCCATGTTCGTCGTAGAACATGACGCGGTCCTCTCCCCAGTTGATGCGCCGGGTAGCCAGCTGGATTCGTGTACCGCGTCGCGGGTGAAAGGGATGGGTGATCTCGACCGTTACGGCCGTGCAACCGTCGTCACGACAAGCAGTTGCTGACTTACGATAAGGCGAAGGTCGAGCAATCGGTGCTCCTCGTTCAGCGCTGGATTCTGGCGCGGCTGCGCCACCAGCGCCTGTTCAGCCTCGATGAAGCGAACCGCGCGATCGCCACACTGCTCGTCGGTTTGAACAACAAGCCGTTCAAGAAGCTGCCCGGCTGTCGCCGCAGTGCCTTCGAGGAACTCGATCGCCCGGCGTTGCGGCCGCTGCCCGAGCGGCCGTATCAGTTCGCCCAGTGGAAGCTCGCGCGCGTCGGGATCGACTACCACGTCGAAGTCGTCGAGCACTTCTACTCCGTGCCGTACCGCTACGCGCGCGAACAGGTCGACGTGCGCTACACCAGGACCAGCGTCGAGATCTTCCATCGCGGCCAGCGCATTGCCGCGCATGCCCGCAGTGAGCGGCGCGGCCATCACAGCACGATCGCCGCGCACATGCCGCCGAATCACCGGGTGGCCACCACCGAGTGGAACCCGCAACGCCTGCTCAAATGGGCAGCCAGTATCGGTCCGCACACCGCCGCCGTCGTCGAGCACCTGCTCAGTGGCCGCCAACACCCGGAGCAAGCCTACCGCGCCTGCCTGGGTGTGCTGCGGCTGGGCAAGGACTACGGGGCCACGCGGCTGGAGGCCGCCTGCAGCCGCGCCATCGATCTGAAAGCGTCGAACTACCGCTTCATTGCGTCGACGCTGAAGAACGGTCTGGAAAGCAAGGCCGAGACGGCCGCCGCCCAGGCCGAGTTGCCGCTCGTGCACGCGAACGTGCGCGGACCATCCTACTACCACTGACTGGAGATCGTCATCATGTTGCATCATCCGACCGTCGAGAAGCTCCATACGCTGCGCCTGTTCGGCATGGCAGCGGCGCTGGCCGAGCAGCAATCGCAGGCCAGCATCGATCAACTCGGCTTCGAGGAGCGTCTCGGGCTGCTCGTCGAGCGCGAGGCCAGCGAGCGCGATTCGCTCCTGCTCACGGCGCGGCTGCGCCGCGCCAAGCTGCGCTTCCCCGGCGCCGTGCCAGAAGACATCGACTACCGTTCGTCGCGCGGCCTGGACCGGACGCTGCTCGCCCGGCTGCTGACCGGCGAGTGGATTCGGGAGCGGCAGAATGTGATCCTGGTCGCGCCGACCGGGCTCGGCAAGAGCTGGTTGGCGTGCGCTCTGGTGAACCAGGCCTGCCGGCAGGGCTACTCGGCTGGCTATCTGCGCATGCCGAAGTTCAGTGAGGAGATGGCGATCGCGCACGGCGCCGGCCGCTATGCCCGGCTGCTCGCGCAGTGGGCTCGAACCGACGTCCTGGTGCTCGACGATCTCGCGATGGCGCCGATGTCCGATCAGGCGCGGCGCGACCTGCTCGAGGTGCTCGACGACCGGCACGGCTCCCACTCGACGATCGTCACCAGTCAGATCCCCATCGAGAACTGGCATGCCGCCATTGGCGACCCGACGCTCGCCGACGCGATCCTCGACCGACTCGTTCACAACGCCCATCGCCTCACGCTCGCCGGCGAATCGATGCGCAAGCGCCGAAATGGTTTGACCAGCAAGGAGGTGTCGGAGTAAAAACGCTCAGGCCCGCGTCGCCACGTCCGCAGCGTTCGCTTGCGCGTGGAATGCGTGTTCGGATAACCGTGGAATGGGCGTTCGCTTAAGCGTGGAATGAGCGTTCGGTTTGCGTGGAATACGCAAAGTGCTGGGCGACGACGCGGTGCGTCGTGCCATGCACGCGCACATTGGCCACAGTGTCGAGCCACTCGCGCAACTGTCGGTTCAGGTCGGCGAGATTCTGGAAGCGACGCGCCAGGAAGAAGTCCTGCCGGATATAGCGATACGGCCGCTCGACCTTGCCCTTGGTCTTGGCGCGATACGCCTTGCAGGCGCGCGGCGCGAAGCCGTAGTGCTGCGCAAACGCGACCAGCTTCGCGTTGTAGACGATGTGCTTCTCGACTTCGCCCAGCACGGCCGCCTTCATCCGGTCGTACAGAATCTCGCGCGGAGCGCCGCCGAGGTGTTCGAATGCCTCCGTATGACAGCGCAGGACGGTCTGCAGATCCTGATGCTCGACGAAGCGTCCCCAGAGATAGCGGCTGTGCCCAAGCACGATTGAGAACAGCCATATCGAACGCCGCTGGCCAGGCGCGTCACCGAACTCGACATTGAAGTGCGCGAAATCCACTTGAGCCTGATGACCGGCGGGCGTCTCAAAGCGCACCTCGAAGCCGCGTTGGCGGGGTGGCCGGACCTCGCGAATCAGATCGCCCAGCGCCGTGCGGCCGCCGGTATCCCCCATGGCCCGGATCTCGCGCAGCAGACGTTCGACGCTCAGGTCGGGAAACTCGCGGACACGTTCGGTGACGTAGTGGACGAACGGATCGACCACGCACGGTCGCGGCGCGCGCGGACCGTAACGCGGCGCCTGAACGCCATTCCTGATGTATTTACGAACGGTCTTGCGGTCCATACTCAGTCGAGCAGCTATGGCCGAAATACTCAGCCCTTGCCGATGCAATTCCAGAATCGTCATCACTTCCTCCAGCTCGACCACCGACACCCCCACGACGGATCTCAAGGGCAATATGGTCGGCGATCGACAGGACGGCGCCGCTACCGCGGCGCCGTCAGATAAAAAACTGGGGAAAATTACTTCGACGAAAGTGGGGAGTATCTATCCGACGCTGACATTACATGCCTCCGCTTCTCGATTTTACGAGACGTTGGCTTCCATTTTCTTCGGCCGACCTCACCTGTCCATCAAAGATATTAATGGACACGATGCTTCTTGTTTCCGTCGCCCGCATTCAAGATGAAATCGCCGCGGACTTACCCCCAACCCGCACAAAATCATTGGTTAATTTTATTTTCCTTCGCACCTCGATTTTTTGGTTGATATGCGGACCACTCGCACCTGGAAAAGAATTTATCCTGATCAACCAGGCCATCTTCTTTCCAGAAATTAACATATTTCTTAATCTGCCACAATTCTCGATGTCGATATAGCCACCGCAACTCACTTGATGTAATGCTTTGTCCATACCCTTTTTCTTTTTTTGCAACCACCTCGATATTTTCCTCGATAACATCAACAACAAAATGGACGACCATTTTTCTTTTTAATATCTGAAATTCAAGGCCCGCCTTACTGGTCTTTTTAAATATCTCCACTGCATCCAGTGGATGGCGTTTCGTTAAAGGGTCATTTTTTACGTTATATCGACCATGACTTTCCAGAAAATTTTTAAATGAAATGGCGCGCGCCGAATCATGCAGATTCTTTGAAATTTCCCGATCTTCCGTATAATCGTTGGGGCGCTCCTGGTTCCAGACGGCATTGGTGATATCATTTTGAGTCAATATGTTTCGCTTCGGCGAGCGCCAACTTTTTGGCATAATTGACTTGATCCATCTAAGGGGTTTACCATTTTGCGTGAAATTCCCGCCAACTCGAGAAAAGCCCTGATTTTTCAAAACGAAGAGGGCATTTTTTCTCGGCACATCAAGACCGTAAACGATGTCACCGACTCTAAATGCATTAGCTAGCTGCGCGTAGGAGTGTTCGTCGTCTAGAGGTTGAGGAGCCAATCCAAGTGAGTCACGCAAGATAATTGGCCTATTGGCAACCATCCTGTAGAGGTTCTGACCATCGATAGCCCCGGCCGGATCGGGGTTGAGCCATCGGCCGAGCCAAGGTTGATAGCTGCGCCAGCCGTAGTCGTAAAGCCCAGTCGCATCGCGCTCCATGCCTGAGTAGCGTACGTACTTGGTGTCCGTCTCGGCCTGGCTGCGCGCGGTCCACACTGCGGTGCCCCCGTATGGGTAGTATTCCTCTCGACTGATCAGGTCCGCTTGAGCGTCCAGCTCCAGCCCGACCGAGCCGATCAAGTCCCCGTGGCTGAAGCGCAGCGCATCGTTCGCGAGACCGGCCGGCAGGCCCGTCTCCCAGTGTAGCGCCCGCGCGCCGGCCCGGCCCGCGTCCAGCCGGACCTCCTGCAGCGCCTCCACCACCTTCACGGTTTGCCCGTCGTCGCTGCGCGTGACCCGCAGCGTCAGCCCCGGCAGCACGATCGCCTCGGCCGTGCGGGTGGTGCCGCTCGTGTGCGTGGTGGTGCGCTTGCGCGCCCGCATGCCGTCGGCACCGTACTGGTACGTCTCACGGTCGTCGATACCGCCGTCGCGCTGCACCAGCGTGACGCCGGCAAGGCGGTTGCGGCCGTTCCACGCGAGCGGTTGGGTCCGGTCCGGCAGGAGGACTTGCTGATTGCCCGCCGCATCGAACCAGGTTCCATCGTCGACATCGGCCGGCACGATCGTGCCTTCGGCGTTTTGCTGAAGCGCGTGGTTGCTGCGATCGGACACCACAATCGCCTGTATGTAGCTGTAGCTCGCTGCGCCACGGTGTTGGATCCCGGTGAGATTGCCGCCGCGATCGTACGTGTAGGTGCGGGCGTAGTTCGTATAGACAGAATTGTCGTTCGGTAGCGGGATTGTCGGCAGCGGGAGCGCTGCCCCTTGCGGGCCGCGCTGAACGGCTTCGCGGCCCGTCGCAGACATCAGTTGGTATAGCGCATCGTAGGTGTAGATGCGCGTCGAGTCGACTTGCTGGTTGCGCCAGTAGGTTGTCGCCTGCGCGTCGTCGTGCACGCTCAGTACGTTGCCGACCGGATCATAGATGTAGTGCAGATCCTGCAGAACCCTGGCGCGGCCCGCCTGGGCCGGACGTGTCACGGTCAACCGCGTGAGCCGCTGCGTCTCGGGCTCGTATTCATAGGTGCTGACCATGCTGTTACCCGCCGTTTCGCTCAGCACCTGGCCCGCCGCGCTGTACTCGATCGATCTGAGCACTGGCTGCGCTGTTCCACCACCGGCCAGCGTCAGGCTGTTCCTGGCCAGCTGGCCCGCAACATCGTGGGCACAAGCTTGCACGTTGCCCTTTGCATCGGTCTGCGTCAGCCAGGCTCCGGTGGCGTCGTGTGTCCAGGTGGTCGTATACGAAGTCGGTTCCAACACTCTCGGCCACTTGGCCTCATCGTTGCCCGCCCAGTCAGCCTCAGCGCCGGCTAGCAACTGGCGTGTCTCGGCGAGCGGCGCGCTGGTGAGACGAAAGCCGCTCCATGTAAGTCGCCCTGCGCTATCGTAGCGGCGCACGCAGTGGCCGCGCAGATTGTGCGCTTGCGCATCGGCTTCGGCTTCGCCGTAGATCCAGGCGTCACGAACGGCGGGTGCCGTATCACCCACTGTCTCGATAGCTGTCAACGGGCGGCCGAGCGTATCGTAGGTCCAGGTAGAGACGGTGCCACGGGCATCGCACGCCCAAACCGGACGGCCATCGACATCGGCCAGTGCCCAGCTCGTGCCGGCGTCGACACTGACGGTACACAACGCGCCACCAGCAACCGACGTCACGTAAGCAAAGTTCGGTGTTTCATCGGCACTGAGCAACCGCGCATCGATTCGAGACGAAGCAAACCCGAGCCGGTTGTACTCGGTCCGCTCGATCCGCTCGTCGAGGTCCTCGTCAACCGCCGCGCGGTTGTAGCTCAGCGTGCGCACCGTCTCGCCTCGATTGCCCACTACCGCCAGCGTCGGCGTACCGTACGCAGGATTCTCAAGCGTCGTCATAACAATCTCACTCTTTTAAAGATGCGTCACTGCCACTTCGTCAGTTCGTCGGCTGCCAGGTATCGTTCTCGTCCTCGGCGACCGTGAACCACGGGTAGTAGCCCGTGCGACGCAGATATCCCTTGGCCGTCACCACTTGCACCTCACGACCAACCGCATCGTAATAATGCGTATCGGCATACCCGCAGCTGCGCATCGCCGTATCGGCCACATAGCGCCAGTCGTCGATAAAGTACGGCTGATAGCTGCGCACCGGCTGCCCCTTGTTGTCGTATTCGACCTTGCCGGACACCTCATAAGTCAGCGCGCTCGTCGCAGGCTGGCTGCTCGGGTGGTAGAACTTCGCCGCCGATCCATATGACGTGTATCCCCGCGGAGCAACCCAGACTTGCGGTTCTTTGGCCAGACCATCCGGCGGCAGCAAACGGTCCACGTAGTCCACCACGTCTCGTCTCAGCGCGGGCCGGGCCACTTTTGAGGCGACATCCTGCAGGATGGCCTTGTCGAGGCTCAGTTCGGCAACCAACTTCTTCAGCCGCGCATTCCCATCCTGCAATTGCTTGAGCTCGTGTACCTGATCCGACTGCATCCCCGCGTATCGCTTCTTCCATCGATAGAACGTCTGCTCGGAAATGCCGACCTGACGGATCAGATCCGCTACTGGCATACCCAACTCCGCCTGCTTCAGTACCGCAACAATCTGTTCGATCGGAAAGCACTTCCGTTTCATGGCAAACCACCTCTCGGTTCAGGGTCAAGTTTGCCGCAAAACTCGCTCTAGAATCGGTCCAGTTTTCCTAATACGGATTAGTGGAGTTTGAGTTAAAAACCCTCTTAATAACTCGATAGTGAACCATGTTTCTATTAAATATTTCCAGGGCCCTGCCTTGGCCGAGCTGAATCGTCATTTGCTCGCCCTCGACCTTAAATTGAGCATTGGTCTTCATCCATTCACCCCCTCCTTCCCTCATATCCGGAAATAATAACTTAACACCCTTATTCAAGGCCAAGCCAATTTCTCTGAGCTCCTTTAATGTTCCAGGTTTGAGGGCGAACTGAATTAACTCTCCGTTGCTAGGCGAAGAATATTCCAATGAATAAGCCACCGCCGGCGAAATCGATGTTTCAGTTGTTGGTTGCAATTTATTGGTTTTCATCAATCCATTATAGTGATCGGTAGACATTGATCTAAAAAGCAACTCATTTCCATGAATATCATACTCCAAAGCAGGAGAGGAAGGATTTTCTGTGCTCCTGTATGGAATTCCAACTAGGCCAGATCGTAACGAGCCACCACCAACAAAAACTCCGGAAGATATATCCTGATTGAGTGATATTGAAGCGTATACGGGATTATCAGACCCTTTTATCTCCACGTTGAAAGGGAGATGCCGACGCTTCTCGAGAATCTTCTTGGTTGACTCAGCAATTGTCGACACCGTTGGCGCATTTGATGGCTCACCTTTTTTTATCTTTCCACGATGCTTTCCAGTTTCAATTGTAATTTGCCTATTGGCACTGAAATATCCATGAGCATTTGCTTTTCCTCTCAATGCCTGAACTCCGCCGAGGTATGCCAACACATGTTCCGGCCCAAAATTTTTCAATTTGTTAATTTCTTGTTTTGCCAGATCTTGTAAGGTTGGCAGTAGCCCCAATAGATCACGTTGCGTAACCGGGCTATTCCTGACCATCCGAAAGAGGTTGAGCCCGTCAACAGTGCCGGCGGGATCGGGGCTGAGCCAGCGGCACGCCCACGGCTGGTAGTATCGATAACCGTAGTCGTACAGCCCGGTCACATCCTGCTCCTTGCCCGAGTAGCGGATGAACTTGGTGTCGGCCTCAGTCTGACTGCGCGCAGACCACACCGCAGTGCCGCCGTACGGATAGTATTCCTCACGGCTGACTAGGTCGGCCTGCCCGTCCAGTTCCAGCCCGATCGAGCCGACCAGGTCGCCATGGCTGAATCGAAGCGCGTCGTTTCCCACGGCAGGCGGCAGACCACTCTCCCAATGCAGCGCCCGCGCGCCGGTCCGTCCCGCGTTCAGCCGGATCTCGTGCAGCGCCTCCGTTACCTTTACGGTGGCGCCATCGTCGCTGCGGGTGAGCCGCAAGGTCAGTCCCGGCAGGGTAATCGCCTCGGCCGTGCGGGTCGTCCCCAACGTCCACGCGCTCGTGCACTTGCGCACCCGCATCCCGTCTGATCCGTAATGATACGCCTCCCGGTCGTCGGGGTCGCCGCTCCGTTTGACCAGCGTGACCCGTTGCAGCCGATTGCGGCCATTCCAGCCAAGCGGCTCGACGCGGTCCGGCAGCAGGCACTGCTGGTTGCCGGTGGGATCGAACCAGGTCCCGTCGTCGACATCGCCTGGCGTCAGGCTGCCGCGGGCGTTCTGCACTAATGCGTGGTTGCTGCGACCGGACACCACGATGTCCTGCGTGTAGCCTACCGCCCCCTGGTGCGCGATCTGAGTAAAGTTGCCGCCGCGGTCGTATTGATAGGTACGCGTATAGCCGCTATAGACGGAATCGTCGTTCGGCAGCGGGATCGGCGCGGGCAGCGTTGTACCTTGCCGACCACGGTTGACGGTTTCGCGGCCGGTCGCGCGGATCAACTGATACAGCGCATCGTACGCGTAGGTATTGCCTGCATCGACCCGCTGGTTGCGCCAGTAGGTGGTCGGTTGCACGGTGTCCGTCATGCTCAGCACATTGCCGACCGGGTCGTATGTGTACTGCAGGTCTTGCAGCACCGTGCCTCGCCCGGTCTGCGCCGGTCGTGTCACGGTCAACCGCACCAGCCGCTGGGTTTCTGGCTCGTAAGCACAGGTGCTGACCACGCCATTGCCGGCCGTTTCGCTCAAGACCTGGCCCGGCGCGCTGTAGTCGATTGCCGATAGCACTGGCCATGCCGTTCCGCCGGCGAGCGTCAGGCCGCTAAGGGCAAGCCGGCCGGCGACATCGAAGGCGCGAGCCTGCACGTTGCTTGCCGCATCGGTCTGCGTCAACCAGGTGCCGGTTGCATCGCGGGTCCAGGCTGTTGTATAGGCAACCGATTCGAGCGCACTCGCCCATGCCAACTCGTCGCCTGCCCAATCGGCGTTGCCCTCCGCGTCGGCTAGCAGGGTGCGGGATTCAATAACCGGTTCGCCAATGAGGTGAAAGCCGCGCCACTCGAGCCGTCCCGCAGTATCGTAGCGACGCACACATTGCCCGCGCAGGTTGTGCGCCTGCGCGTCGGCTTCCCGCTCGCCGTACACCCATACCTCGCGGGTCGCGGGGGCTTGCCCCGCAACAGCCTCCTCGGCCGTCAGCGGACGCCCCAATACATCGTACGTCCACGTCGCGGTGGTTCCACGGGCGTCATGAGCCCAAACCGGCCGGCCGTCGATATCGGCCAGCGCCCAGCTCGTGCCGGCGTCGACACTGACGGTACACAACGCGCCACCAGCAACCGACGTCACGTAAGCAAAGTTCGGTGTTTCATCGGCACTGAGCAACCGCGCATCGATTCGAGACGAAGCAAACCCGAGCCGGTTGTACTCGGTCCGCTCGATCCGCTCGTCGAGGTCCTCGTCAACCGCCGCGCGGTTGTAGCTCAGCGTGCGCACCGTCTCGCCTCGATTGCCCACTACCGCCAGCGTCGGCGTACCGTACGCAGGATTCCCAAGCGTCGCCATAACAATCTCGCCCTTTTAAAGATGCGTCACTGCCACTTCGTCAGTTCGTCGGCTGCCAGGTATCGTTCTCGTCCTCGGCGACCGTGAACCACGGGTAGTAGCCCGTGCGACGCAGATATCCCTTGGCCGTCACCACTTGCACCTCACGACCAACCGCATCGTAATAATGCGTATCGGCATACCCGCAGCTGCGCATCGCCGTATCGGCCACATAGCGCCAGTCGTCGATAAAGTACGGCTGATAGCTGCGCACCGGCTGCCCCTTGTTGTCGTATTCGACCTTGCCGGACACCGCCCAACGCGTCGCCGTCTCTTGACTCATCGGCTTGCCGGCCTCGTCTACGACGATTTCACCTCGCGCATCGCGTTGCCAGGCGGTGCCGCCTGGCACTTTTTGCGCGCTCTGTAATGCCCGGCCAAGACCATCGACGCAACCCACGCTGACTCGCACCTGTTGCGCCGAGTCGGATGGGTAACGATGACAGGCTCCGCCATCATTATTAAGGCAATGCTGAACAAGCGGCTGCATTCATGATGTCATCAAGAGTTCGAAGCAAGCTGATCATGAACGCAGGTTCCTTGCTGGTTTTCGGTCATCCTAGGGGCCGTTCGAGGGCCCGTGGTCCTCACTGGCGGGCCCCAGGTTCGGTTTTCGCCCATTACGGGCGCACCTGTGCCATCAATCGCGTGCGGCGCAGGTAGACATTGGCCAGCGCCACCGCGACGAAGGCGCGGTTCGCAGTCTTCCCGAGCCCGCGATAGCGCACCTTCGCGAAACCCCACAGTCGCTTCACCACGGCGAATACATGTTCGACGCGGGCCCGAATTTTCGACTTGTTTCGGTTCTTGCGGCACGCCACCTCGTCGATCGCGCCGTTGCGGCGTGTGCGCTGATTCGTGAAGTCGCGCGCCTTGGGCGCCTTGCCATGAATCAGTGCCTTCTGGCTCGCGTAGGCGCTGTCGCCGTAGACGCGCTGCTCCTGCCCATGCAGCAGTTGCGGCAACGCATGCTTATAGTGAACGTTGGCCGTCGTCACCACCGCGCTGTGGGCCAGGCCGCTCTGACTGTCGACCCCGATGTGCAGCTTCATGCCAAAGTGCCAATTGCCGTTCTTCTTCGTCTGGCGCATCTCGGGGTCGCGGGCCTTCTGTCCGTTCTTCGTCGAACCGGGTGCGCCAATTAACGTGGCATCCACGATCGTGCCGCTGGCAAGCTTCATCCCGCTGGCCTGGAGAACCCGACCCACTTCCGCGAAGATCTGTTCGCCCAGCTTGTGCTTCTCGAGCAGATGCCGGAACTTGAGCATCGTCGTCGCATCCGGCACGGCCTCGCAGCCCAGATCGATGCCCACGAAGTGGCGCAGGCTCGTGCTGTCGTACAGCGCCGCCTCGCAGGCGAGGTCCGCCAGGTTGAACCAGTGCTGGACGAAGTGAATTCGCAGCATACGTTCCAGGCCAATCGGCGGGCGCCCGTTGCCGCGTCTCGGGTAATAGGCTCGACCGGCACGCACAACGCCGCCCAAGGCACGATCCGGTTCATCGTGTCGAGAAACTCGTCGCGTCGCGTGCGTTTGCGCTTCGTCTCGAAGCCCGCTCCCTGATCGACTGCCATCGCCAGCGTCTGCTGCTTCATCGTCTTTCGCCTTTCTCGGGTCATGTCCAACGATCTATAACGGCTGGACCACGGCGATGGTGGACTTGTTCAGCATTGCCTTAAGCTACATTTACCCTCCTATTGCCAGAATGGGTCACCCTCCCAACAACCTGAGCAGGAATTTCAGTCATGATTTTCCTCGATGAAAACCACGATTCTTTGACGCGAAGGTTCTTCACGTATGCAGGGGCTTCCTGTCCCTGATAATGTAAATTCCAGCTTCCACCCTCTTTCGATTCATACCTGAGAAAAGCAAATCCGTGAACATTTTCAATGTTGCTCTCGCCTATTCTATGAAATCCATAATCCGGATACTCCATGGCCGCCACCATCCCACGGCCATGTTCAATACCCACCCTATTGTATTGCTCCTCTTCCTTGCCGCCTTCCACGTGATAGACTCGCAACGTCTCTTCGCTCATCATGTCTACCACGAATGAGCAACCGCTAAAAGCAGGGGTAAAGACATGAATTGGGTCGGTTGTGATATCTGGATGGACCGGAATGTCATAGTATTTTCCTTGCGGCACCCAATAAGCCTTCACGGTCGATCCCGTTGTTACCTCGGCTCCGAATAGTTCCACATGCGGCGCAATCGCCATATAATTTTCTTGGCCGCCGGGATTCACTCCGAGGAATGAAAACCTTGCGATGCCACCGTGCTGTAGCACATCTCCAGGCAGACGCAGTTGTTGTCCGGGGGCTGCGTTAAGGAGATCCGACACAATAGGCAATAGTTTTCGCCCGCCTGCCACCGCTGACATTGGCCAGATCTTATACTGCTCGGGCAAAGTGAGTTCGACGGTTTGTGTTCTGCCCGATAAGTCAGGTTGGACGCTTGAAAGGATGGATCCTGGTATTTCCTTCTGTTTACCTGCTCGCAGTTTAAAGCCTGCAATTGGATCCAGTCCAGTAGGATCGTAATAATTAATCGGACAGTTACGCGCCATCCTGTACAGGTTGAGTCCATCGATGGTGAAGGCGGGATCGGCGCTGGCCCAGCGTCCGAGCCACGGCATGTAGTAGCGGTACCCGTAGTAGTACAGCCCGGTCGCATCACGCTCCTTGCCCGAGTAGCGGATGAACTTGTACTTCACCTCATACTCGTTACCGCCCCACACTGCAGTGCCGCCATATGGGTAGTACTCCTCCTGCGTAATGATCCGCCCATCGCCATCGAGCTCCAGGATCGCCGAAGCGATCTGATCGCGCACGCTCCAGCGGTACTGGTCGTTCGGAATCTGCTCCGGCCGCCCCGCTGTCCAGTGCAGTACCCGCATCGACCCGTCCGGCACCATCACCACATCCAGCGCCTCTTCCGTCTTCCCATCGGCCTCCGTCGTGCGCAGCTCCAGTCCCGGCAGGTAGATCACCTGTTGCGTGCGCCAGGTGCTCGCAGTCCTTGCGCGTGTCTGTTTCCACACTCGCATCCCGCTGCCGTCGTAGCCGTAGGTTTCCCGGTCATTATCGCTGTCACCGCCGCGGTCAATGAGCGTTACCTTCTCCAGTTGGTTGCGCACGTTCCACACCTGCGCCTGCCCCGGCTTCAGCGCCAGCCTGTTGCCACAGGCGTCGAAGTAACTCCCGTTGTCGATGTCTCCCGGCCGCAGGCTCTCCTCATCGGCCTGCGCAACCCCGTGATTACTGCGGTCCGACACCACGATGTCGTTGCGCCACGCGCTGCCGCCTTGGTGCTCGATGCGCGTCAGGTTGCCACCGCGGTCATAGGTATAGCGGCGCATGTAGTTGACCAGGTTGGCCGAATCGCTCCCCGGCGGTGAAACCGGACCCTGGCCGCCCGCCGTCGCGTTCTCCCGTCCGGTGGCTTCCAGCAGTTGGTACAGCGCGTCATGGCGGTAGGTGGCCTGCGCCGCCACCCGCTGGTTGCGGAAGTAACGGACTTCCTGCGCGGCGTCGCTAATACCCAGAATGTTGCCCACCGGGTCATACGCGTATCCCAGCGCCTGCACCAGCGTGCCGTCAGCCCGGTGCGTGCGCCGGTGCACCAGCCGCCGGGTCTCGGCCTCGTACTCACAGGTTGTGGCCACTCCGTTGCCAGCCGTCTGCGCAAGTAGCTCGCCGGCCGCGGTATAGCGAATACCGCTCACCAGCACCTGCTCGTGCACAGCACCGGCCAGCTTCAGCCAGCCTACCTGCAGTTGGCCCGCGACGTCCATGCTCCAGCGCCGCCGGTGGCCCTTCGCATCGGTCTGCGCGATGACACTACCTAGCGCGTCGTAGTCCCACCCGGTCGTCCACGCCTGCGTCGACAGCTGCGTGTCCCAGCCTGCCTCATCGTCACCCGGCCAGCAGGCTAACGCCACCAGCTCGGCCAGCAGGCGCCGCGTCTCGTCCTGTGGCTGACCACCCAGCGTGTAGCCCAACGTGCGCACCTGCCCGGCCGTATCGTAGCGACGCACACATTGCCCGCGCAGGTTGTGCGCCTGCGCGTCGGCTTCCCGCTCGCCGTACACCCATACCTCGCGGGTCGCGGGGGCTTGCCCCGCAACAGCCTCCTCGGCCGTCAGCGGACGCCCCAATACATCGTACGTCCACGTCGCGGTGGTTCCACGGGCGTCATGGGTCCAAACCGGCCGGCCGTCGATATCGGCCAGTGCCCAGCTCGTGCCGGCGTCGACACTGACGGTACACAACGCGCCACCAGCAACCGACGTCACGTAAGCAAAGTTCGGTGTTTCATCGGCACTGAGCAACCGCGCATCGATTCGAGACGAAGCAAACCCGAGCCGGTTGTACTCGGTCCGCTCGATCCGCTCGTCGAGGTCCTCGTCAACCGCCGCGCGGTTGTAGCTCAGCGTGCGCACCGTCTCGCCTCGATTGCCCACTACCACCAGCGTCGGCGTACCGTACGCAGGATTCCCAAGCGTCGTCATAACAATCTCGCCCTTTTAAAGATGCGTCACTGCCACTTCGTCAGTTCGTCGGCTGCCAGGTATCGTTCTCGTCCTCGGCGACCGTGAACCACGGGTAGTAGCCCATCTTTCGGCGCTTGGGCAACTTCGAACGTAACTGCAATTGCTCCTCGCAATACAGCCGGTACGCCTGGTTCTTACCTAACTGCCAACCTTCGCGGCGCAACAGCACGTGAACACGCCGATAGCCATAACGCACACGCGTGTAGGTAATCTCGCGCATGAGTGCGCGCAGCTCCGCACGGGGATCCTTGACGCTCCGGTAGTACTGAACGCTGCGCGGCTGCTTCACGAGCCGACCGACCCGCCTCATCGTCAATCCATAGTGGCTTACTACGTAGTCCACCACGTCTCGCCTCAGCGCGGGCCGGGCCACATTTTTTTGCGGCTATGTCCTGCAAGATGGCCTTATCCAAGCTCAGTTCGGCAACCAGCTTCTTCAGCCGCGCATTCTCATCCTGCAATTGCTTGAGTTCGCGCACCTGATCCGACTGCATCCCCGCGTATTGCCTCTTCCATCGATAGAACGTTTGCTCGGAAATGCCGACCTGCCGGATCACATCGACTACCGGCATCCCCAGCTCTGCCGGTTTCGGTACCGCCACAATCTGCTCGATCGAAAAGCGTTTCCGTTTCATGACAAACGACCTCGTGATTCAGGGGCAGGTTTGCCGCAAAACTCGCTCTCAGATCAGCCCAGGATTCCGAAAGCGGATCACATCGACTGACGTACTCGCGCTCAACATTGTGACGTCGAGGACCGCGGCTTTGACGCCACGGGCCTCGCTCCCAATTTGTGAGAGGCTACGCCCCAAGCTTGAGGATAAAAAATACGTGGCGACGAAATATGGTCTTTTCTATTGAATAATCGCCTAATATCATGCTTCCTCAAAGCCGCGTACACCGTAAATGATGGATCCTCAGCGCGCTCCACGCCATGTGCCCTAACAGGGTGCTTGGAATAAGCCACAACTGGCCTATCGATACTGTCTGCCACTTGCTGGGCGGCCCCCCTCTTGGCATAACAACTAATCAAATGAAAGGGCGTAGTTCCTTTGGTCAAGTCTATAGAGTATTTCAACTTTAGCTGCTCTTCTAAAGCATTTGCTGCTATCCCCTTACTTGTACGAGTATATTTACCAGTAAATCTCCCAGCAACTTTCTCGGCTTGCTTCCCCCAAACTAGGACACTGTCCCCATTATTTCGCTCTTTAGCGCCATGAATTATCATCGCCTCGACCCCCTGCTTACCTTGGAACTTGTCGGTATAACCACCGTACCATACCGCGAATTTTCGATTGAATATTGTGATGTTTTCGTCAGTTTTCACTTCCGCCCACCATTGCATTCCTTGATCAATGCTCTGAGCCGGTCTGTTTGTCCGCGCTGCCAGATCAGTCTCTTCCACCGCCCCACTGGCGATTGCCGTCGCGTCTCTCGCTTTCGCTCGTGCGGGGTCCTCCTGGCTCTTCATCAACCTTTGTACTGCCCGCCCAATACGTGCAACCACACGTGCCAATCTCGTCGCTAGCGACATCTGGCCCGAAACAGGGACGTCGGCGGCAAGGCCACCAACGTCCTCGTAGGTAACCGGATTGTTGCGTACCATGCCAAAAAGGTTCAGGCCATCGACGAGGCCGGCGGGATCAGCGTTGAGCCAGCGTCCAATCCAAGGTTGGTAATACCGCAGGCCATAGTCGTACAACCCTGTCGCGTCGCGCTCCTTGCCAGAGTAACGGTTGTATTTCGTATCTGCCTCTGCCTGACTGCGCGCTGTCACTACTGCCGTGCCGCCGTATGGGTAGTATTCTTCCCGGCTGATTATTTCTGCGTGCTGGTCCAGCTCGAGTCCGATCGAGCTGGTCAACCCTCCAATCTCGTAACGAATGGCGTCGTCTACGAGGCCGTCCGGCTGCCCGCTTTCCCAGTGCAGTGTTCGCGCGCTCATCTGGCCGGCTTCCAGTTTCACCTCGTGCAGCACCTTGATTACTTTCACCCCCTGCCCGCTCTCACTACGTGTCACCCGCAGCGTCAACCCGGGCAGATAAATTGACTCGGCAATGCGTATCGTGCCACTGGTCTGCGTGCGCTTCGTGCCCGCGGTATAAGTACGCGTCTGCTTGCGCACACGCGTCCCGTCTGCACCATATTGGTACACTTCACAATCGTCCGTCGTACCGTCCCTCTTGACGAGCGTCACCCGCGCCAGCCGGTTGTCACCGTTCCAGTCCAGCGGCTGCAATCGGTCCGGCAGCAGAATCCGCTGGTTGCCTGCCGCATCAAACCAGTCGCCGTCGTCGATGTGCTCCGGCTTCAAATTCTGCTGGTCATTCTGCTCAATCGCGCGGTTACTGCGACCGGACACCACGATCGTCTTTGTGTAGCGCGCTGCCCCTCGGTGCTGAACGTGCGTGAGATTACCGCTGCGGTCGTATGTATAGGTACGTTCGTAGTTCGTATAGACCGTGTCGTCGAGCGGAATGGCCGGTGCGGGCAGTAATGGCCCGTCCTGGCCGCGATTAGCCGTCTCCCGCCCAGTTGCGCCAGTCAACTGGTACAACGCGTCGTAGGCATAGGTGTGCACCGGCTCGATCTGTTGATTGCGCCAGTAGGTGGTGGTCTGCGCGTCGTTGTGCACGCTCAGCACATTGCCAACCGGGTCGTACGCATAGTGCAGGTCCTGCAGCACGGTGGCACGACGCGCCTGATCCGGGCGCGTCGTGCGCGCGCCGATCAGTCGTTGCGTCTCGGGCTCGTATGCGTATGTGTTCATCACACCGTTGCCCGCCATTTCGCTGAGCACCTGGCCCGCTGCGCTGTACTCGATCGATCTAAGTACTGGCTGCGCTGTTCCATCGCCGGCCAGCGTCAGGCTGCTGCTGGCCAACTGGCCCGCAACATCGTGGGCACGAGCTTGCACGTTGCCCTTCGCGTCGACCTGTGTACACCAGGCACCCGTCGCATCATGCGTCCATACGGTCTTGTACAACGTCGGGTCCAGTTCGCCTGCCCACGCCGACTCGTCGTTGCCCACCCAGTCTGCTTCATCTTCGGCGCTCATGGGTAACTGACGGGTTTCACCAACGGGTTCTCCGGTGAGACGAAAGCCGCTCCATGTAAGCAGCCCTGCGGCATCATAGCGACGCATACATTGCCCGCGCAGGTTGTGCGCCTGCGCGTCGGCTTCCCGCTCGCCGTACACCCATACCTCGCGGGTCGCGGGGGCTTGCCCCGCAACAGCCTCCTCGGCCGTCAGCGGACGCCCCAATACATCGTACGTCCACGTCGCGGTGGTTCCACGGGCGTCATGAGCCCAAACCGGCCGGCCGTCGATATCGGCCAGCGCCCAGCTCGTGCCGGCGTCGACACTGACGGTACACAACGCGCCACCAGCAACCGACGTCACGTAAGCAAAGTTCGGTGTTTCATCGGCACTGAGCAACCGCGCATCGATTCGAGACGAAGCAAACCCGAGCCGGTTGTACTCGGTCCGCTCGATCCGCTCGTCGAGGTCCTCGTCAACCGCCGCGCGGTTGTAGCTCAGCGTGCGCACCGTCTCGCCTCGATTGCCCACTACCGCCAGCGTCGGCGTACCGTACGCAGGATTCCCAAGCGTCGCCATAACAATCTCGCCCTTTTAAAGATGCGTCACTGCCACTTCGTCAGTTCGTCGGCTGCCAGGTATCGTTCTCGTCCTCGGCGACCGTGAACCACGGGTAGTAGCCCGTGCGACGCAGATATCCCTTGGCCGTCACCACTTGCACCTCACGACCAACCGCATCGTAATAATGCGTATCGGCATACCCGCAGCTGCGCATCGCCGTATCGGCCACATAGCGCCAGTCGTCGATAAAGTACGGCTGATAGCTGCGCACCGGCTGCCCCTTGTTGTCGTATTCGACCTTGCCGGACACCGCCCAACGCGTCGCCGTCTCTTGACTCATCGGCTTGCCGGCCTCGTCTACGACGATTTCACCTCGCGCATCGCGTTGCCAGGCGGTGCCGCCTGGCACTTTTTGCGCGCTCTGTAATGCCCGGCCAAGACCATCGACGCAACCCACGCTGACTCGCACCTGTTGCGCCGAGTCGGATGGGTAACGATCCGCGATCAGCGACGCCTGCTGAACCGGCTGTCGAGGCAGTGCCCGAATAATCTGGCGAACGCCATCCGGAAGGTCGGCTATCGACACTTCACCAGCCGCCCACGCATGTCCCACGGACAGGACTCGACCATCGGGGGTAATGAACGCGTGCGTCAGCAGTGCATTCCAAATTGGCGTGACGTCGTCCGTCACGACTTTCAGCGCATCCTGAGTCAATTGCCCCATCCAGCTCAGCGGGGCAGCCAGATAAATGCCGGCAACCTCCTGCTTCGACACACCCGCGTTCTGGATCGCTTGGGCGACCGTGAGGTCGTTGAGAGAGAAATCCGCCAAGGAGCTAAAGCCGACTGGTTGCCCTTCCTCTGTACCGTAAAAACTATTCACCAACACGCGCCCCAGCGCATCGAACAACACTTCCTGGGTATTGCCGTTGAGGTCTACCATCTGCTTGGGCTGCAAGAAGCGATAGTCGTAGACCGCCGTCGTCTGATTGTCCAGTGCGTCGGTGGTCTTCTTCAGTCCGCACGTGAAGTTGTCGTACTCATACTTCACCTCACCCGTCAGCGCGCTCGTACGCTGGCTGATCGGGCGATAGAACTCCGCCGCAGATCCATAAGACGTGTATCCGCGCGGCGCAACCCAGACTTGCGGTTCTTTGGCCTGACCATCCGGCGGCAGTAAACGATCCGCCAACCGATACCCGGCCTGCTTAAGCAATGCGGTCAGTGCGTCATCGTCCAGCACGCCATCGAACGCCTTGAGCGCGGCATCGTCGAGTTCAGCCGTTTCCACATGGTCGACAAGCGCGGTCAAGCCAACCGGGGTGTCCGTATAAAAGATCTGCTGCTGCCCTGCGTACGTGCGCGACTTTTTGGCATCCAGCCATCCCCCCGCTTGCGTCAGCAATTCGTAGCTCAATCCGTTCACCGGCGCCTGGCTGCCGTCGAAGATCAACACGTCGCTGCGCTGCTGACTAGGAAGGCCTAATCGCCACGCCTGCGCATCATCCAGGTGGATCGGCAGGCTGCGCTGCTCGGTCAGAATCAGACTGGCTTGCTGGTCGTCATAACTGCTGGCCCAACTCGTTGAGGGCAGCGTCGCTGGATAGGGATTAGCGTTCGGCCGCGGACGACGCGGATAATTCACGGCAACATTCCACGTCACACTACCGTAGCGGTCCAATTGCAACTGAACCTGCTGGCTAACCAACGGATCGACCGCGATACGCTCATAGCTATAGCTGACCTGCTCGAGCCCAGTCGGCATGACAACCGGACTCGCTCGCCCAGCCCCGGCCTGGAGAAGCCGGACCTGATACCGCGCCGTCGACACCGTATATGGCACCGCTTCCTTGTCGCTACCATCCAGGCCATACACTTCCTGACGTAGCTGGACACCCTTGAGTGCTCGGAACAACCAGTAGCGCGTGTCGGCATCCACTGCATCAAGATCGACGTCCTGCTGGTGTTCGGCATCGAACTCGGTCAGACGGGTAGGATTGACTGACACTGCACTCGCATCTTGGTAAGGCGAATTCGCCAGTACCGTTTCATCGGTCTCCCGACCGGTGTGGTACCACGTCTTGGTGACGAGCGGCGGCGCAAGCGGCACCGAACTAACGATCGTCGTCGCCACCTGTTGCGCGTCTTGTGCCGTCACGAGCCCGAAGCCGCGAAACTCACGCTCGACACCGTCGTACACGCCATGGTGATATCCATATTGCTGGACAATCGAATTGCCGGTGATTTCATCGAGCGTCGTCACCTGGGCGACCGTGGGGATCGGCATCGGCAACGCGGACGTCAGCGTCGGGTCCGCCTGCTTGTCGTCGAGCCAGTATTGCACCGAACTGCGGTAATCGAAGGTCGTATGCATCCCCATGTTGTTGTTCACGCTCGTGAGCAGATATGGCTTGGCCTTGGCAAAATCCAATCGCCAATGTTTCGGCGTCATATGCGGATGCGAAACAATCAGGCTGGCGACGCCCACCCCCTGCAGATCGGCAAAGCTGGCTTGGCATAACCGGTCGAACGTCAGACCATCGGGCAACGGCAATGTGACCGGCGCCGCGAAGCCATTGCCGGACTGGTTCAGATAGAGCGTCAGGTGGTCCCGCTCGAGATAGATCACGTCCGTCGCGCCGCTGCCGTCCAGATCGGCCAAGAAGATCTGGTCGGGATTGAAGGTGTCGCGAGCGAAATTGAGCGTGGCGAGCAGGAACGGCCGACCGAAACGGCCGCGCCCTAGATTCGGCCAACACATGACGCCATCGTGGCGGATACGGACGAGATGCGTCTGGCCCGAACCCAGTACGTCGCTGAAGGCGACCAGTTCCCGCGCGTCGCGCCCCGCAATCGGCAACGTGGTCTCCTCAGACTGCACGACGTCGGTTGCACGAGCAAACCCGTCTCGCTGGTTAGCATAGAGACGCACGCTCTTGGGGCCGATCAATGCCAGATCCGACAGGCCCGAGCCAACCAGGTCGGCCAGTTGCGCCTGCGGATGGAAGAACTCCGGCGGCAGCGCGTTGAAAGGCGTGAATCTGGACCACTGGTTGCCTTCCTTGAGCGAAAAGCAACCGCTCATACCCGGTTGAGCGACCAGCCAATCCAGGCGGCCATCGCCATCGATATCCATGAGCGCGAGCCGCACCGGTTGCATCGTCGGAACATCGGGCAGCGCTTGCCAAGCACCGTAGGCAACCTCCTCGGTTCCTGCTTCGCCGCGCATCGGTGGCTTGTAGCGCCAATCGACATCATGACGAAACAGCACACCGGCTAAGCCGTCGCCGTACAAGTCCACCAGCTCGTAATGCTCGCCATCGTTCAATTCGGGCACACCGTCGAAGACTGTGCCGCTGCCCGCAAGCGCATTCGGATCGAACTTGCTGTAATCGAACTCGATCGGCGCCAGGCTTTGCACTGCTCCGTCGGGTTCATAGGCCAGTGATCGCACCTGCGTCAGGTGACTAACGATGGGTGATTCCTCATACGCGAAGAGCATGCGATGGATCAGCGTATGATCAGCCTCTAACTCCTCGCGAATATGATGAAACACCAGCACCTGCCGACACAGTCGATGGGTACGCACTTCGAAGCCGTATTGATAGCGGGAAAAGCTGTCGGCACGCATCGACCACGCCCGGCCACTCGGAACATCATAGGTCGGAGGCCTGTTGAAATCGACGCCTCGCTCGCCGTAATCCAGCACAACGCTGAACAGCCAGCCTTGATCGCGGGCATCAGGCATGTCCCACAGATACAAGTGGGGCGCCGGAGCTCGATTGCCGTAATAGACTTCGGCGAGGTAACGATTCGCCGCGTGATCGCGGTTGTTTTCGTTATCCGCCGCAACACCGTCGTCGGTTTCGGCAGCATAGCGGTAGTAAATATGCTCGCCGGTCGGATTGACCGACTCTTCGATATACCATTCCGCAATTTGTTCGGGGGCACTCGGGTTCGCCACCCGTGCCGCCGCGGTCTTGCCGAAACAGTGAAGCTGGCCATCGGCGCCGTGGCTCATCCAAAAATCGTCGACGGCGCCGGAGCCTTGCCAGCGCTCGATGCGGTCGAATGCGCTCTCGACCCGCGGGAAATAGCGGGTGACCTGGTAAGTTTCCCCCAGATCCTTATCGCCATACTTCGCGACGGAGGTCGTGATCGTCTTGCCGTGCTCGTCGCGTTCGCTGACAAGCACTTCACCGTCGAGATCGAGAAACTCGTCTTCTGGCCCACCGTCGTAACGCGGCACGCCACAGTTGGTACGGCGCCGGATGGCCGCTGAACTCAATTGCCATCCGAGGCCGAATGGGCCGTTGCCTGCACCGCTGCTGTAATTCAGCATCAGCGACGGCGCGTATCCCCGCCCTGCGGAGACCGGCAACGGCAACGCAAACCCAGCCATTCCACTGGGGCCAATGGGCGTGAGGCTATCGCCCAATCCAACGATCGCGCCTCCGCCTTTGGGCAACGATAGGCTTTGGACCGATACTGAAGCATCATTCTGCATGGTAGATCGAATCCTGTTGGATCGGTGCCCGTGGGCACCGATAACATCGTGAACGCTCACGACGGCGTCTGTGCAAAAGCACGCTGGTTATGCGGTAGCCGGACAAGCCCGGATCAGCTATACCGGTCCGGGCAAGACAGGTCACCGCTTTGCCTTCAACAAGCCTTCGACCTCCTTCGCAAACGACTCCCCGCCATCAACCGCCGTGTAACGCACGTGGACGATCACATCAGTCAACGCGTCTAGCATCGCTTTCTGCGTGGCCGATTTATCATGACGTGGAAACGAGAGTATCCAACTCGAAACGGCTCCCGTCCCTTCGAACGGCAAATAACGTTCGTCTCCAAAATTCAGTTCGAACTGTCCTGCATCATTCAAGCCGGACGAGATGGCGATCTGCTGACTCGCACGCAAGTTGGTCACGATATTTGCGTCACCCTTATCGCTATTCGGATTGTTCAAGTACTTCACACCGTTGACACTGGCGTTCAAAAGCGTACTGCTCTTGGTCTGCGTCAGCGTCGCCTTGACGTCTTGATAGGGGCCAACCAGCGTCGGCAAGCTGATCGACACCGTCTTGATCTGTCGCATGTAATGACCAGGATAATCTTCATCGAACAATTTTTCATTCAGATCGAAGTCGAAGCTGCCTGATTTTCTCTTGCTGTCGAACTCTTCTTTTTTCAGCAGATCCTTGAGCGATACCGTCCTTGTGATTTCGAGACGGCGTTCATTCCGGGCAAGGTAAGCCGCCTCCATCTGATGCAAGTTTAATTGCAGCGTCTCGCCAACCTGCAAGCCACGATAATGATCGTTCCATGCGCCGGTTCGAACAAAGGTTGTCGCAAAATCTCCCATTTCGTACTGCCAGCACGCTTGCGCCGACAGGCACATCGACACCACCGCGTCATAAACTTGGTAATACAGTGCTGCCAACTGACCACTCAGCCACTGGTACAAGGTAGCCTGCGTGAAACGCGTCTTCAGAAAATTGAGCGTCGCTTGAGTCTGCGCCTGCTGCACCTGCACACGCATCAACTCTGTTTGTGCCGCTTGCTCGCGAATCGTAAGTGCATCCAGCTGCTTGTCCAGCGCATCGACTTCAGCCTGCGCCTGTTCGTACTGGATCTGCCATTCTTCACGGCGTCGACGATAGTTCTCGCTCGTGGCTAAGCGATCCGCGCCGATCTCCATCGCTTGCGAGACCGTCATCAACACGTTGGCAGTCGCTTCGGTTGCCCCCTCATAGCGCGAGCCTCCATCCGCAAGACCAAAAACGTTGGGAATCAGTTTCAATGCGCCAGTCGCGATCAACATACTTTGCGCCCCAATCAATATACCCTGTGCGCTAGCGCGTGTGTCCATTATCGATTGCTCGGTACTGGAGATGTTTTCTTGATAGAGGGCGTAGTAGCTGTCGTAGCGATTCTGCGCAACCACTCGACTAGCTTCCAGCGACTGTCGGTCGGCAGCCAATCCGTCAATCGCTTGTTGTTGCAGCGTGATCGCGTAGCTCGACATGTCGAGGAATTGCTGTTGCTGCAGTTCTTCCTGGCTCGCTCTATCACTACGCTCAAGCAATGACAGCAGCGTCTCCCCAAATCGGCTCAACGTGGCAACCGCGTTGTAGGCGCGGGGCAAGATCGCGATAAAACGGTACGGCGGTACCGTCAGTCGCGCGCCGCTCACTCCGCTGACCTGCGTGCCCGACTGCGCGCGCTGCACAAGCAACGCGACAGGATCTGCAGGCGCCTCATAGAGGGCGAGCGACATCGGCTTTCCGTCGATCGTCAGGTTATGACGCAGGTTATACAGGCGCGCATCCAGCGCGTCCCAGTGCGCGAGCATCAGCGAATTCAGTGGCTCGATGAAGTTGTCGTTATCTACAAGTCGCAGGTAACCAACGTGTTGACCCGCCATGGCGATGAACTGTTCATCGTCGGCCTTCGCTTGTTCATGCTCAAAACCACGCAGCTTTTCACTTCCAGCTTTGGCCAGTTCATCCAGGGCATGCGGTGCCCACGTGTTGCTCAACGAGACATCCGGACGTGTTCCCAGCAATTCAGCGGCAAGATTGTAGAACACGCGCGCTTGGGCTAACCCATCGCGAGTAAGTTGGCGATACCATTGATCGCCTTGCGCGATCAAGTTGCTAACATAGGCTACAAATACCGCCTTCCTGTATACGTCCGGGTGTGCATAAGCTTGCGTATCCGGATCCAGCGGATCACCCAGCAAATGCGATAAGTGGCCCACCGCATCAACTAATGGACGGACATTCCAGTAAAGGGGGGCCCCGTTATCTTTCTGACCTGCCGCAGGATCAAAAATGTAGCGCAGCCATTTCTGCGACTGATCAAACTGCCGCTCGCTGGCAAAGCGCGATGCAATCAGGAAAGGCACATGAAAGAATAGCTCCCAGAAATATAGCCCGTTTGCACCACTGAAGTCCATCGGCTCACTTCTTCCATCGTTCTCGAGATCTGCCTCAAGCGAGTCATCTGCCTGGAGGGTATAATCGAGCAGACTGTCTAAACCTATATTTGCTTTTTCGATCAACGTGCGCACGAAAGTCGTGTTCATACGGGTGTTGGCCGGCAATTTTTTTACATCTGAAAAATCCAGGTACTGAACCAGCCCACGCTTGCTGTCGTACCGCGATACGATGTGAGGAGCGTTTTCTGGTGCATTAGTATCATCCAGCTCAAGATTAACTTGAAATGCCTTTGATACACTCGACCCCTCGCTCTCATCTCCCGAAAATATATTATATCCACTCCACTCGACACCGAGCGTCGCCGTAATAAATCGCTTTTCTTCCGTGAAATCCTCCTCAGATAGAGCATGCTCCACTAAACATGTTGCGCTTTCATCCATCGAATCTGTCGGATCGCCTTTTCCCACGGTCTCCACCCCTGAGGGAGAGGCAATCGACACCACCTGATTAAATTTATTATAGTCATAAATCTTCTTTATATTATCAATTACCATAACCCCCATTATTGAATCGTCATCAATATCATCAACATCGGTGACACTCGAATCCATCAAACACACAAAAAATCCTGAAAAGTCACTAGCATAATAAGCTTCCTTCGGGATCTGCATAACGAGACCAGACACATTCATTCTTGATTCAAATTTATCCGACCCAATGGGCGCAATTCCCCCATCTTTAACACTGAAACTCAAATTCAATTTAGTAAGTTTGTCGTACTCAAGCCCAATCCATGCTTGATAATCCCCATCCTTAATTTTGGTTGATCCGTAGCGAGTCACATCATATAAAATAGCAGCATCATCAAATACATATGCACCATCACCGAGTGATCTTATCGTGACGCCAGAGTCGCCATTTGCCCGACAAAAACCAATCGGAACAAATAGGTCACTCCAAGCTCCATGTTCAATATTCTCCGTTTCCTCCTTGCTAAATTCGTAGATATTGGAAAATTCCTCCTTAATCCCCATTTCGACACGCACTGTCGAGCCATCAATCACGTAAACGCAAGACTTAGAACCGTGATCACTCGACTCGAGATCAAAAATTCTTTTCCACCAGCCAGTGTTATTTTCATCCTTATGATCCTTATTTTCCACCCCCTTCACTACGTAAGCTTTGTTATAAACAGAGAATTGAAGTGAATTTTTATCGCCAACCACATCCCGATAACTTTTGAACAACGCCTCTTTCGCCATTCCTCCAAGATCATGAACATTGAATGCCGAATCGCAATATATATAACCATAAGTGTCAGGATTATTAATGCCATCATTGCCATCAGATTTGTTAACAAATACTGCAAGCATCAAACGACCATATGGATTACCATCACCACCCTGACCAGGATCAACGCTAAAATCGGAGGTTGCTAGAAGATTAACTGCACGAAACTCAGAACCTGCGTCAGCATCGCGGATTTCGAGGCTGGAACGAAGTACATCCCCCTCGTCTGTTGTTACCCGAGTCATCAGAGGAATGTTGTTTGGCGCAGTCCAAGAATCATCGAAGCGCTTGTAGCCGAAATTGATGACATATTCATGCATATCAAGAACATCTTCATTTTTATTGTCTTTCACGTCTTTCAGTGACGTAGCATTACGCTCGACCCACGCGACGTAAAGCCTGTCGTTGTAAAACACCGGTCGAACCGTATGCTCGAGCACCGCATCGGAAGCAAGCGGCAATGAGATCGCCTGCCAGTCACTCCAGCAATTCGGCGTAACTGGCTTCCCGGGCGAATCCTCACGATTCTTATCGAGATCCAATTGTCTCCAATAATACTGATATGGCTTGGTCGTCGTCCGGCCAATAAAGTAATAGCTGGCCCGTGCAAAATCACGCCCCTGAATATATCCGCTTAGAATTTTTAAGTTGCTGACGGCCTCGAACTGATTCAGATATGAGAGCGCCGCATCTTGTACATGATCAGGATCCAGTCGGGCCTGATTCAGTGCCGTTTCGAGATCTTCAAAATAGTGACTCTTTTCTAGTCGAGTTATCGGAGAAATATAATTCTCCGGATAATTCTGAACCTCAGCTCCGGCTGCCCAAATCGAGTATTGGTTCTCGTCGTCGCGCCACGATTTTGCTACCGGCGAATCCACAGCAGCAAAACCCGGCTCAGATCCGTTGACGATTCGCGTCATGTACATCTGAACGCTCGCGATTACGCTTGCAACCCGACTTGTCGTAACTTCATCAGCAATCAGCGGATCGAGCAGCAGAAATTCGTACAGATCTTCGATCGTGAGTGGGTTGCTTCCCACTCCTTGCAAATTTGGCGCAACAAACCTCATATAGCCAGTAACCAGCGCGTCGCGCTGGGATTCATTCAGTTGTTTCTCCATTGCCGATAACATAGGAATCACCTCGATAAGGAAGTCGGGCAGCAAAATCACTCAACGAACGTCGTTCAGGTGATCCGGCAGGCAAACGCCGGCCGGGGGTAAGTATCAGTCGGCGCCCTTGACGTGGCTCACACCCGCGATCATGGCCTGGCCAACTGCTTGCCAATCGTCATAGCTACTATTTCGCCCCAACACAAATGCTTGCTGCTGCTGCGTAACCGTTAGTCCGATCTGACTTTGTGCCTGTTGCAATCGCATCACGACATCGAGCTGCGACACGGTTCTGGCTGTTCCGCCGAGCACCTTGCACGCCGCGGCCACTTCCTCTTGCTCCCAGCCCAACAGCGACGCCAGCAGTTCAGTCGCATCAGACTCGCTAATCGGCGCATCACGATTGACCGCCTGGAAAAAGGCAAAGACATCGTCTTCAGTGCCATTTCCTGATGCACCAATCTGACGCAGAAGATCGTCATAGCGACTGAGCAAATACAGCAACCATATCGACACATTCCCGTCGTACGGCGATGGCAATCCGAAATGTTCAGGGAATTCGAGCAGATGTCGAACCGCGGCCGGGCTTAATGAAAACTGTTGACACAGCAGAGCGCGTCGTGCGATTTCTCCCAGGCTATTCAGATAGCCAGAAGGAATATCGGCGGATGTCTGGACATCCCCCTTCAATGACCACGTGCTCTTCAACCATTTATACGACGTCAGTTGCGCCCAGTGCAGTACGAACGCCGACAGCGATTGCGACACTCCCAGCGTTTTTGCCAGCAAGTTGGTTGCAACACCTGATTGTGTTTGCCATGCTTGTACTACCGCCGCATTCAACGAAATCTTCGCCTGGTTCCTTTCAGCATCACCCAGTTTCTGGCGGTCGACGGCATCGCTAATAAATTTGATCAGTTGCACGACCTGACCATCGATCGTCGCGCTAATCGTATCAACAACGGCGTCAGTAACGAGTCCCGCATCGATCAGTTTGGCGTCCTCTCTCGACAGCAAATCCAACCATTCAATCGGCTCCCGATTATCGTCGACAAGCGGTGCGCCACAGCGCCGCAACAACGCTCCGTCGACCAGCGCATTCGGAAGAAGTCGCCAGACATCTTGGATAACATTTAGCTGATCGTTCGTACCTTGCTGCGGTTTTTCACTTTGCGTAGTTAGGATTTGAATACCGCGGCCCGTCAGTTGGCATTTCTGCAGCCACTGAAAAATTAGACTCAATGCTTGCAGCAGAGTCAGAAAATCATCACTGAGAGAGCCTCCCTCTTTCGGCGCGACTACAACTGGACGCCCGGCAAGCTGTTTCCACACATTATCGGTATTTCGATCCATTAGATCGACCAGTGCGCAGAAATCCTCGGGACTTGCTCCCAAAACACGCGCAAGCGACGCCAAGCGGTAAAACGCCGATACGACGAACAAATTGCAGTTCAGCGTATGTTGGTCAGCTTTGCCTTGCTGATGCGCAATTTTATCAGCAAACGTAAGAAATTGGCGATGATTCAACCCCAGAGCCGTGCAGAGTTTTTTCACGCGCACATCATCGCCTCCTGATGTCTGCGTATAGACAAAGTCCTGATTATCAATCGAAAACGGAGTATCAAATTTTCCTTTTTTGTTGAATATTTGATCTAGAAACGGGGTGCCTGGAGCGATCGCAAATGGCGTTACAACATGCAACCACGAAGCGAATTGCTTAGCAGAAACACCGTACGTATTCTGATAATGCTTGAACACGCCCAACATGCGCAGAGTATTGTCGTTCATCAGCAGTACGCCATCGCCCTCAGCCTCCATTGCCGATGTAATCATCAGATCAATATCTTCAAACGGCATGCTCGACCATTTCTTGATTCGAACAACTCTATTAATCCTATCCAGACGATCGTCGGTTAGTTCTACCAGCCTCAAAGATCCGCTCTTGTCCTTCGAAATATAAATACATTTATCCAATCCGCCATTAATAAATTTCGCGCCGTATATCGATTGCAAAGCCATACCGCTTGACACCGGACGGCTAGAAGATATATTCGCAAACATATCACCGGACACCAAATAATTATCCGACTTGACAATGATAGACGAATTTTCTCCACCGGCCGTGGAGCACAGCATTTCCTCTATATCGGGCACCGTCAGGTTCGTTCTGGACGTCAACTCCTCCATCGATTCAAAACGAAGGACGTCGAGCATGCCATCTCCGTAGTTGTCTGCGTAGAATTGTTCCCGTACCGTTGCATCCCCCCCTTTGTCGTCGTTCGCAAGGCTTTCAAAGTAAGCCGGTTCAACAACGATGTTCTGCTGCTCTGGAGCCAATCGACTATTCATAACCTGCAATCTGATCAGGTCACTTGCGTCAGAATCCGTAAATTTAGCTTGTGCAGCAAAAAATTTCTGCAACATGCCTGGCTTCTGAAGCAACAACGTTTCCAAAAGAGATATGTCTACTGTGGACTCTGCGATGCAGATTTGCTGAGAGCCATAATGAAATGGCAAGGTATTTGGGAAGCGAGTCGTCGCCAACAACTTGTTCACATCGCCCAGATGATCAAAATTTTTATAATCCTGAATAGCTGAGCCAAGAACCTCGTTGACCAGCTGGATCTGTGGAATTATTTTATTAATCGCCACATCATCGACGATTAATTTGCCAATGTCCGGACGTCGGCCTTTCAATTTATTCTTCAACCCAGGCCCCTCGTTTTCCTCCTCCTGAAGCGCAAGTTGATATATATATGTAAGATACGCAACAGGACCATCGTTAGCTTCTATTGCGCCGCTCGGCGCCTTATCTTTCCACCCAGTTTCGGCATCCAGGAACTGGCTTGCATAGTCGGGGCCAGGCTTCGAGAACGGCCCACGCAACGCTGTATTAATGGCTCTGGTTAAACGCTTTCGGCGAAGTTTATGACTAACCTGATGGGCATAGCCAATTGCAAGGTCATACATTTTTTCAGCTCGCCGGCCGAGGATGTTCCGATGCTTGCGGACGAAACGTTCGCGGGGAACGCGCACGACATCGAAGACCGAGTGATAACCGAGTTTAGTTAGCGTGTCGGGAAGACCATGTGTATCTTCGATGTGTTTAATCAAAAGGCTGATTGGCGTCATGCTAATTCCTTTGTCACTGAAGTTAGTCGAGTAACAGGCCGAGACGCTTCTCCGAGAGAAGCGTCACATCGTACGTGGCCCCCTGCGAAATCCATATTTTCGAATGCCCGAGTTCAGCGCTTTCCGCTCAAACAAACTTCTCCGAGTCCGCTCAGAGCGACAACTAGATTTCTGGTCGGCCGGGCTGTTCAACTCTGTAGCAAGCCTTCATAGGTATATTGCTATTCATTTTTCAATGTCCTCGCCCTATCGCCAAGGTCCGCAGTATGTGGTACGAGTTGTTCAACTTACCTACGGCTCATGCTCATTTAACTTAAAAAATTTAGACAGCGTTTTTTGATCACGTGAAGATTCGAGTGCAGATCGTGTACTTCGAAATTTCCGGCCCATCTGCACGCAATTTAACTTGCGCATTCCAATATTGATGTGAATCTGAATGTCGCTCGCTATTTCATGCATAGACCCATCCGCTATGCGGCATGATTCAAAATCATGCATGCTGATCAAGAATCGGAATTTTCTCCATCTGGATAGTGGTTTCGGCGGAGATCAATCGTTTAGGCCAAAAATACATCGGTCGCCGCTTGCCACCGCGCCTGTCGCTCCGGATGTCCAGTCAATCCGCCGTTGATGACACGCGTGATTCGCACAAAATCGCCGTCATCCGCCAGTTTGTTCAAGCCGTTGGCCCTCCAGAACCAGCCCGCCGACCGCGCGGCGTACTCGTCTTGCTCGAGCAACTCTGGTTGCGCGACCAGATCCACACTCAACGCCACACCACACATTCGGTAGTTGTCCTTGAACGTGATCTGCTTCAACCCTCGGCCTCGATAGCGCCAGCCATCGCCCGAGCTCGCATCCCCATTGCCGTATCGCCCTCCATAGGCGAGGTTGGCGATCGTCATCTGTCGTTCGATTGGGACGATTCTCTCGTTTGATCGACGACCGAGCTGCTCACGCATATCGGCCGGGATGCGCGAGAAAATTTTCAAGGCATCGACCCTATAGTTGAACGATTCGACAAGCTGAGTGAAGCCACCCGACTCGTGTCCGATCTGCGCAATCCAAGCAGCGAGGCGTTTTGAGGTCGTGATTTCAAATTCGGCGGCCGCGGCCGATACGTGCGGGAACCACCGATCCGCGAGCACATCGGATAATTGCGCTGCTTGCTGAAATGTCTGTCGATTCATCGAACTTCCCCAATTAAGAGGCGCCGAGTAAAACGAGCGCTCCGCACCTGCAACCCGAGCTTGGACGTGAAAATCAGAAACGGTCGCTACTCCGTCAACCATTGGCCTCGTCGCCTCGATTTTCACTCCTCATTCCAGCAAGACTCCTCGTCGCGCATGGCTATCGATACGAGCAGCCCACCGTTATTGTGTATCCGAATCCTTCTCTTTATCGCCTCGAATTTTTCCCAATAAACTGTGTGCGATCTTTTCTAGCATCGGCTGTCCCAGCAAGCCGATTGCAGCAGCGACACCCACCAGCGCTGTCGGCGTGAGCTCTTGAAACAGAATGAGTACGGCCCCTGCACTCGCCGACAAAGCAGCACCTGTAACCATGCCGCCTAGGATCATCCGCGCCGAGAGCGGCTCGATACCGGTCAACAGCTTTCCCAACCCTATAGCAGCGCCAATTCCCAGCAATACCAGCAGTTCCTTTTCGTGCACTCCAATTTGCATAACCGTGCTCCTGCCGAATCCGGGTTAACAGATGGCTCTAGCAAGCTACAACACATTCCGATACTTTTTATGACCTAACGTCGTCAGGAGATTGGCCCATCTCGCGCTCCGCTTCGCCTACGTGAAGATTATTATCGGCGACCTTCTTACAGTGTCCAATGCATTAAATGCATTGCAATTTATTGGGGTCAGCGGACGGCGTTACAGCGCCAATCTGGGGACGGCGTAATCGAGCCACCTCATGGGCGACGTAAAGGCGCCACCCTGGGAGAAACCTACCATCACAAGCCGACCGGGATGTCAAACGGCATCGCTATCGCCATGCGTCGCGGCTCGTCGCCTCCACTTGCCCATCTCATCGATTTCGCCTTCAAATCAGCAGCTTGGGTCGGGATGCGGCGGTTTTTTACAAACTCCAGCCGGACATCGAGAAGGGCCCGCGGTCGTTTTTACAGCACCGCTCAATCGCCTCTATTGCCGCTCGCGCCCGCATTCGACCGGTCGCCAAATAGGCGCTGACTGGTGCCCCCTTCAGCTATATAAAGTCCATGAAGCATCAGTCGAATCGGAGGAACGCAAATGTCCCACGCCTTATACATCGTCATAGCGACGGCATGTATCTTGATGATCACCTACCGCTTCTATGGCATTTTCTTTGTCCGCAAGGTGCTTGCCGCCGACGACAGCGAGGTAACGCCGTCCCATGCCCTCGCCGACGGCAAAAACTACGTCCCCACCAAGAAGTGGGTCAACGCGGGCCAACACTTCGCGGCCATCGCCGCTGCCGGCCCGCTCGTGGGCCCGGTGCTCGCTGCGCAGTTCGGCTATCTGCCCGGTCTCGTCTGGCTGCTGGTTGGCTGTGTGATCGGCGGTGCGGTGCACGACACGGTTGTGCTCTTCGCGTCGATGAAATACCAGGGCAAGTCGCTTTCCGAAGTCGCAAAAGCGGAACTGGGCCCCATCGCCGGCTGGTGTACCGGTCTCGCAATGCTCTTCATCATCACAATCACGATGGCGGGGCTGTCCATCGTCGTCGTGCACGCGCTTGAACGCAACGCCTGGGGCACGTTCGCCGTATTCATGACGGTGCCGATCGCCATTGCGCTCGGCGTGTTCGAAAAATGCTTCGGCTCATCGAAGATCGCGACTTGGGTCGGCATCGCGGCGATCGCAGCCTCGGTGCTCGCCGGTCCCCATATTCAGGGCACAGCCCTCGGCAACTGGCTCACGCTCAACGCGCACACCATCTCGCTGATCCTGCCGATCTATGCATTCTTTGCCTCAGCCCTGCCGGTGTGGCTGCTGCTCACGCCGCGCGGCTATCTCTCCAGCTTCATGAAAATCGGCGTGTTCGGCGCGCTTGTTATCGGCGTTGTCTTCATCAACCCGGCGGTGCATTTCCCAGCTGTCACGAAGTTCATTGCCGGCGGCGGCCCGGTGCTCTCCGGTCCGGTGTGGCCGTTCATCTCGATCACGATCGCCTGCGGTGCGATCTCGGGCTTCCATGCCTTCATCGGTTCAGGTACGACTCCGAAACTTATCGACAAGTGGAGCGACATCCTTCCCGTCGCGTTCGGCGGCATGCTGGCCGAGTGCCTGGTCGGCGTGATGGCACTGATCGCCGCGATCTCGCTGCAACCGGCCGACTACTTTGCCATTAACGCAGCACCCGCCGCGTTCCACACGCTCGGCATGACAGTCGTCGACCTGCCGCGCCTGTCGAGCGAAATCGGCCTCGATCTCTACGGCCGCACTGGCGGCGCGGTGACGCTCGCGGTCGGCATGACCGAAATCTTCACGAAGGTGCCCTGGTTCAGCCAGCTCGCTGCGTACTTCTTCCAGTTCGTCGTGATGTTCGAAGCGGTGTTCATCCTCACTGCCGTCGACTCCGGCACGCGCGTCGCCCGCTATCTGCTGCAGGACCTCGGCGGCGACTTCTACGCACCGCTTAAGAAGCTCGACTGGGTGCCCGGCGCCGTGGGCGCGAGCCTCGTCGCCTGTGCCGCATGGGGCTACATGTTGATGTCCGGCGACATCAACTCGGTGTGGTCGCTGTTCGGTGTGTCGAACCAGATGATGGCTTCCATCGGCCTTGCCATCGGCGCCACGATCATCCTGCGCCTGTCGGTCAAGAGGAGTTACATGCTCACGTGCCTGATTCCGCTGGCCTATCTCTACGTGACAGTGAACTATGCCGCCTACTGGATGGCTGCCAACGTGTACTTCAACAACGCATCGAAGGGTTATAGCCTCTTCAATGGACTCCTGACGGTCGTGATGGTGGTACTCGGCGTCGTGATCATCGGATCCGCGGTCCTGCGCTGGAAGTCGCTTGTCGACAAGCGCGCCACGGTGATGAGCGCGACGGCCTCGCTAACCAAAGTTGAATGAACGAATTGAAGCGCTGTTCCTGACTTTTCGCAATTAACGGAGTTGAATAATGAACATGATGTCGAAGACCCAGAGCGTAGAACCGTGGGCAGGCTTTGTCGGGGGTCCGTGGCAGACATCTGTCGACGTGCGCGGCTTCATCCTGGCCAACTATGTACCCTATCAAGGCGACGACTCGTTCCTCGCCGGTTCGACGGAACGTACCAAGGCGCTCTGGGCAAAGCTCGCCGAGCCGCTAAAGAAAGAGCGCGCAAAGGGTGTGCTCGACGTCTCGGCCGATCGCGCCTCGTCGATCACCGCGCATGATGCCGGTTATATCGACCGCGAGACCGAGTTGATCGTCGGCCTGCAGACCGACGCGCCGCTCAAGCGCGCGATCATGCCGAACGGCGGCCTGCGGATGGTGGAAAACGGCCTCGAGGCCTTCGGCTTCAAGATCGATCCGTCGGTCAAGGAGGTGTGGACTAAGTACCGCAAGAGCCATAACCAGGGCGTCTTCGACACGTACTCGCCGGAAATCCTGGCCGCACGCAAGTCGGGCATCATCACGGGCTTGCCCGACGCCTACGGCCGCGGCCGCATTATCGGCGACTATCGCCGCGTCGCGCTGTACGGCACCGATTTCCTGCGCGCGGACCGCCAGCGCGTGTATCACCAGCTGGACGACGCCGTCTTCAATGACGATGTGCTGCGCCTGCGCGAAGAGCTTTCGGAGCAATATCGCGCGCTCGACGAGCTGAGGGAAATGGCCGCCAAGTACGGCTACGACATCTCGCGTCCGGCGATCAACGCACGGGAAGCGATCCAATGGACCTACTTCGGCTATCTCGCCGCCGTGAAGGAGCAGAACGGTGCGGCGATGTCGATTGGCCGAATCTCGACCTTCCTCGACATCTATATACTGCGCGACTTCGAGCGCGGCATCCTGACCGAGCAGCAAGCGCAGGAGCTCTTCGACGACCTCGTCATCAAACTGCGCATCGTGCGTTTCCTACGCACGCCTGAATACGATCAGCTGTTTTCGGGCGACCCGACCTGGGTGACAGAATCGATCGGCGGCATGGGCGAAGACGGCCGCACGCTCGTCACGAAATCGAGCTTCCGGATCCTGAACACGCTGTTCAACCTTGGCCCGGCACCGGAACCGAATCTCACTGTGCTGTGGTCGGGCAAGCTGCCGGAAGGCTTCAAGGACTTCTGCGCGAAGGTGTCGATCGAGACTTCGTCAATCCAGTACGAAAACGACGACATCATGCGTCCTCGCTGGGGCGACGACTACGGGATCGCCTGCTGCGTGTCGGCGATGCGCATCGGCAAACAGATGCAGTTCTTCGGGGCGCGCGCCAATCTCGCGAAGGCATTGCTCTACGCGATCAACGGCGGCATCGACGAAAAAAGCGGAGTGAAGGTGGCCGAGGGCTTCGAGCCGATCAACGGCGACGTGCTCGACTACGACGAAGTAATGGCCAAGCTCGACCCGATGATGGATTGGCTCGCCAAGACCTATGTCAAGGCGCTCAACTCGATCCACTACATGCACGACAAGTACGCATACGAGCGCATCGAGATGGCGCTGCACGATCGCGACATCCTGCGCACGATGGCGTGTGGCATCGCAGGCCTGTCGGTGGCGGCGGATAGCCTCTCGGCCATCAAGCACGCGAAGGTGCGGGTCGTGCGCAATGGATTGGGGCTGGCCGTCGATTACGCGCTCGAAGGTGAATATCCGGCCTACGGCAACAACGACGATCGCGCCGACAGTATCGCCGTGTGGCTCACCGAGGCCTTCATGAAGAAGGTCGCGAGCCAGCCGTACTTCTACCGCAACGCAATGCCGACCCAATCGGTGCTGACGATTACGTCGAACGTCGTATATGGCAAGAAGACCGGCAACACGCCGGACGGACGACGCGCGGGCGAACCATTCTCGCCGGGTGCGAACCCGATGAACGGCCGCGACAAGAAGGGTTTCGTCGCAGCGGGCGCGTCGGTAGCGAAGCTGCCATATGCAAGCGCACTCGACGGCATCTCGTGGACGGCCTCGGCCACACCCGATGCGCTTGGCCGCACCGGCGGCGAACGCCAAGGCAACCTCGCGAAGTGCCTCGACGCCTACACCAGCGCAGGCGGCCACCACGTTAACGTGAACGTATTCAATCGCGACACGCTGGTCGACGCGATGAGCCATCCGGAAAAGTATCCGCAACTGACGGTGCGCGTCTCCGGTTATGCCGTGAACTTCATCAAGCTCACGCGTGAGCAGCAGCTCGATGTGATCTCGCGGACGTTCCACGCATCGCTGTAATCCTGAAATCGAGTGGCGACAGCGGCCGCCGGGAAGTCCCGGCGGCCAACGAGGCAAGCGCCATGCAACGACGTTCATATAAACATCATGACAGCCGCCATTGAGACTTCGTGCCAACATCCGCTCTGCGTACCGTCGGCCGGGGTCGCGAAAATCAACGGTCCGACCGGCTATCTGCATTCGGTGGAAAGTGGCGCAGCCACTGACGGCCCGGGCATGCGCTTTGTATTCTTCTTGGCAGGGTGCCCGTTCCGCTGCGTCTATTGCCACAACCCAGACACGTGGAAGCGCTCGTCGGGCCGTCCCGTGACAGTCGACAAAGCTATCGCCGAAATCCGTCCCTATATCCCGTTCCTAAAGATGGCAGGCGGCGTGACGGTTTCCGGCGGTGAGCCGCTGATGCAGCCAGAGTTTGTCGGTGCTTTGCTTTCCCGCCTGCATAACGAGTACGGTCTTCACACCGCGCTCGACACGCAAGGCTATCTGGCCCGCAATGTCAACAGCAGTTGGTTCGACGCCGTCGATCTGGTGCTGCTCGACATCAAGCACATTAATCCGGAGCGCTATCGCAAGATCACGAGCTGCGAGCTTGCTCCGACGCTCGACTTCGCCCAACGCCTCGTACGCCTGGGGAAGCCGATCTGGATTCGCTATGTGCTGGTGCCCGGCCTGACCGATGACGCCGGCGATATCGCCCGCCACGCCGATTTTCTTGCCAGTCTGGGCCCTCTCGTCGAACGGGTCGACGTCCTGCCTTTTCACCAACTAGGCGCTCACAAATGGGAACAGCTCGACCGCGAGTACGTGCTAGCCGACACGCCGACCCCCACGTCTGAGCAGGTCGCGGCCGCCATCGAAATTTTCCACTCCCGCCAACTCTCGGCGGTTTGAGAGCCGATCTACTGAATCAACATACCGTCATGTCCAATCATCCGCTCGACCTTGTTCTAGTCATCAACTGCGGCTCCTCGTCGCTGAAATTCACGGTCCTGCCAACACACGGCGGCGAACCGCTCGTCTCCGGTATCGCGGAATGTCTCGGCCAAGACGATGCGCGGCTCATCATCAAGAAAGAGTGCGAGAAAACCACGGTGCAACTTGCCAGCGGTGCCGCCCATAGCCGGGCGCTGGAAGTGCTGATGGACCGTTTCGACGACGCGGATCTGCTCGACCGTGTGGCCGTCGTCGGCCATCGTGTCGTGCATGGTGGCGAGCGCTTCACCGAGTCCGTGCTGATCACGCCAGAGGTGATTCGAGATATCGAGGGGGTGTCCGGCCTCGCGCCGCTGCACAACCCGGCCAACCTGCTCGGCATCCACACGTGCCTCGAAGAATTGCCGTTCGTGCCGCAAGTGGCCGTGTTCGACACTGCGTTCCACCAGACCATGCCGAAGGCCGCGTACGCGTACGCCGTGCCGCAGCGCCTCTATCGTGAACACGGCATCCGCCGCTACGGCTTTCACGGCACCTCACACCGCTACGTGTCGGGCGAGGTGGTGCACCTCGCCGGGCTCGATCCAGAAAACCATGGTGTCGTCGTCGCCCACCTCGGCAACGGCGCGTCGGCGACGGCTGTCGTAAACGGCAAGAGCGTCGACACGTCGATGGGCCTCACACCGCTCGAAGGCCTCGTGATGGGCACGCGTTCGGGCGACATCGACTTCGGCGCGGTCGCAAAGATCGCCAGCATCACCGGCTCCGATTTCGCCGACATGGAAGCGCTGCTCAACAAGAATAGCGGCCTGCTCGGACTATCCGAACTGTCAAGCGACTGCCGCGACCTCGAGACCGCGGCGGCTGACGGGCACGAAGGCGCGCAGCTTGCGCTCGATGTGTTCGTCCACCGGCTTGCCTGCTACATCGGCGCACTCGCAACCTCGCTGCCGCGCTTCGACGTGCTCGTGTTCACGGGCGGCATCGGCGAGAATTCGGTCCGTATGCGCGCGAAGACGCTCGAGCGTCTGAAAGTGTTCGGCTTCGTGCTCGACGAAGCAGCAAACGGGCTTGCCGTGCGCGGCCAGTGCGGCCGCATCGATTCCGGCAGCACCCCACAGGCCTGGGTCATCCCGACCGATGAAGAAGGGATGATCGCCCGCGAGGCGACCCGAATCGCCAGGGCAACGCGCGACACAACCACGAACGTCTGCAAGACTACTCGCCGCCCGCTGGCCCTGGAACAATAACCATGAATCTCCCGACTCTTCCCCGCACTTACTACCTCGTTCCGGTATCGAGCCACACCGGCCTCACATCGATGACCCTAGGCCTCGTCCGGGCGCTGCAGCTCGCCGGCGTGCGCGTCGGTTTCGTCAAGCCTATCTCCCAGCCCGAGGCGGCGACGAACGATTGCGATCTGTCCCCCCACTTCGCACGCACCCTGTGCGGCACCACGACGCCCGCGCCGATCACGTTTGCCCGCGCTGCCGAAATGGTGCGCTCGGGACAACTCGCCGGCCTAATGGAGGAGGTCGTCGCTATCGTCGAAAGCGCGCGCAAAGGCTGTCACGTGATGGTCGTCGAAGGCTTGATTCCCGATGTCGATTTTCAGATCGCGACACGCCTCAATATCGAAATGATCCGCTCAATGGGCGCCGATCTGGTGCCCGTGATGGCCGGAGGCACGCGTACCACGCCGGAACTAGCCGCCATCGCTGCGGCGGCGACCGAGCAATACAGCAACGGCGGCCGGCGGCCGCTTGCCGGCTTGCTGATCAACCACTGTAGCGAAGCGTGTGCCGCCGCGCTCGGTGAAGCGGGTAGCCTGCAGCTCGCGGATTCGGCGTGCAATGTGCCGATCCTCGCTGCGGTGCCGACCAACGACCACCTGTCAGCGCCGCGCACGCTCGACGTTGCCAACGCTCTCAATCTGAAAGTGCTCCGCCGCGGTGACATCGGAACGGCGCGTGTCGAGAGCTTCGTGGTCGCGGCCCGCTCGCCGGAGAAGATGATCCCGCATCTGAAGAGCGGAACGCTCGCGGTCACGCCCGCGGACCGGTCTGATGCGGTTCTCGCCGTCGCTCTCGCCGCGCTGCGCGGGATGCCGCTTGCGGGGCTGCTCCTCACTTGCGGCGACAAGCCGTCCCGCGAGGTGATGAATATGCTCGATGCGCCGCCGCTCGATCGCCTGTCGATCCTGCTGTCGGACGAAGATACCTTCACGGTCGCCGCCCGCCTTTCGAGCCTGTCGACCCATGTGCCTGCCGACGACGCCGTACGCATGGACCGCGTGCTCGACTTCATCGCGGGCAAGGTCGATACGCGGCCGTTCGCGGCGCGCGTGGCCTTGCCAGCCGAGATGCTGATGCCACCGCCGGTGTTCCGTCACCGTCTTGTCGGCAGCGCCCGCGCTGCCAACCGTCGGATCGTGCTTCCCGAGGGCGACGAGCCGCGCACGATCGCCGCTGCCGCCATCTGCGCCGAGAGGGGCATCGCCCGCCCGGTACTGCTCGGCGAACCGGAAACGATCCGCTCGGTCGCCGCCGGTCACGGCATCGAGCTGCCGGAATCGGTCGAAATCATCGACCCGGACACCATCCGTGACACCTATGTAGAGCCGATGTGCGAACGTCGCCGTACGAAGGGGCTAAACGCGCTGCAGGCACAGAAGCAGTTGGAGGACACCGTCGTGCTCGGCACGATGATGGTGGCCGAGGGCGATGTCGACGGCCTGGTTTCCGGCGCCGTCCACACGACGGCCAGCACGGTGCGCCCGGCGCTGCAGCTCATCAAGGCCGCGCCGGGCTCGAACATCGTTTCGAGCGTGTTCTTCATGCTGATGCCAGATCAGGTGCTGGTCTACGGCGACTGCGCGATCAACCCCGATCCGAACGCGGTTGAGCTCGCTGAAATCGCGATCCAGTCGGCCGACAGCGCGAAGGCTTTCGGCATCGATCCGCGCATTGCGATGATCTCCTACTCGACGGGCTCGTCGGGCTCCGGCGACGACGTCGAGAAGGTGCGCGAGGCGACCGCGCTCGTGCGCGAACGCCGACCCGATCTCATCATTGACGGCCCGATGCAGTACGACGCTGCTACTGTGGAGAGCGTCGGCAGGCAAAAGGCGCCGGACAGCCCGGTTGCCGGACGTGCCAACGTCTGCATCTTCCCTGACCTCAACACGGGCAACACGACCTACAAGGCGGTGCAGCGTTCGGCGAACGTCGTCTCGGTCGGCCCGATGCTGCAAGGGCTGCGCAAACCGGTGAACGATTTGTCGCGTGGCGCGCTCGTCGACGATATCGTCTACACGATCGCGCTGACGGCCATCCAGGCAACTGCTCGCGACGGGAATCCGAACCGCGCGGTACTGCCAGCCCCTGCCGCAGTCGCCGCCTAATCTACAAATGCGAGGAATGCTGTGAAGCCAGTAACTGAAATTTCGGCGGGGGCTGCCGACCCAGCAACCGGCACCGAGAAACGCACGGCAGAGGTGCCGCTCTTCAATGCCCTTACACCGCCCGCGATCGCGCGCGCGGCCGAAGACCTAGGCGTCAAGAAGGCCCACTACGACATCGCAACGCTCTTTGTGCTCGCCATTCTCGGCGGCGCGTTCATCTCGTTCGGTGGTTTTTTCGCGATCGTCGCGATGTCGGGAGCCAACGGCTATATGTCGTTCGGGATCACGCGGCTCGTCGGCGGCGTGGTGTTTTCGCTCGGTCTCGTGCTGATCATGTGTGGCGGCGCACAGCTCTTCACGGGCGATTGCCTGATGGTGATGGCCTGGGCGAGCAAGCGTCTGCGCTTTCGCGAGATGATCCGGGTCTGGGTGACGGTCTGGGTCGGCAACGGGATCGGGGCCGTCGCCACTGCCGTGCTGCTCTTCCTGGGCGGCACTTACAAGATCGGCCATGGCGCGTTCGGCGCAAGCGCGCTTGCGCTCGCGTCGGCCAAGGCCAACGACGTGCCGATGGAAGCATTCTTCCTCGCGATCCTCTGCAACGTGATGGTCTGCCTTGCGGTTTGGTTGTCGCTCGCGGCTCGCTCGCTCACCGATAAGATGCTCGCTATCGCGCTTCCGGTTGCCATGTTCGTCGCCGCGGGCTTCGAGCACTGCATAGCCGACATGTTCTTCGTGCCATTCGGCCTGATGATTGTGAAATGGGCGCCACAGTCGTTCTGGCTCGACCTCGGTCATGGGACCGTTGCAGCAGCACCGCCGATTCCGCTCGAGCACTTTCTCGGCAATCTCGCGCTGATCACTGCGGGTAACTGGATCGGTGGCGCGCTTCTCGTCGGCGCGGTCTACTGGTTCGTGTTTTGCAGAAAGCGCGGTCATTGATGCAGCGACCGGGCCGTGCGACGCGGCGGCCGGATGGAGCACGTCTTCATCGAAACAATGGCCTCACACAATCGCGAGCCGCGCCTTAAGTGGCCCGAGAAAACGGCGGCTGACCGGTATCTTCTGATCGCTGAACGTGACAATCTCGGCAAGCCCGTTTTGCTGAAACACGATCTCCCGAATGGCTTCCGGATTGACCAGTACCTGCCGATGGCAGCGAATCAGCGAAGTGCGCGCTTCCAAGGTCTTCAGCGTGAGCTCGGTGAAGCGCTCCTGCCCCCCCCGGCCGCCCACGAATGCGCCGCTCGCCTTCGAGATCACGTACTCGATATCGGCCACCTTCACGAGATAGATGCGGTCCTGTCCCGAGCACGGAATCTGCGTGAGCATCTGGCTCGGATCGAACAGCGCAGGCTGCGGGAGGCTCGCTTCGCGCAGGCGTTCAATCGTTTTCGCGAGCCGCTCGTGGTCGGCAGGTTTCAGCAGATAGTCGAACGCGTTCTCCTCGAACGCCTTGAGTGCGTATTCCTCGTGCGCCGTCAGGAACACGACCTTCGGCTTGCGCCCGGGGTCGAGCATGGTGAGCATTTCAAGTCCCGTCACGCGCGGCATCTGGACATCGAGGAACACGACATCGGGTGAGAGGCGGTTGATTGCCGCGATCCCTTCGACCGCGTTCCCGCATTCACCGACGATCGTCACGTCCTCGAAGGCTTCCAGGAGCCGTCGCAGCTCGTCGCGGGCCGGCGCTTCGTCGTCGACGATGATGATGTTCATAGCGTTGTGCTCTCCATCGGGATACGCAGCGTGACGCGCGTCCATACGTCGTCTTCGCACATTACCGTGGTGCCGTAGCCCGGGCCGAAGCTGTTCCTGAGACGCTTGTCGACGAGATTCATGCCGAGTCCGCCACATGGCAAGTGCTCGTCGTAGAGCCCCGCATTGTCGGTCACTTCGATGAGCAGATCATCGCCGTCGCGTCTGGCGGCGATGAACACCGCGCCCTTGCCGATCAATTGTGACGTGCCATGCTTGATCGCGTTTTCGACGATCGGCTGGATCGAGAAGGCCGGCAGGCGCACGCCGGAAAATTCGGGCGGGATGTCGATCTGCACGTCGAGCTTGCCCGCAAAGCGCGCCTTTTCGATCTCGAGATAGGCCTCGACGTGCTCGAGCTCGTCTTCGAGCGGCACTTCCTCGCTCGGGCGCTTCAGATTCTTGCGGAAGAACGTCGACAGGTTCTGCACGAGCTGGCGGGCGCGCTCGGGATCCTTGGCGATGACGGCGGCGAGCGTGTTCAGCGTGTTGAACAAGAAGTGTGGATTGATCTGCGCCTGCAGGAGCTTCAATTCCGACTGCGTCAACATCTGCTTCTGGTCTTCGTAGCGGCCGGCGAGGATCTGCGCGGACAAGAGGCGCGCGATCCCTTCACCGAGCGTGCGGTTGATCGTCGAGAAGAGCTTGGTCTTGGGTTCCGCAAGAATGATCGTGCCGATCACGCGCTCCTCTTCGCCAAGCAACGGAATCACGAGCGCGGCGCCGAGCGGGCACGTCGTCGGACAGATCGGGCACTGGTAGGCGAGTTCGTTGCCGTCCGCGTAGACGACGACGTTGCGCTCGATCGCCTCGATGGTCTGCAGCGACGTGATCGGCGTGCCCGTGAGATGGTGATCGTCGCCGATACCGATGAAGGCGAGCACCTTGTCGCGATCGGTGATGGTGACGGCGCCGACGCCGGTTTCCTCATAGACGATGCGTGCTACGCGCGTCGCGTTCGCCGTGTCGAGCCCGCCCCGCAACGCGCCTTCGGCGCGCGCTGCGATCTTCAGCGCCCGCGCCGAGAAGAGGCTTGACTGCCGCTCAAGCGCCTGGCGGCGGTCGAGCAGGATGCTCACGAACATACCAGCGCCGAGTGTGTTGGCGAGCAGCATCGGCACCGCGATGTGGCCGACGAGCTGGTGAGCGAGGCTCCCGGGCTTCACCATCACCAGCAGGATGGCCATCTGAACGAGCTCCGCGACAAACGTGACGAGCGCCACGCCGATCGGCTGCAAGAGGCGCTTGAGCCGGCCGCGGCGGATCATCCACAAATGGTAGAGCCCGCCGATCAGCCCCTCGGCGACCGTAGACACCATGCAGGCGAACGCAGTCGGTCCGCCGATCGTGTAGCGATGCAGTCCGCCGGTCAACCCAACCGCAAAGCCAACGATGGGCCCGCCGAGCGTACCGCCGAGCACCGCGCCGATCGCACGCGTGTTGGCGATCGAGTTGTCGATGTCGAAGCCGAGGTAGGTGCCCATGATGCAAAAGAGCGAGAACACCACATAGCAAGCGATGCGATGCGGCAGGCGCATGCTCACGTGCATGAACGGCAGGAAAAGCCGCGTGCGGGTGAACAGGTACGCGATGACCAGATAGACGCAGGTCTGGACGATCAGCATAAAGCTCAAGTGGGCGGTGTCGGTCGACAGCACGATGGCCAGACGAAGGGCTTGGTTACGTTCGCTTTACAGTGCGGGGAGCGAGATGCGCGAAGAGGCCGACCAGGCCATCGGAACCCGGCGAGACGAAACCATCCTCTTCATCCTGGAAATACAGAATGAGACATTTTCCGACGGATGTAAACAGTGATCTGAGGCGAATTTTGTGACCAATCAGGCAGTGAGCCTCGCGTCGATATTATCGGAATCCAGCCAGGCATGTCCGCGGGCGGCGTTTTAGAGCCGATCTGGGGGCGGCGTAATCGAGCCACCTCATGGGCGACGTAAAGGAGCCACCCAGGGAGCGCCAGCGGTAGCGGGCACAAGCGCAGTTCGAACGTTCCAAGTCGGTACGCTCCGTTCTTTTGAGCTGAGCGCCTATGGGCAACAGGAGGTTCGAATTGTTTGAGTATCGTCACATCCTTGTGCGCATGCGACGCGGTGATTCCGACCGCGACATTGCGCGGCGACGCCTGATGGGCCGAGCCAAGCTTGCAGCCGTACGGCAGGAAGCCCAGTCGCGAGGCTGGCTCGATCCGGCGCAACCCATGCCGGAAGACGCCGAAATCGCAAGCGTCTTCGACAGCATTCCGAAACAGGTGCCAAGCAGTAGCGTCTCGACGGTTGAACCGCACCGGATTTGGTGGAGGCTCCAACTCTTGAGAGAATGGAGCCATGAACAAGTCGAACAAGTTTTCTGCTGAAGTCCGAGAACGTGCAGTCCGCAGGTGCGCGAGCATCGCGACGAGTATCCGTCACAGTGGGCGGCGATTGAATCCATCGCCCCCAAGATCGGCTGCACGAGCCAGACATTGTTGGGGTGGGTCAAACGAGAAGAAGTCGATTGCGGCGAGCGTGAGGGGGTCACCACGTCGGAACGTGAACGCCTCAAGGCACTGGAGCGTGAGAACAAGGAACTGCGCCGTGCCAATGAGATTCTGAAGCTAGCGAGCGCATTTTTCGCCCAGGCGGAGCTCGACCGCCGCCTGAAGTCCTGAAGGCCTTTATCGATCAGCATCGCGACACCTTCGGGGTCGAGCCGATCTGCAGTTTGCGAGCCCAGTAGTGCGCGCTGGCGCACGCCTCCATCCCGATTACACAGGCGGGGAGGTTGGCGAAGAACTCCGCAACGTGATTTCGCTTGAGCACTTTCTTCAGCACGGTTCGGCCATGCTCATTTACACCATGGACGGCAAAAATATTCTTCGCCAGATCGATGCCAATCGTCGTAATCTTCATGATGGGCGCTCCCCTCGGTCAGGTGGTTGCTTTGACACTTCCACTTTGGCACATTGATGCCGCTTCGGGTGGGGGCGTCCATTCCATTACATTTGACATTAGCTCGCTTTCGAGTTCGCGCCTGAACGCCGCAGTATCGAGCGGCGTGTGAACGGCGTCCCGAGCTTGCGCGTGAGACAGGTTGAACGCAAGCAGAGGGGCGGTAGGCATGCTGGCGCCCGCGCGTCCGAGCGCAATCCGCGCATCGGTGAATCGGCGCAACGCGCTCCACGGGTTGGCGGCGATCGACCGTGCGCCGCTATCGTCCAGGGCGTCGTCCGTCATGATTCGATCCAGTCGATCAGCAACGGGTTGCGCGACTGCCCTTGAATCTGCCCGCGTTTGTCCGTGATTTGCATTGCACTGAGCCAGTCCTCGAACTCCGGCGCGCGCTTTAGATCGAGCAGGCGCCGGATATAGAGCGCGTCGTGAAAAGACGTGCTCTGGTAATTGAGCATGATGTCGTCGGCGCCAGGCACGCCCATAATGAAGTTGATATTGGCGGCGCCGAGCAGCGTGAGCAGGGTGTCCACGTCGTCTTGGTCGGCCTCCGCGTGGTTCGTATAGCAAATGTCGCAGCCCATCGGCACCCCGAGCAGCTTGCCGCAGAAGTGATCTTCCAGGCCGGCGCGGATGATCTGTTTCCCGTCATACAGATACTCGGGACCGATGAAGCCGACCACCGTATTCGTGAGAAACGGATTGAAGTGCCGCGCGACCGCGTACGCTCGCACTTCGCAGGTCTGCTGGTCAACGCCATGATGCGCGTTCGCGGACAGCGCGCTGCCCTGGCCGGTCTCGAAGTACATCAGGTTTTGGCCGACCGTACCGCGCTTGAGCGACAGCCCCGCGTCGTACGCTTCGGCGAGCAGCGACAGCGATACGCCGAAGCTCGCGTTCGCCTTCTCCGTGCCCGCGATCGACTGGAAGATCAGGTCGACGGGCGCGCCCTTCTCGATTGCGGCGAGGGTGTTCGTCACATGCGTGAGCACACAGGTCTGGGTGGGGACGTCATAGGCGCGGCGGAACTCGTCCATCATCGTCAACAGCGCGGCGATCGCCGCGAGAGAGTCAGACGCCGGGTTAATGCCGATCATGGCGTCGCCGCAGCCATACATCAGACCATCAATCATCGAAGCCGCGATGCCCTTTACGTCGTCAGTCGGGTGGTTCGGCTGCAGGCGCACCGAAAGATGGCCCGACAATCCCACCGTGTTCCTGAAGCGCGTGATCACGGGCCGTTTGCGCGCGACGAGAATCAGATCCTGGTTGCGCATTAGCTTCGATACCGCTGCGACCATCTCGGGCGTGAGCCCCGCGCTGATGCGCACGAGCGCCGCCGTATCGGTGGTATCGGCCAGCAGCCAGTCGCGAAAGTCACCAACCGTGAGATGCGAGATCTCCGCGAAGGCCTCCGCCGAATGCGCATCGATGATGAGGCGCGTGACCTCGTCGCTTTCATAAGAGATCAGCGCTTCGTTCAGGAAGGCGGCGAGAGGCATCTGCGCAAGCGCCAGTTTCGCCGCCACGCGCTCCTCTTCCGACGCGGCGGCGAAACCGGCAAGCTCGTCCCCGGAGCGGCGCGGGCTCGCTTTGGCAAGCAGCGCGGCGAGGCCATCAAAACGATAGGTGCGCGCGCCGATGGTTTCACGAAAGTTCATTTCTGCGATCTCGCCGGCGGATATCGGAAAGCTCTAGACGCCGTTGCCGCCGACGGTCCTTTGGCTCTTCCATTGCCCCTGCTGGACTTCGAACAGGGTGTAAGGCGGCTTGATCAGATCGCCTTGCGGATCGAACGCAATCTTGCCTGTCACGCCCGTGAAGGTCACCTTCGGGAAGGCCGCGACGATCTTCGCGCGATCGAGCGAATCGGCGTCATGGATCGCCTTGAGCATTGCTAGCGCCGCGTCATAAGCGAACGGCGCATACAGCTCGACGTCCTCGTTGAAGTGCGCCTTGTAGCGCTTCGCGAATTCCTGTGCGGCAGGGAGCTTGTCGAGCGCCGGGCCCGGCTCCAGATCCCGCGTGCCTTCGCCCGCCGTGCCGGCGATCTGCAGAAATGCATTGCTCTTCAACGCTCCGGCGCCGAACAAGCGCGCCGGCATGCCGAGCGAGCGCATCTGCTTGACGAGCATCGCCCCTTGTTCGTCGAGCCCGCCAAAAAAGATCATGTCGACATTCTTCTGCTTCAGCGTGGTCAAGATCGCACGGAAATCAACCGCCTTGTCGTTCGTGAACTCGCGGTCGACGACATTGCCGTTCGCTTCTTTGGCGCCTTTTTCAAAGGCGTCGGCGAGACCTTGGCCGAATGCGGTGCGGTCATCGATAATGCCGATGCGCTTCGCCTTCAACTGCTGGACCGCGAACTGGCCCGCGATCACGCCGCCGATGCCGTCGTGGCCCATCGTGCGGAATACGTTGGTGAACCCCTGGTGAGTCAGCACCGGATTGGTCGAGCCCGGCGTGATCATTGCGATATTTGCTTTATGGTAGACGGCCGACGCCGGAATGCTGCAGCCCGAGTTGTAGTGGCCGATGACACCGACCACGCCGTCATCGATCATCTTCTGCGCGATCTGGACCGCGACGCGCGGGTCAGCCTGATCATCCTGCACATCGAGCACGAACTTGACCGGCTTGCCGCCGATCGTCGGGTTCTTCGCATTTTCCTCGTCGAGCGCGAGCTGCGCGCCGTTTTGCAGATCCTTGCCGACGCGGGCGACGGGCCCCGTCAACGGACCGGCGAATCCGATCTTCACGATCTCTGGTTCCGCACCATATGACGGCGCATGCGCGCATAGGAGTGCAAGTGCTAGTGCGACTACCACGTTTCGGCGTTTCATGATTCCGTCCTCGTTTGTGCAGACAGTTGCGGTGGTTAAAAGCGACGCGGGCTATAAGGCTCGAGATCGATGGGAGGCATGCGGCCGGCGATCAGGTCGGCGACGATGCTGCCTGTCACGCCGCCCAGCGTGACGCCCAAGTGCTGATGCCCGAACGCGTAGACAACGCGCGGCGAGGCGCTCGACGCTCCGACGACCGGCAAGCCGTCGGGCAAGCTCGGCCTGAAGCCGAGCCAATTGCTGTCCGGTTGATGCAGGCCCGGCAACGCTTCCTGCGCGGAAGTCGTAATCAGGTTCAGCAGCTCCGGGTTCTTCTGTGGTCCAAATCCGCCGAGCTCGACGGTGCCCGCCGCGCGGATGCCGCCGTCCATCGGCACCATGTAGAAGCCGCGCTCGGCCCAGCCGCACGGGCGGGAGATCAGCGACGACGTGCCGGGAAAGCGCACGTGATAGCCGCGCTCGGTATCGAGCGGCACACGGTCGCCGCATTGGCGTGCGAAGCGGCCCGACAGCGCGCCCGTGCAGACGATCGCGTGCTCGGCGCCGTGCACGCGGCCGGCTTCGTCGACGATGCGTACGCCGCTCTTCTGCGGCTCGAGCGAGCGGACCGCGGTGCGCTCGTGCTGCAGCCCTTGGCGCACCATCGATTCATACAGCACCTGCAAGAAGCCGCGCGGGTCGCTCAGGAACCAGCTGTCGTTGAACATCGTGCCGTGCGCGAAGATCGGCGCGAGGTTCGGTTCGAGTTCGCGAATGCCGTCGCGCTCGAAGTTTTCGAATCGCACGCCGAGCGAACGGCGTAAGGCGAGTGACGGTTGCGCCGACTGGAACGAGTCTGCGTTCGAGTACAGGTACAGGCATTCGCGTTCGCGCACGAAGCTCGACAATCCATCGATCGAAAGCATCTCCCGATACCCCTCGAACGCGCACCTCAGCAGGCTCGCCAGCGCTTTCGCGCTGTGCTCGTAACGCTTGGGAGTCGCGTTCAGCAGAAAACGTGCGAGCCACGGTGCGAGGTGCGGCACGTAGCCCCAGCGAATCCTGAGCGGGCTCGTCGCCGAGAACAGGAATCGCGGCAGGTTGCGGAACACGTCCGGGTTGTTGACGGGGATGCACGCGTAGTTCGCGAACGTGCCCGCGTTGCCGTACGACGTGGCTTCACCGGGGCCGAGCGCGTCGTAGAGCGTCACCCGGTGGCCGTCGCGCATCAGCCAGTACGCGCTCGACAACCCGATGAATCCCGCACCAAGGACAGCGACGTCGGCCATTATTTTTTCCAGTCTGCGGCAGGGGCCGGGAACGCGCGGCGGCGTGCGTCGCGGCGCGACGAGGTATTGCGCCGATGGGCATGCGGTGTGGCACCGCTGGAGGCGATAGGCTCGTGGCCTATTGCCCCGGCGGCACGTTCGCGCTGTTTGCGCGTGAGAACGAAAGCGACCGACACGACCGCGACGCTGCCAAGGCTCGCCATCAACTGGCTCGCGAGCGAATGGTCGAAGCCCATCGCGATCAGCACGCCGGCAATCGCCGCGACCACGGCATAGGAGAGCCACGGAAACAGCCACATCTTGAGCGTCAGGCGCTCGGGCGCGCTCGCCTCGATGCGCCGCCGGATGACGATCTGCGAGACCGCGATCGCGAGATACACGAAGAGCATGATCGCGCCGGACGCGTTGACGAGATATAGGAACACGCCCTGCGGCGAGACGATCGCCGCGACGATCGCGACATAGCCGACCACGCTCGAGAGCAGCACCGCGAGGCTCGGTACTTTGTTCGGCGATAGCTTGAGGACCGCATGCGGTGCGTCGCCGCGTTCGGCAAGCCGGAACATGATGCGCGACGACACGTAGAGCCCCGAATTCAGCGCCGACAGCACGGCCACCAGCACGATCGCGTTCATCATGTCGGCGGCGCAGGGGATGTGCATCGTCTCCAGCGCGGCGACGAACGGCGAGTAGCCGACCTTGATCGACGCCCACGGCACGATGCAGGCGATCACGAACATCGAGCCGACATAGAACGTGATCACACGCAGGATCACCGAGCGCGTCATCGCGGCGACGTTCTTGCTCGGGTCGTCCGATTCGGCGGCGGCGATCGTCGCGATTTCGGCACCGCCGACCGCGAAGATCACGGTCGGCACGCTCGCGAAGATCGACATCATGCCGAACGGCAAGAAGCCGCGGTCGCTGGCGAGATGCTGCGCCGTCTGATGCCACGACGAGAAGCCGAACAGATAGCTCGCGCCGACGACGATGAACACGATGATCGCCGCGACCTTGATCGACGCGAACCAGTACTCGAACTCGCCGTACGACTTCACCGACAGCAGATTGATGGCGGTGATCACGGAGAGCAGCACGAGGCCGATCGCCCAGACCGGGGCCGGTATCCAGCGCTGCAGGATGCCGGCGCCCGCCACCGCCTCGACGGCGACGACGATCACCCAGAAGTACCAGTAGAGCCAGCCGTTGGTGAAGCCGGCCCAGTTGCCGAGGCCGATGCGCGTGTATTCGGTGAACGAGCCGATGCCGGGCGTGGCGATCGCCATTTCGCCGAGCATGCGCATCACGAACAGCACAACGACGCCGGCGAGCAGATACGACAGGCACGCGGCAGGTCCCATCGCGCTGATCGTGGCGCTGCTGCCGACAAAGAGGCCGGCGCCGATGATCCCGCCGAGCGAAATCATCGTCACGTGGCGTTTTCTGAGCGCCGTGCCGAGATGGGCCGTGTCGGGCGTCTCTGGGGTGGTGGTGGGCTGTCGATCTGCCACAAGCGTCTCCTCCTGTACTACAGTTCGGGATCGCACCGCTGAGCTGGCGCCGTACAAACGATGGGCTTATACTCACACAAAGATTTTTTGTGCGCAATTGATTTGCCTTTGTGTGGACTTAGGTGTTTTCCCCGATGCCGCAGCGCTCTTTGTCGCCGGATGGCGGGTGAGTCCTTGATTCACGACCCGATAAAGGGTTTAGTATCTGTTCCATGGACGTATGCCGTGCACTGCGTGGCGAGATTTGTGCGGGCGAACGATAGTTTTGTATGGAGTTTCTACCTGAATGAATACCGAAATAAATCACACAAATGGTGAAGAAAATCTCCAGACAAAGGGACGCCAAGCCACCTACCTGGAGGTGTCGCGCAATCTCGAAGAGAAAGTGCGCAGCGGGCTCTACCCGCCGGGCAGCCGCCTGCCGCCGCAACGCGACCTCGCGCTGGAGCTTGGCCTAAACGTGTCGACGGTGTCGCGCGCGTACAAGGAGCTGCAGGCGCGCGGGCTGATCGTCGCGAGCAAGCGGCGCGGATCGATCGTCACCGGGGGCGCGATGCCGTCGGTGCACGCACGAGCGGAAAACAGCCCGAGCGCTGCCGCCGACGTGAACGCGGTAATCGACCTGACCGTCAATCGCCCCGCGACCGGCGAATTCCTCACGCAGCTGGCGCGCACGATGGCAAATCTCGCGCGCGATCCGCGCTATCCCGAGACGCAGGAATACCAGCCGCCGCAGGGGCCCGATTGGGCGCGCGCGGCTGGCGCGCAGTGGATCGCCGCGCCGGGTTTCGCACCGCTGGCTGATAACGTGGTCGTGACGAGCGGCGCGCAGCACGGCCTTTACGCGGTGCTGAGCAGCTTGATGGGCCATGAGGGCGTGATCCTCTCGGATCAGTTGACCTACTACGGGCTCAAGGCGCTTGCGCCCGTGTTCCAGTTCGAGATCGTCGGGATTCCGAGCGACGGCGAAGGGCTGCTGCCGGACCGTCTCGAAGACGCGTGCAAGCGCATGCGCGTGAAGGCGATCTTCGTCGTGCCGAATCTGCAGAATCCGACTGTCGTGACGATGAGCCTCGCGCGCCGCGTGGCGCTCGTCGATATCGCGCGGCGCCATCACATCGCGATCATCGAAGATGACGTGTACGGTCCGCTCTTGCGCACGCGTCTGCCGACAATCGCGAGCCTGTGCCCCGAGCTGACCTTCCATGTCGCTTCGACGTCGAAGATCCTCGCGCCCGGGCTGCGCATCGGCTACCTGCATACGCCGCCGCATGGCGCCGCGTTGGCCGCTGAGGCCGTGCGCACGACGGCGTGGATGCCCGCGCCGCTCTCGACGCTGATCGTCACGCGCTGGATCGAGGACGGCACCGCGCACACGATCCTCGAGGCGCAGCGTACCGAACTGCAGGCCCGCCAGGAAATCGCGCGCGAATTGCTGCCGGCCGAGTTGCTGCACAGCGATCCGGCGTGCATGTTCGTCTGGCTGCGCGTGCCGCCGCCCTGGCGTTCGGACGATTACGCGGCGAATGCGCTTGCGCGCGGCGTCAATGCGATGCCGGCGTCGGCGTTTGCGGTGGACCGCTCGACCGTCGAGCACGGCGTGCGGATCAACCTCGCCTGCGCGGCATCGCGCGAGCAGTTGACGCACGCGCTGCAGATTCTCGCGCACACGCTTCGCGACCGGCCGCGGGCGCTGTTCGGCACGATCTAGTGGCAAGTGCTGAATACGTTGCTCGTGACGCGCTCACGAAGATATGGATTGGCCGGCGATCTGGATTCCGCGGTTGCACCATTGGGAGGCCGACGAGCGATCGATAGCTGCCGCTCATGATGTGCGCTTGTCAACGGCGCATACGGGTCCGTTGCCGGTCTCGGTATACCGCAGCGCGTCCTGCGGGTGCGATCGAGTCTCGGCCGTTTCGTCGGTCAGCCGCGGCCTGACGCGGACCGGCGATGGGACAGACCTCATCCACCCACAGAGCGACGTGCTATAAGCGCTGACCCGGCTTAGCCTTAGCGTACGATTTTTTCCGAATTCTGAAGCCACCCCGTGTTCATCGACGATGCAACCGGACGGCTGCCGTAGGAGGCCAGCATCCAATCGCGCGACATCGTTCGGGCGTCTGTCGCAATCACTTGAAATTGGTATCAAATGTTTTATAATCAGGTATCAAGTGATACCTTTGGGGGCGCTATGTTGCTTGTTACTCCGGAAGCCGTGGCTGACGTTATGGAGCTTCGGCCCGTACCGCATACGCTCGCGGAACTTGAAGCGCTCGTGCGCAGCGGACTACCGAAATCTGCATTGCGTGCGGGCGTCGAGCACGCTACGCAAGGGGCAGATGCTCGACGCACGTTGCTGGCGCGCATCATCCCCGAGGCCACCTATAAGCGGCGTCGTGACCGGCTCACTCAAGACGAATCGGAGAAGACAGAGCGGCTTGCACGGATCGTCGCAACCACATCATACGTCTGGAGTGACGAAGATGATGCGCGGGAGTTTCTGGCGACACCGCATCCGGAACTCGAGGGGCGTACGCCGCTCGATGTTGCGCTCACCGAACTCGGCGCGCGTCGCGTCGAGGAATTGCTCTGGAAGTTGTTCTACGGGCTGCCGGCATGAAGCTGTTCCGCATCGCCGATACACGTCACTCGATCTGGAGCGGCACCGGTGCGATGTTGGTTGGCGGCCGATTCAATAGTCCCGGACGCCCTGTCATCTATGCGGCGTTGAGTTTCGCTGGCGCCATGCTCGAGGTGCTGGTGCATGCGCGCATTGGGAAGGTACCCAAGACGCATGGATGGGTCGAGGCGACGGTACCCGACGAAGTGGTCATCGAACGCCATACCGCGGCGACACTACCGGAAGGATGGGACGCACCCGCACAACATTCCGCACGGCGGTTCGGCGATGCGTGGCTGGCTGAAAGCCGTACTGCCATCTTGATCGTTCCCTCGGTCGTCGCACGCGCCGAGTTCAATGTGCTGGTTAATCCCGCGCATCCGGACGCCATGCGGATCGTAGTATCGGATCCACAGTCGGTTGTGTGGGACGAGCGGCTCTTTGTCGCCCCACCCGGCGGCACCTCGTAATGCGTGGACGCTTGAGGTTTTCGTGGGTATGAATAGTCGAGGGCGCTGCGGACATCTTTCCCAGCCGAAGGCCGCTTGCAGGATAGGTGTAGTTTGCTTAGCAACTCGGCTCCGTCCACCTCGATCCGGCTCCGGATGGGCACATCGCGTCGACGGCGATCACGGTCTGCACGAGATCGTTGATCGCCGCTGGATACTGCCGCTCGAGCGCGACTTCGGATGCACAGCCGAAGGCAGCCGCAGTCGCTGCTGCGATCGCGTGCATGCGCTCTCTTCTCTTTGATGCTGACTCATGCCGTTCCCTATTTTTGAAAGTGCATAACATTCTCTAAAATACCGAAAGCGATGAGGCACGCGTATGAAGCTCCGCACCTTTTCTTGCTTGCGCCGCGGCGACAAGCGGAAAGCGAAGCTATTGGCTCCGGCTGTTCCACTCGGCGGCGGCTGGCTTTCTGGATGGCTGGCATGGCTGCCATTCGCATGAAGGAAAACTCCTTCCTGCCATCGGCGAACCCCATACTGTGGTCCAGGCCGCATTCGCCCTTGGCCACCTCGAAGCTGATCTTGATTTCCCGCCGGCGGGCCGCAACGTTGATGAGCGTTTGTCGTGAAGCCGCCCTGCGTAGCGCATACTCGACGTAATAGGCGTGTTCGCGCTTCTCGTCAAGGCTGCGCCGTACCAGTAGGTAATGCTCGAAACGACGTTCTTCCGCCGTACGTGAACTATCTTCTACAACACCCTCGGCTGCGTCAGCGATGACTGCCGAGCCAAATTGATCAGCGCTTCCCTAATCGAGTCGAAGTTCGCTTTTCAAGCGATTCGCGATGCCGACCAGATCTTTCAACGCATCGTGCAGTTCTTCGCCACTGCGCTCGCCAGATACGCGCGATAGCGCCAGCAGCAAGGCTTCGTCGGCGTCTGCCGCCAGTATCACGCTGCCGGCATAGTTGTATTGCAACAATCTTTTCAACGTTTCCGGATCTTCCGGCAGCGCGCCCAGCGGGCAGACCATTTCTAACCCGGTGGGCGATTCGTCAAAGTGGACGGCCAGATTCTCGTCAAAGAACAGTACCAGATCTTCGTCGTCCCATTCCAATCCCATGATTTCATACAACGGCGATAACAAGCTATACATGTCTTTTCCACTGTTAAACGAGCGACGATAATCCTCGTGCCTGCTGATGCACGCCGGCATCGCCGACACGCTTCGCGTAGGACAGGTTGAGCAGCTGCCTGAACGGCAGCGTCTTGAGGACCTTGTTACCGGATGCGCCTGTGTTTTTCTCCTGCACCGCCAGGTTGCCGCCGTCGAGGAGCACGGCGCGGAACAAGCGCTGCATGGGCTCGGTCAGCCCGGCCATCGGGCGGCTCGGTGGGTGTCCCTCGTGCTGCGTGATAGCCTCTCGCTTGATTTCGGCGTCCAGCATCCCGGTTCGGTCTTTGCCGCTCTTGCAGTTCCAACAAGGAACCGCCCCGATCTCATACGCGAGCATTGCTACTCGCTGGGCGGCCTTGTACGGCTCTCCACCGTCTTTGCGGTGCGCGTGCTGCGCCCAAATTTCCTTCAATTGCGTAACCATCGTCCTGATGCATTCCGCATTTTTCGGCCTTCCGATCAGATACTGGCCGACCCAGCCTCCGAGTGGCGCCGAGGGATTCAAGTCGGGCCCGATCAAGGTGTGCAAAGCCTGTTCGTTCATTCGGTCCGATTCACGATGACCGAGCCCAAGCTTTAACGCAGGTTCGTTGACGGCGAAATTGAACGCGGCTACATCTAGACGCACTTTTATGTTACACAATTGACCGTTCTGATCGCGAATGCTCAACGCAATCGGTTGAATGCACCCGCTTAGCGCCTTCCAGGCCGACGCCTGGTCACGCAGCATCGTCTTTTCTTGGCCGAACGGCGTGAGAAGCGAGCAGGACGCGAGCCTTAGCGTGACGGTTTCGCCAGCCAGCGCGTTGCGCAACTCGTCTGGCCGAGAAAAAAGGGCGGCGGTAACAACCTCTTTCGCGCGTCGAATCGCTCCTTGCTCGCGCAACTCGGGATCGTCCAGACCGAAAGGCGATAGCACGCCGTGGCGAATTCCTCTGAAGAGCAGCTTGCTCGAGCCGTCTTCTTGCAAGGCAGTCAGTTCCGACTGCCATAGGTTGGTTGCATGCTGCGCTTCCGTCGTGGACGCGCTGCATACTCCCTGGTCGTTGTACGAGCGTTCGAAAATGTCCTGTGCGCCGAGCTTCATTTGTGAAGCCGGCGTCAGCTCACAACCGTATTTGCGACCGTCATATGTCACCGTGGTGGTGATGGTTTTCCACTCCTGCTGATTGAGCAACTCGGTATCGGCCTGACGTAGCAGCTTTCTAGCTTCCGGGAGGGCGGTGCTCGGCGTTGTACACATATTGCGCAGGTGGCGCGAGACGATCTGAACCAACTCGTCGTTCAACCGCTTCATTGAAGCCGTGTCATTGGGCAGGACCGGCCGGTCTTCTTTGAATCGGCTGGCGCTCAGCTGCGCGGACATATTCTTTAGCAGCTGCGCATCGGGTGTGTTGCCGTATCCAAGTTTGTCGAGTGCCACGCGGGCGGCATCCAGCTTATGACATTGCAGCGCAAAAAGCGCATGGAGCGAGCGACCATCCGAAAGCCGCGATTGCCGGGGCTGCATGTCATGCGCGAGCATTTTTGGATAGCTGATTTCCGGTCGTTCGATCTTGCGTGGAGTCGGACGGTTATCCGAGGCGTTGCCCAGATGTCGGTTGGTCACCGTATTGCGCCGCAAGGGGAAAAGGTTTCGAATATTCATCTATGCTCTGCTAATCTTACTGTGTCAATAAATCAGCATTGGAAGCTGAACAAAACGGACATCGCTGAAGCCGGCGCGCGATGTAGGCAGCGATACGCCAGCGCAGCGTGGTGATGGAATCAGCCACGTGGCGCTGCGCGCGCTGGGGACCCGCGTGGCACGTAATCCGAGGGTAAGGCAAATGGGTCGCGGATCACGGAGTTTTTTTTACTGTCGCCTTGAATGAGGCGTTGAGCGACAAGAAACCCGTAGGCAGCAATGCACAACGATGCATGGTGATGGAATCCACGCCAGCCACGTCCTTCGAAGTGTCCCAGGCCGAATTCCTGCTTGAGATCCCGATAGTCTCGCTCGATACGCCAGCGCATCTTGGCGACATGAACCATGCGTTCGAGCGTCGTGTCTGGGAGCAAAGTCGAAAGCCAATATTTGAGCGGCTCCGCATCACCTTCGGACCATTCGATCAGCAGCCATTCCTCATCGCGCAGTGTGGATCGCCAGTAATCGCGGTGCGAAGCACGCACACGCACAGCGGCAAAGCGCGAACTGAGCGCGGCACACGTACCTTCACGCCATATCACCGTGCGATAGTGCGAGGCATCAAGCGTCAAGGCCAGATCTTTGACTCCGATCGGCTCATGCCCCGGCGCGCGCCGTAATAAGCTGCGCGGCCGGCCCGACTTCCCTGCGGAGGGTTCGGGCGGCAGAGGACCCGTACCCGGCGCCCATACGCGTGTGTTCGAGCGAATGCCCACCGCATACTGCAGTCTGAGCTCGCTGACGGCCTCGCGAAACGAGGTGTCGTCTCCATAGCCAGCATCGGCCAAAACGACACCGTCGGGCGCGCCACTTTGCCGAGCTTCGCGCAACTGCCCGGCCGCAATCTCGGGTTTGGTTACAAACTCGATTTGCTCAGGCACGCCGGCTTTCTGTCGTCGCGCGGGGTCGTCACTCCATTCACGCGGCAGATACAGTCGATACGACACCGGCAAGCTCGCGGCTTCCGTCGCCACCGATAGACTCACCGCAACCTGGCAGTTATCCTGCTTGCCCAGCTGGCCGCAGTATTGCCGCGCTACGCCGGCCGAATGCTTGCCCTTCTTGGGAAAACCCGTGTCGTCGATAATCCAGTACAACCCGCCCGCTGGGTCCATGTGCGGAAGCACCCAGCGCCGCACCTGCTCGAGCAGCGCTGTATCGGACCATTCCGACGTCGCCACAAAATGATGCAGCGACTGGTGCCGCGCGCTCACGTGCTCCGGCTCCAGATGTGCGGCCAGCGGCTCGACGCTCTTGCGTCGAATTGGCAGCATTAGCCCTTGGCAATAGCCCCTCAAACCTGATTCGCGGTCGTTATGTCCAAGCGCCCCGCACAAATGTTCCAGATACGCCTCGAATGACGTCTCCCAGTCCATCATTCCTCACGCCATGGATGAAGAAGTTCCAATAATGGCATGAATTTATTGACACAGTAAGATTAGAGAGACGTCGCTGATGAACCGCATACTCTTCTCTATCGCCCCCGACTACCTGTCAGTACGACCACCTCACTGAGCAACTCAGCAACGTTGCCGACCGTCGCCAGGTCATTCAATCGCGCTCGATCAAGACGAATGTTCCAGCGCTCCTCGAGTTCCATCGCGAGCTCGATCAACTCGAGCGAATCCATCGAGAGATCCTCCAGTAATCGATGCTCGGCCGCGATCTGCGCGTTTGGCACGCCGAGCATGCTGGATAACATCGTCTTCACCACTGAGAGCGCGATAGTTTCATTCAGATGCGAACCGACGCTCATCGCTTCACGCTCCCGCTGGCCCGCGTTGGACCTTCGGTCGTCACGACTCTGTCGGCGGGCGTGATGGTCGGAAACGTCCTCGCTGATCGCGGCCCCGCATCCTTCGTCGACGATTCAATATGGCGCGGCGGTGAAACGCTGCGATTAAACGTGTCGGTCACCTGCATCGATGCTCCGGTCTGCACAGGCGTGCCCTGTCTCGAAACGCTGGCTGACGCGGAATTCGACGACGCCTTCGATGCCTCGGCGGACGATGTCGCTGGCGACTGCGCCGTCGACGCGTCCTCCGCGCTCGATCGAGTCCCAGAACGAGGCTGCGCGTCGTTCGATCGGACCGCACGGGCGCCGAGCGCCGTTGCGCCTGGCGTCGCCATACCGTGAATGCCCGCACCCGCTGCATTTGCGCCAACACCGCTGAATGGATCGATCCGCATCGCCCCTTCCGTCGTTCGAGCAATCGGATTCTCGCGCGCCATTCGCCACTTGCCGTTCTCGTCGCGCGACCATGCGCCAGTCGGCGCCTCCGTTCCCTCTCCGCGATCCTGCGCCGGCCGCGGCATCGGGCGCTCAGCCCGCGACTCGTCCGACGACCGGCTCGTCGCGTTCCGAGGATCACGTTGTCGCGTAACGTTCGCGTCACCTGACGCGGAATTCGACGACGCCTTCGATGCCTCGGCGGACGATGTCGCTGGCGACTGCGCCGTCGACGCGTCCTCCGCGCTCGATCGAGTCCCAGAACGAGGCTGCGCGTCGTTCGATCGGACCGCACGGGCGCCGAGCGCCGTTGCGCCTGGCGTCGCCATACCGTGAATGCCCGCACCCGCTGCATTTGCGCCAACACCGCTGAATGGATCGATCCGCATCGCCCCTTCCGTCGTTCGAGCAATCGGATTCTCGCGCGCCATTCGCCACTTGCCGTTCTCGTCGCGCGACCATGCGCCAGTCGGCGCCTCCGTTCCCTCTCCGCGATCCTGCGCCGGCCGCGGCATCGGGCGCTCAGCCCGCGACTCGTCCGACGACCGGCTCGTCGCGTTCCGAGGATCACGTTGTCGCGTAACGTTCGCGTCACCTGACGCGGAATTCGACGACGCCTTCGATGCCTCGGCGGACGATGTCGCTGGCGACTGCGCCGTCGACGCGTCCTCCGCGCTCGATCGAGTCCCAGAACGAGGCTGCGCGTCGTTCGATCGGACCGCACGGGCGCCGAGCGCCGTTGCGCCTGGCGTCGCCATACCGTGAATGCCCGCACCCGCTGCATTTGCGCCAACACCGCTGAATGGATCGATCCGCATCGCCCCTTCCGTCGTTCGAGCAATCGGATTCTCGCGCGCCATTCGCCACTTGCCGTTCTCGTCGCGCGACCATGCGCCAGTCGGCGCCTCCGTTCCCTCTCCGCGATCCTGCGCCGGCCGCGGCATCGGGCGCTCAGCCCGCGACTCGTCCGACGACCGGCTCGTCGCGTTCCGAGGATCACGTTGTCGCGTAACGTTCGCGTCACCTGACGCGGAATTCGACGACGCCTTCGATGCCTCGGCGGACGATGTCGCTGGCGACTGCGCCGTCGACGCGTCCTCCGCGCTCGATCGAGTCCCAGAACGAGGCTGCGCGTCGTTCGATCGGACCGCACGGGCGCCGAGCGCCGTTGCGCCTGGCGTCGCCATACCGTGAATGCCCGCACCCGCTGCATTTGCGCCAACACCGCTGAATGGATCGATCCGCATCGCCCCTTCCGTCGTTCGAGCAATCGGATTCTCGCGCGCCATTCGCCACTTGCCGTTCTCGTCGCGCGACCATGCGCCAGTCGGCGCCTCCGTTCCCTCTCCGCGATCCTGCGCCGGCCGCGGCATCGGGCGCTCAGCCCGCGACTCGTCCGACGACCGGCTCGTCGCGTTCCGAGGATCACGTTGTCGCGTAACGTTCGCGTCACCTGACGCGGAATTCGACGACGCCTTCGATGCCTCGGCGGACGATGTCGCTGGCGACTGCGCCGTCGACGCGTCCTCCGCGCTCGATCGAGTCCCAGAACGAGGCTGCGCATCGTTCGATCGGACCGCACGGGCGCCGAGCGCCGTTGCGCCTGGCGTCGCCATACCGTGAATGCCCGCACCCGCTGCATTTGCGCCAACACCGCTGAATGGATCGATCCGCATCGCCCCTTCCGTCGTTCGAGCAATCGGATTCTCGCGCGCCATTCGCCACTTGCCGTTCTCGTCGCGCGACCATGCGCCAGTCGGCGCCTCCGTTCCCTCTCCGCGATCCTGCGCCGGCCGCGGCATCGGGCGCTCAGCCCGCGACTCGTCCGACGACCGGCTCGTCGCGTTCCGAGGATCACGTTGTCGCGTAACGTTCGCGTCACCTGACGCGGAATTCGACGACGCCTTCGATGCCTCGGCGGACGATGTCGCTGGCGACTGCGCCGTCGACGCGTCCTCCGCGCTCGATCGAGTCCCAGAACGAGGCTGCGCGTCGTTCGATCGGACCGCACGGGCGCCGAGCGCCGTTGCGCCTGGCGTCGCCATACCGTGAATGCCCGCACCCGCTGCATTTGCGCCAACACCGCTGAATGGATCGATCCGCATCGCCCCTTCCGTCGTTCGAGCAATCGGATTCTCGCGCGCCATTCGCCACTTGCCGTTCTCGTCGCGCGACCATGCGCCAGTCGGCGCCTCCGTTCCCTCTCCGCGATCCTGCGCCGGCCGCGGCATCGGGCGCTCAGCCCGCGACTCGTCCGACGACCGGCTCGTCGCGTTCCGAGGATCACGTTGTCGCGTAACGTTCGCGTCACCTGACGCGGAATTCGACGACGCCTTCGATGCCTCGGCGGACGATGTCGCTGGCGACTGCGCCGTCGACGCGTCCTCCGCGCTCGATCGAGTCCCAGAACGAGGCTGCGCGTCGTTCGATCTAACGTCTACATTAACGTCGATGTTGTTAACAACCATCGGTGCGGTCTGCTGCGGCATCGCGCCGGGCACGGGACCACCATTCGAGGCCGCCGGATCACCGCCCGGTGCGCGCGAGTCATCTGGCGCAGGCGCCGGCACAGGCTGCTTCTGCGTTACGCTATTAAGCAACTGGTCGGTGCGGCCGATTTGCTTGAGCGTCGTGCCGACCATGTAGACAAGATTCGTTACGTGCCCAGCATAGCGCGCGAAGCGTTGAGCGACGTCCGCCATACCAAGCTGCCTGTCGCCACCGTGGCGATTCACGATGCCGTCGCGAACGCCTCCTTCCATCTGCCCGCCGAGCGCATTGGACACGCTATTCTTCGCCCAATCGTCGCTCCCCATGAGCGCGCCCTTGAACACCTCATCGGTGACCCCATCCTTCATCACCAATGTCGCGATGCACTCGCATAGTTCCCGGTACTTCTTGTTACCCTCGATACATCGATCCTGCGACATCGACCCCGACTGCGCGGCAGCCTTCAGAAACGACGCGAGCGCCTTGCCGATTTCGGTGAAATTATCAGAGAAGGCGTCGTCGCCAACCGCAAGGTGCAGTGAATGCACTGTCAGTGCAAGATGATCTAGTGCGCGACGATCATGGCCGTTCAGCTGCGCGACGAGCGTCGTCATCTTGCTGCCTTGATTTCCGACAAGTTCGCTCAGGTACGCGTGCGCCTTTTTGAGTGAAATCTCCTCGTACAATTCAACGCCACGTGCGTTGATAGCGCGTGATTCGCCTGTGGGTGCGCCCTTGCAGCGCGAGGACACGGCATTAACCTGCTGTGACAGCAGTCGCGGCGACGAGGCTCGACCGCCCTCGTCGCCTCGAAGGCTCACATTCGGCATGCAATGCCCGCGCGTGCTCATCACGCGCGTCACGCTAGTCGCCAGATCACCGCCGGATCGGGGGAAACGAACATCGGAGCCGACGATCGTCGACCGTACGCTAACATTTCGTGGGACGCGTGGAAATTGAGCATCGGACGGAGGCATTGCGAAGATTCTCCATATTGATTCGTTCATGGGACAGCGAAGGCTGCACTAGGTTCTGTTCAGATTCTCACCAGCGGCCCAAAGGCGCAGGTAGGCGCGGCGAAGGCGAGATAGTTGCCCGCGAGCTTGTCATATCGAGTAGAGACGCCGCGAAAATGTTTGATGCGATTGAAGAAACGTTCGACGACGTTTCGAGTTCGGTACAGCACTCGGCTGTACCGACGCTTGGTCTTTCGATTCGAACATGGCGGGATGACAACCTCGGCATGCGCAGCACGGATAGTGTTCGCGAAGGCATCTGAGTCGCAGGCTTTGTCGGCCATCACTGCGCCCGTGCGCAGATGCTCGACCAATTCGTGCGCGCACGAAATATCGGCGACCGGCCCCTCGGTAATGATCATTCGCAGAGGACGTCCGGCTTCATCGACAGCCAGATGCAGCTTGGTCGTCAGTCCGCCGCGCGAACGGCCGAGAGCTTGCGGGCCGCTTTTTTCGAGCGCCGGCCGAATGTTGGTGCGCACGCACGATGGTCGAGTCGATCAGCACGCGTTTGATCTCCGTTTCGTCGGACCCTGCGTGCGCCACGCGCTCCCACACTCCTTTGCGACGCCACCGCGATGCGCATGTACACCGTATGCCATCGGCCCAACTGCTTCGGCAAATCGCGCCACGGGCAGCCCGTTCGGCCGATCCAGAGAACGGCTTCGACAAACCAACGATTGTCGGCTGCCGTTCGCCCTGGATCGCCTTCCTTGCCCGGCAAAACCGATTCGATTTGTGCCCATACCTCGTCGCTCAGTGACCTTCGAATCATCTTGGCCCGCTTGTGCAAAAGACAAGATGTAAACACATTTCATCGAATGTAAATAGACGCTAGCGAGTGGCCAGAATGAGAACGCAGCGCCGCTCATTCCTTTAGAGGATTTTCGAGGTATCTGTCGAGGTCGACATAGCCCGGCGCAGCACCCTGATTAAGTTGCGTTCTTAAGGAAGCTCGATGCGACGTCCATCAGAGCCGATATGGCGCCGCTCAGCACCTTGTTCAAATTGTCGAAACTCGAAATCTGATGCTGGTTCTTTTCAGCGAACGTCTGGACATCGTTCTGAATGTTGCTTTCTTCCGCCTGAAATCCGGTATACCAAGCGCTTTCACGTGCAGTGTCCCAGTCCACACTGTCCTTGTCGGGTAACGAATCACGCATGCTGATCAACTCGTCCGGCTTGATTGTCACCACGCCGTCATCACTGATCGAGAAGGCACCGCCGAGTTCCTCGCGCCAGCGATCCAGATCCTCGCCTGGCGGCAGTTGATACGACGGCAAATTATCGATGACCTTCTGCAGCAGCGCGCGGATCTCCTTACACTTGACGGTCATGGTCTTATCGTTCTTTGCCGAGATGTAATCCTGGATCTTGCTCATCGCGTCGGTGACCTCCTTGAAGGAGGTCACCAACTTTTCGAGGATGTCCGTCTCGGCGTCGACATCGATCTTGCCCTGATTGATCACGTCGATAAGTCCCTGCAGAATCGGATCAGGCTGGATATCCGAATACTCATTGCGCACACAACCCGGATTCTCCGCCTCCGAACGTTCCAGCAGGTTGTGCAGCCCGCACGCATACGCACGCACCGCGACGCGCGCATCGTCGAACACCGCCAGATTAGCGCGACTGCCTTCGATGAATTTTCCGGCGATCAATTTGGGATACCTGATCGCTAAAGCCTCATCGCTCATCGCGCGGAATTTCCGAATCAGATTAAACGTCACATGGCAATGGACATCCGTCGTACGCACATCGTCCGTCACATCCCGTACACCCGCATCGCGGACCGCTACGTCGCCGGTCCGCGCAAGCGCCTGACGATTTCGTGCGTCCATCACGCGCCCCATATCCACGCTGATACTCATCGTATTTCACCTTCCTGCTGTCGGATTAATCAAGGGCGCGCATAATACGCGGCCCCGTCTTCACTCGATCAAAGCTCAATCAAAAAATCGTCGCGGTTCTGGCAGCGAATCCATCTCGGTGCGACACCGCGCCCCGTCCAGGTCGCACCCGTCACGGGATCTCGATATTTCGGCTTGACCGCTGCACGTTTGCGTTGGTTCGAATTCCCCCGGTATCCGAACACCTCACGTGCGGAAATACCGTATTCACGCACCTTCATACGCACTTCGTCAATCACGGCTTGCAATTCGGCCTGCCGAGCCTGTTCGGCCGACGCCGCAAGCGCGTCGGCACGAGCCTTCAGTTCTTTGTAATTCGCCATTTGATCAATCATCGGAATTCCGATCATAGGGATGAGCATTGCTGCCGGCTTTCACAAAAACACCATTGCCAATCCCGCCAACCGCACGGCTGCGAGCGATGGGGTGACGCCCGCCGCTCGCAGTTGAGCAAACCGTCAGGTTCGCAGGTTGCCAGTCACTTGCGCCGCGACGGCATTGCTGTTCGCGACCAAGCTCTTCGCCGCGTCGATCGCCTTCTGCGCAGCCTCGCGACAGCGTTGCGCGGCTTCATGACGCGCGTTCGATGCCGCCGTCAAGATCTGCTGCGTGCTCTCGTCCGTTTTCTGCTCCGCACGAGCTTCACTCTGCTGCTGCGCCGATACCGCATCGATCTGATTCTTGCCAATCTGGCCGCCCGATTGGATGAGATTTCCCTTGATCTGGTAGCGATTCGCTTCGATGAGATTCTGCTCGTGACGCAAACCATGCATGTCGATCCGTTGCTGACGGGCGGGAGCGTCCTTTGCGAGCACGGCCTCGTGCTCGCTGCTCAGCCGATCACCGCCGCCGTCGATCTCATAATGTGCGGTTTCTCCAGTGTCGCGCTTGACCGTCACGTGCGAAACCTCGTCATTCGACAGCACCGGCTTGTTGACTCCCCGTAGCTCAAGCGATTGCTCAGCATGGAACTGTTTGAGTTCCGCCTGCGGCTTCATCTCGTTTTCGATCGACATCGATTTCGTGTTCAGCCCCTTCATCTGCTGGACCGCGCCGCCAAGCGAAGTTGCCGCTTGTAGCGCGCCGCCCGCAATCGCGGCCGTCATTTGTGTGTAGCCGATTTTGCGATCCTCCTCGGCGGCGTTCCTCGCCATTTGAGATGCGCGCTCCATTTCCTTGCCCATCTCCTTGTCATCCTCCACCGCGCCCTTTTGCATCGCGTCCTCGAAAATCAGTTCTGCGTTGAACGCTTCGTCAACGCTCAAGATCGGCGATCGCAATCCATCGGAGACGGCGCGCGACACATGCTGCTCAACAAGCGCGTCATGCACACCCGTCACCGTCGGATGCTGACTCGCGCCCAACCGACCCTGCACGCCCTCCATTCCGGTGACTGTCAGTCGATCGGCACCAGGTGCTTGGACCGAAGACTTCGGCTCTGCGAGCGCAATACGCTGCACGGACATGCCTGCATCACAATACTGCTGCGGGTGGCCAACGACAACCGCCGCAAGCCCCGCATCCGCCTCAGCCAGCATCTTCTCGTCATCGCCGACCGCCTTGTTGCCGCTTTCGGAAATGCCCGTATTGGCGACCCGGGACAGCTCCGCGCTGTTGATGCCGCTGTTTTGCACACTGAATGACATACGCACCTCTACCTTTGAAAATAACGTGATCCCGTACTAATTAAACTGCTCGGGCATCACACAGGACGCAGGCTCTGCTTGCAGGCCAACATATTTGTGTTGATCGCATCCGACACGTCCTGCATCAATCGCACTAGCACGCGGTTGTGCTCAGCAAACGTATCGACTGCTTTCCTCAGCAGATCACTGATCAGCTTGATGTCATACATATCCTCCTTGATGTCGGCAAGGAGGCCCATCGCCTTCGCCCGCTCGATGCCAACGACGATCCCGCCCGCCGCCTGCGACACTTGGTTGCCGACGTCGAGCACCGTGCTCGCCTTCTCGAAGCGGCTCGCGAGAAGCATCCCGTCTTCCTCCGCCTCGACGCCGATCGCGCGGCGCATCCGCGTCATTGCTGTCGCGGTGCGCGAGCTGAGCGCCTGGAGCCCCGATTTCTCCGAAACCTTCTCGGTCAGCTCCAAGAGCATCTTGCCGATCGCAGAATCCATCACCTTCGCCAGCTGGCCTGCAACCGCATCCATCACCTTCGACGCAACGGCCTTCACGACCGATGCACCGACGAATGCCGCGGCAACGAGTGCCACACCCGTCACGATGGCACCGAGGATCGCACCCGCGAGCTCGGCTTTCTGTTTATCAACTCCACACGCAACGAGCGCTTTCGTGATCAGCGACGAGATCATGTTCATCAGCGGCTTCAGGATCGCGTCCATCACGGGTTGCATCAGCTTGTCCATGAACGACACGCCGGTCGTCGCTTGGCTAATCTCGTCGCCGACCGCGAGCGCGAGGCCAACAGCCGCGAGCGCGAGGCTCGCGCCGCCAGTGAACGCAGCAGCCGCGAAACTCACTGCGGTGATCGCCCAGCCAACGATCTTGCCGATGCAGCCCATCGTCTTCTGCATTTCCTCGGCTTTTTTCTCCTGCTTCTGAAACTCTTCGGACTCCTTTTTCTGCTTGGCTTCGAGCATTTTCTGCTTCTCGATAAAGAGCTTGTGCTTCGATTCAAGCTCCTTCACGTTGCCCGACGAGATGAGTTCCTGCAGCTTACCGAGCACGGCAGTCAACTCAGCCACGCCACTCAGTTTCTGCGATATCGCCCCACGCAGCTGAGCACTCGTACCGTACTGCTTCATCGCCCGATTCACTGCTTCGTCGACCTTTTCCTCGTATTCGCATGCGCGCGTCGCGAGTTCAGTCGCCGTGTCAAGTTTTTTCGTCGCGTCCGCCTGCAGCGCGTCCGCTTTTCCGTGTAGCTCGTCCGCCTTCTGCTTCGCCTGTTCTAGCGCCTTGTTTAGCAGTTGTAGCTGGTCAGCAGGAAGGCCCTGCTCCACCGCATCGTCATACCGCTTCTGTGCGGCGTCGACCGCCTCGTCCGCCGCTTTCGCGTCCGCGGCGGCCTGCTTGGCGGCAGCAGCAGCCTGTTCGGCAGCATCGGTCGCAGCCTTCGCATCGTCCGTCGCTTGCCGGAACGCATCGGAAACTTGGCTCAGGCTATCCTGCGCGGCCTTCGACATCTTGTTCCAAATGTCGGAGCGCTGCTTCAGGTCCTGCAAGCTATTCGCGCTGATGATGCTCATCAAGTCCCCGAGCAATTTGGTAAGCTTTGCCGAGCCACTCACCCCGCCGTTGACGTCATCACCGGATGTGCGAACATCTGCCGCATCAGATGACGATGCATCATTCGCAACGGGCGTGCGCAGCTCGGGCACGTCGTCGAGCCGCGCGCCGTTAGCAGTCTGCGGTGCATCGCACTGCTCGGACGCACGATGCAGCATTTGCTCAAGAAACTTACGTTGTGCGACCGACATGACATCAACGCAAACCTGCGGCGACAGCATGCCCAGCGTGCTCGCTGCGTCGCGCAGCGGATGATTTTGGTATGCGTTCGCATTGGCGGTTGAGCCGCCCAGCACTCCCGATGACATACGTTCAGCTCCTGTTGGCTAGTTTTCAATTCCCGTCATGTCCGGCGCAGGATCTGCGCCAACGCCCACTTCGTCGAGTCCGTCTAGATAGGACTTTGCCTTCTGCTTCAAGCGCTCGTCGGATGAACATTCGACGACGATGCCAAAGCAACGCCGTGCGAGCCCCGCCTTTCCCATCAGCAAATGGCACTGGCCGGTATGAAACATCGGACGGTAGTCGTCCTTCGACAGCGAATACGCGAGCGCATACAAATCGATTGCCTTCGCGTATTCCTTCTTTAACTGGCAGACCGCCGCGAGACCCATCGCATATTCAGCGTTGTAGAAATCGTAGATGCACAGAAAGCGGAAGAACACCTCTGCGTCATCGAGCCGCCCCTGTTGATAGAAGCGATATGCGAATGCATAGATTCCGTCCATCAGATCCTGCGGCACGCCATGCAGGTCCTTCAGCGTCGCGCCGTTCTGTACTGCGTCCAACAGCGCCGCGGCCATTTCTTCAGCTTCCATGTCATCGATATTCACGTCACGTTGCGTCATGCCCTCACCTCGTTCGGTATTTCAGTTACAAAGATATCGGCGCTCGATGCACTGCCATCGAATGACAGTGCAACATTACGCGCCGTTCGCTCAAAAGGATTTCACAAAGCAGTTTTTTGGCTTGTCAAGTGTTCCGATTATCTTTTGGGGCGGGCGGGACGCCATTGCCCGATGTGCCTGCGGCATCCGTTCCGTCGAGCCCATCCTCACGATCGTGTTGCGTCGGCTCCACATCGTGATACGGAACCGGCTCGTCCTCTTCCAAGTCACCGCCGGTCATCGCCGATGTGAACGACTCATCGAGGTCAGCCGCCACAAAACGATTTGCCACCTCGACTTCCTTGAGCCATGTCAACACACGCATCACGCCTTCGATGTCGTCGTGGCTCACGAAGCTATATCGGCGCGGAGAGTTCCGGTAAATCGAGCGTGCGAGCAAGACGTTACGTACCACCGGCACACCATTCGCTTCGGCATGCCGAATGACTGCCAGAGCGCGTGCGTTTGTCTCACGGATCGATACAAACGGAATTGGCACAACATCCAGATTGATGTAAATGCCGATCGCGATATGGGTAGGATTCGCGACGATAAAGTCCGACTGCTCGACGTTCGCCTTGATTTCCTCCGACAGCAGTTCATGATGGATTTCACGCCGCTTGCTTTTTATCTCGTGATTACCTTCACTCTCTTTGTATTCTTGCTTCACCTCATGTTTAGCCATCTTCAATTCCTTGTAGTACAGGAAGTACTCGACGACAGCATCGAGGACCATCACGGGTAGCGCACATAGTAGGAACAGCAAGATAAGCCTCACCGTCATCACGATCCACATGTGGCCGAGCAGTGCCGGTTGGGCGCGGAATAAGCCAAAAACATCGCGGTGATATAGGCGGGCGAACATTTGCACCGTGACTGCGAAAATCACGACGTAGAGCAACGCCTTCACCGTCTCTTTCACCGAACGCCAACTGAAGAGCCTCTTCATCCCCTTGACAGGATCGAGCGCGGTAAAATCGATCTTGATCGATTCGACGGCCAGCGTGAACCGACTCTGCATAAGCGCGGGCAATGCGCCCGCGAGCGCACAGAGCAGCATGAACGGCATAGCAATTCGCAAAAATAGTTTCGTCAACTCGAATACATAATCGGCGGGATTCGGTAACGTGTTCATCGAAGCGATCCGCAAGAATTCCGCCATCGCACGCGTCAAATCAACGATTGTGGTAATCGACATCACGCCCGCCGCAACCACGACAAACGCGACGATATCCTTCGACTTGAAAGTTTGTCCTTTCTTTGCCGCGTCGCGCAGCTTCTTCGCTGTCGGTTCTTCGGTTTTCTCGGCCATCGATCACTTCACGAGCTTAGAAAATGAATGTACGTGCAGCAGCGCCGTCAGTTCGTGCGGTGCTGCGGACACGAAATACAAATGGAATACCGAAAACGCGACGATGCTCTTGACAGTCAGTGATAAAGAAAATGCATTGACCTGCGGGCAGAAACGCGCAAAGAGACCTAGCAATGCGTCGGTCAGAAACATTACGATGAGTACGGGCGCTCCGAGCGCAAGCCCGTGCGCCACGAGGTCGTTCAGCAGTGTGCCGATGCGCGAGAGGTCGACATTAAACAGCGCGCCCGTCGGCACGGCCGCGTAGCTCGATTCGAGCTGCTCGACGATCGTCAGCATGCCGCCCTGCTGCAAAAACGCAGCTGCATAAAACAGGCTAACGAAAGGAGCGAACGCGGACGCCTCGACGCCAGTCGCCGGATCGATCGAATCGCTGATCGTAGCGCCGCGTTGATTGTCGATCAGTTCGCCAATAGCGGTCGCGACCCAGAATGGCAACGACAAACCGACGCCTAACACGAGGCCCGCGGCGCCCTCGGTAAGCGCAATCCCGAGGAGTGCGCCACCACTGGATGAATGCGGATGTGCAAAACTCGGCCAAAGACCGACGATGACGGCGAACACGATTGTGTTCTTCAGCATCCCATTGACGATCGTCCGGTCATTCAGAAACGGCAGCAAATAAAATACCGGCGCGATCCGTGCATAGGCGATTGCGAACGCGCCGAGGTGCAGATAGAACACTTCCATCGAGATGATCATCGTGTCGCTCAGTGCGAAGCCGATCAGCGAAGGCCAATCGTGAGCATTTCAGTCGCGAACGCGAGCAGCTTGCTGCCGAACCAGCCGGACAACATCATCAAGCAACCAAACACCGCGAGCATCTTCAAACCAAACGGCAGCGTCTGCTCCTGCAGCTGGGTGACCGTCTGGAACAGGCCGATCGTCAGACCCACGAGGGTTGCAACAACGACCGGCGCGGCGGACAGCAGGATTACGAGCAGGATCGCCTTGTCGCTCGCGTAGGTGAGTTCAGCCATCTTGTACTTTCCTAAAAATATGCCGTGTCGCTGTTACTTCATCAAATTTAGATACTGCTCGATCATGCCCTTGCAGATCAGGGTCCAACCGTCCATTGCGACGAACAGGATAAGCTTGATCGGGACCGAAATTGTCACGGGGCTCATCATCATCATCCCGAGCGCTAGCAGCACGGTTGACACGACCATGTCGACGACGAGAAATGGCAGGTACAAGTAAAATCCGATCTTGAATGCACTTTTGATCTCAGTGAGCGCGTAGGCAGGCAGCAGCGCGAACAGCGAATTGTCGAGTCCGTCCGCCTCGTCGACGTGATTCTCTATGTTCGCGTCATCGCCTTTCAGGCGCGCAGTTTGCGCGTGCTCGAAAAAGCCGACGAGCTCCGGGTCTGAATAACGCCTTAGATAACGCTTGTAATCGCCAAGACCATCGTCTATGAAATCGTTGACCGACGCGCTGCTCATCACATCCAGCGGATGATGCTGCAGATAGCGATATGCGCTTTGGGCAACCGGCATCATCACGAACAGCGACATGATCAACGCGATGCTGTTGAGCGCGAGGTTCGACGGCACCTGCTGAATGCCGAGCGCATTGCGCACGAGCACGAGGACGACTGAGAACTTGATGAAGCACGAACCTGCCGCGACGACGAACGGTACGAGCGTCGCTGCCGTCAGCAGGACGATCAGTGCAATTTCATTATTCGCCATCACTTGCTGCCGGTTTCGTGAACCAAAGTGTCTTCACTTCGACCGCGAGCTGTTCGCCGACCTGAATCAGCTCACCCTGGCCGAGTGGCTGGCCGTTGGCACGGATCGTCACATCGCGGGACGTTCCGCGCAACGGCAACACCGTCCCGGCATGGCAGCCGGCTAACTGTGCGACTGTCATGCGCTCGCCGGGCAACGAAAACTCCAGCGTGACGGGTAACGCGTCAATTTCGAAAGACTTCGGCGGCGCATCGGCGAGCGCGTCCACCTCGATTCGTTCTTCATCTACATCGTCGAACGTGTTCTCAACAATTTGTTCGTCCAGCATAATTTCCTCTCCTTTCCAGCGAAATTCACAAAGCGACTTCGCGCCGATCCTGACCACGTTGCGCGGCTCACAAACGAGCAACACGTCGCCTGGTACGATGGCGGACAGAAGCGCGTGCGGCAAACGCGAAACACCAATCACGAAACACATGACAACCGGCAGCTTGGCCATATCGACGACAGCACGCCCGGCGGGCGCGGCATCCGGAAACGTGCGAAACATCGAACGTACTCCGTCGACCGCATCGAAGCACAGCAGCGGCTCTGCGTGTAGCTCGCGCTCGACGAGATCCACGAGACGGACGTGCTCCCAACCGCCCGGAGGCGCGGGCAGATCCGTGGCCGCGTCTCTTCCGCCCAGCAGAGCCAGCGCGTAATGCTTGTCGAGTGCGCGCCATGCGAGCGTGGCGAGTGCCGGATAGTGGCGGCGCATCAGATCGTCGATGTCGACCCAGCCCTCGTATTCCATGCCCTTCCAGAAAGCCCGCAGCACCGCGTAGCCGCATGGCGGTGCAATTACGCGCAGCGCCGCGTGATGACCGACTGCGCTCAGCGCCCGTGCGCTTTGGTACAACGGCAACTGCGTGGTCTCGACGCAGCGCAATGACAAGTAGCGCGCACTCATTGCTCGTCCGCCTCCGATTCCTGTCGCGCGTGGCGCCGCGACGAATGACTGCCGCCATCGTCCGCTTGCTGTCGATCGAACTCGACGATCCATCCCGGCGCGAGCTGATCGACGCCGCGCTCCATTGCATGTTGTACGCGCTCTTGGCTCGGCTGTGCGGTAACGACTTGCGATGCATGATCAAGGTTGAAACGCAAATTGACGGCAGGCCGCCCGTCCCACGTGTTGAAGCTGTAGCGCACTTGTGTAACAGGAGTTTCAGACATGTCTTGCGCGCTCACATTCGCCGGATCGGCCACCGCGTCACGATATGTTGCGCGCGACTGTTCAAGGGTCCGTATATGGGGCTCTGTGGTTCGAATCGGCATCTGCGTCGAAACGCGTGCGAATCCCGTTAGCGGAACATCGTTCGCGTCAACGCTGGAGTCATGCTCATTCGGCGCGCGCATCACGCCTGTCGCTGACTTCGCCTGTTGTGACACGAACTCGTGCGCTGTTCGTGGATTTTGTGAGGCCGGCACGATCGGCGTTGTGCCGGCATTTAGAGCACTGGCTGGCTGGCGCGAAAACGACGATGACATCGCTTCCGCAGGGATGAGAGTAACGCTGTCCCGTGTTCTGTGCGCCGCCATCGGATCGGCATGCGCAGGCGCCACCGTCCGATCCACATTGGCATGCGAAACATGTGTCGCATCGTTCGACGTATCTCCCGCTCGGCCGTCCGCGATGCTCGATACAACCGGCGCGAAAGTTTCCTTCTGTGTTACATCCGCGCGCGTCGCGCCTGCACCGTCCGACGTATTTCTACCGAACCGCTCGATCGGCCGATCCTGCTGCTGATAGGGCGCATACATCCAAATCGCCGCGACGAGCGGCTCACCTTTGCTCACCGCCTTTTTCCTCGCCGGCGCATGGCTCGCATTGGAGTCGTCGCGATTCCGACGTTCGTCGCGCTTATCGAGCACCTTACGGCACTGTTCTTGGTACGCGAGCTGCAAGCCAGATGTCTGCTCGACACCAGCCGCCTCCGTACACCCGATGTTAGATACGCGCGGAGCGTTAGTACCGCTGATTGAACCCATGACTAGCTCCTTCTATGATTTCCGCTTCGATAGCCAGTTCGTGCAGCAGGTCGTTTTCGAGCCTGCGTCGCGCGAGCCAGTTGCGATGCTTGTTCTGCCGCCGCTCGAGCGCGAGAGCCGCGGCCAGGCTCTCGCGCAATGCCCGCTCAGCCGCCAGACGCTGCTCGAGTAGATCATCTGCTTCGATCTGCTTGCACGCGATTTCGAAACGAATCGCCGCCTGCTTTCCGCGCACGCGCATCAGCTCGGCGCGCGCATATGACTTTGGCGGCGCGGTGGCCGCGAGCCGGTCGCGCAAGCGCTCGATCGAGGCACGATGTTCGACGATCCGCGCGTCGAGATTCGATAGCCCTTTGCGCTCCCGCTCCGCCTGTTGGCGTACCGACCATTCGCGCCGCTCAAGGACCGCGATCAGTCGCCGTGCGTCGCCGAGCCGTTTCACGACACAGCCTCGTGCATTCGCTCAAGCATCTCGTCGAACGCCGATGCCTCCGCGATCTCCTGCCGCAGAAATGCATCGAGCACAGGGCGCCGATCGAGCGCATCATCGTTCTCCAGATTCTCACCGCGACGGTATTCACCGAGATCGAGGAAAATTTGCATGTCGTCGATTCGTGCGAGGTGCTGCCGAAACTGCTTTGCCATCACGCGATGCGACGCGTCGGTAATCTCATCGAACAGGCGGCTCGCACTCTTCAACACGTCGATCGCTGGGTAATGTCCCTTGGCACCGAGCTTTCTGCTCAGATACAGGTGGCCATCAACTATCGAACGAATCTCGTCTCCGATTGGATCGGGTTCCTCTTCGTTTTCAAGAAGTACCGTATAGAACGCGGTGATACTGCCCGTGCTTGTTCGTCCCGGTCGCTCAAGCAGTCGCGGCAAGTTCTCGAACACCGACGCCGGATAGCCGCGCCGCGCCGGCGCTTCACCCGTTGCAAGCGCGACGTCGCGCAGCGCGCGTGCATAGCGGGTCATCGAATCGAGAAAGAGCATCACGTTGCAACCACGATCGCGAAAATACTCCGCAATTGTTGTTGCGACGAGCGCCGCGTTGCAACGGTCCACCGACGATCGATCCGACGTCGCATACACAACGATCGTCCGATCCCGACGCCCTGAGTGTTTGAGTCGCTCAACGAACTCCGACACCTCGCGCCCGCGCTCACCGATTAGTGCGACCACGTAAACATCGGCCCCCGCATGCTCGATCATCATGTTCATCAGCGAAGTCTTGCCACATCCCGCTGCAGCGAAAATGCCAAAGCGCTGGCCAACGCCGCAGGTCAGAAGACCATCGATCGCGCGAATGCCAGTCGCAAGCCGGCTCGCAATCGGCCGCCGCTCCGCGTAGTCTGGCGGTACAGCATCGACTGCCATCCGCCTCGGTAACGCATCGCCGGCTACTCGCGCCGCGCTAAACGTCTCGACTATCTCGCCAGTCGCGTCGACGACCGTGCCGAGCATCATCGGTGACACATCGACCGTCATTCGTTCGCCCGTCGGCGCGAGCGCAATCTGTCGCGAAAGGCCAGCCGTACTGCCAAGCGTGCTCAAAATCGCAGTATCGCGCCCAAAACCAACCACTTGCGCGCGACCGATCTCATGTTCGCTTACGGCCGTCTCGCGGATAATGCACAGCTCACCAATAGCCACCTGCGGCAGCGGCGCCTCTATAATCGGCCCCTGTATGCGACACGGATGCGCGCGCCGCTTCAGCAATTTCAGAGGGTCACCGGCTGCGCTCATTGCTCAAGAATCCCGTTGATCGCACACAGGTCTTCATAGAACAATTCGAGCGCCTCGATGAAGCGGTCGGTATCGGCGAGATAGTGCGGCTCGACGCGGCCATGCAAAATCAGCTCGTCATCAACGAGCGACAGCAGCGGTCGACGCGATGCAAACATATCCGATCCGCGCGGCATCTGATACGTGAGCAGATCGAACGCGCAACGTGCAAGCTGGCTCTCGCCCGAGTAGTCGAGTCGGCTCCACAATGTCACATGCTCGTCTTCTCGTTCGACAAACATTTCAGGCATCGAATGAAATGCAATGCAAATCGGCGCATGCGCATCGAGCTCGCCGGTGATCGCGTTACTGCAGCCCATCTTATCCATGCTTTCCTTGACGAGCATGACAACGTCCACGTTCATCGTTCTCTCCTCAAATGGTTTTCAACACATCGATTGCGACGCTGTCGGCCACTTCGGCGAATGACAGCACTTCCAGTTCCG